>NZ_JBFUJJ010000008.1:0-184617 GCF_056401435.1 Arthrobacter sp. P4_F10
CGGCGGCACCGTAGGGCGGCTGGCCGGTGCGGGCGGCCCGTGCGGTGGCGGGTGSGGTGGCGGGGCCGGCCCCGCCGGTCGGTAGGGCATGATGGTGCAGTGATCAAGAGTGCAGGGGCATCCGGCGGGGCGGACGGCGGCAACGGCAGGCCCGCGCGTGCCCCCGGCCACGTTGCCCGGCCCCGTATGACGGGCCCGCAGCGGCGCACGCAGTTGATCGGTATCGGCCGGGGGCTTTTCGCTGTCCGCGGCCTGGACGGCACCACCATCGAGGAAATCGCCGCCTCCGCGGGCGTCTCCAAACCGGTGATCTACGAGCACTTCGGCTCCAAGGAAGGCCTGTATACGCAGGTGGTGGAAAAGGAGTTCCACATCCTGCTGGCCTCCATCAACGATGCCCTGGCCGAGGACGCCAAGCCGCGCGTCCTCGTGGAACGGGCCGCCCTTGCCCTGCTGACCTACATCGAGGACCGGACCGACGGCTTCCGCATCCTCATGCGCGACGCACCGCCGCCCCAGCCGGAACGGGCGTTCTCCACGCTGCTCTCGCAGGTGGCGGCCAGGGTGGAGCACATCCTCGAGGATGAGCTCGCCCGCCGCGGCTTCAGCCCCGCGGACGGGGCCATGTACGCCCGGATGCTCGTGGGGATGGTCGCGATGACGGGCCAGTGGTGGCAGGACAGCCGCACCCCGGACAAACGCGAAGTCGCCGCGCACCTCGTGAACCTGGCCTGGAATGGCCTGACCGGGCTGCAGAAGGATCCGGGTCTCCGCAGCCAGGACTGAATCCCAGGGGCTGGTGGGACTCGTTCGCTGCCACGGGACATGCTCAGCGCTGGTCACGAGGAATGGACATAACACCAACATGCCCATCCCTGAGGCGGCCCGAGGGACATGACCTGCGGGATTCACGCGCTCCGCGGGACATGCTCAGCGCTGGTCACGAGGAATGGACATAACACCAACATGCCCATCCTTGGGGCGAGCCGAGGGACATGACCTGCAGGAATCACGCGCTCCGCGGGACATGCTCAGTGCTGGTCACGAGGAATGGACATAACACCAACATGCTCATCCTTGGCCCGCGCCAAGGGACATGTCCTGCGTGTTTTCAAGGCTGCAAAGGACATGTCCAGTGTTGGCCTGCTCACTGGGACATGTCCCGTGGGAGTCACACGCTCCGAGGGGCATGTCCAGCCGTGCCCGAACACACTGAGCATGTCCAGCCGTGGCCGAGCACACTGGGCATGTCCCGCGGCAGCCGGGAGACTACTCCCCCAGCACTTCCAGGGCCTCGAGCCATTCGAGTTCGAGGGCTTCGCGTTCCCCGGCGAGTTCCTGGAGTTTCGCGTTGAGTGCGGCGAGCTGGTCGAACTTGCTGGCGTCCCCGGCCCCGGCCGTCATCTGGGCGTGGATCTTGTCTTCCTGCTGCTTGAGTTTGCCCAGCTGGCGGTCGATCCGGTTCTTGGCCTTGCGGGCGTCGCGCTTTTCACCCTCCGAAGGGCCGCCGGCGGCCGGCGCGGCACCCCCGCCGGAGGAGGTGACGGGGTTCCCGCCGCCGGTGATCGTGGAGCCGGCGAGGGCTCCTTCGCGCAATTCGAGGTACTGGTCAACGCCGCGCGGGAGGGCGCGGATCTTGCCGTCGCCCAGGAGCGCCATCTGGTGGTCCGTGACGCGCTCCAGCAAGTACCGGTCGTGGCTGACCACAACAAGCGTGCCCGGCCAGCCGTCGAGCACGTCTTCGACGGCGGCGAGGGTATCGGTGTCGAGGTCGTTGGTCGGCTCGTCAAGCATCAGCACGTTCGGCTCCCCCACGAGCAGGCGCAGGAGCTGCAGCCGGCGGCGTTCGCCACCGGAGAGGTCCCTGACCGGGGTCCACTGCTTCTCGTTGGTGAAGCCAAGCTGCTCCACGAGCTGGCCGGCGGTGAATTCCTTGCCGCCGACGTTGAAGGAGCGCTTTTCACGCTCGATCACTTCGATCACGCGCAGGTCCGAGACGTCGTCGAGTTCCTTGACCTCCTGGGTGAGGACCGCGGTGACCACCGTCTTGCCGCGCTTGACCTTGCCGGAGGTGGGCTGGATCTCGCCGTTGAGGAGCTTCAGCAGGGTGGTCTTGCCGGCGCCGTTGACGCCCACGAGGCCCAGCCGCTCGCCCGGGGCAAGCCGCAGGGTGATGTTGTCGAAGAGCTTCTGCCCGGCATCGCCGCCGAGGAAGTCCAGCGAGACGTTCTCAAGGTCCAGGACGTCCTTGCCGAGCCGGGCCGTGGCCATCTTGCTCAGCGCCGTCGAGTCGCGCGGCTCGGGGACGTCGGCGATCAGGGCGTTGGCTGCCTCGATCCGGAATTTGGGCTTGGCGGTGCGGGCCGGCGCACCGCGGCGGAGCCAGGCGAGCTCCTTCTTCACGAGCTGCTGGCGCTTGCTTTCGACCACGGAAGCGGAGCGGTCACGTTCGGCGCGGGCCAGCACGTAGGCTGCGTAGCCGCCGTCGAACGGGTCCATGATGCCGTCGTGGATTTCCCAGGTCTTGGTGCAGACCTCATCGAGGAACCAGCGGTCGTGGGTGACCACGAGGAAGGCGCCCTGGTTGGCCCGCCAGCGCGTCTTCAGGTGCCGGGACAGCCACGCGACGCCTTCGACGTCGAGGTGGTTGGTGGGTTCGTCGAGCATGATGACGTCGTGGTCCTCGATCAGCAGCTTGGCCAGCGCCACGCGCCGCTTCTGCCCGCCGGAGAGCGCATGGACGTTGGCGTGCCAGTCGACGTCGGACACCAGGCCGCCCATGACTTCGCGGATCTGGGGATTGCGGGCCCATTCATAGTCGGCCTGGTCCCCAACAATCGCGGCGCCGACGGTGAGGTCGCCGTCGAGCACGTCGCTCTGGTCCAGGTAGCCGATGTTGACCTCGCTGCGCTTGGTCACCCGGCCGGAGTCCGGAGTGGAGCGCATGGCCAGCAGCCGCATAAGGGTCGACTTGCCGTCGCCGTTGCGGCCCACCATGCCGATCCGGTCTCCCTCTTCAAGGCCGAGGGTAATGCCATTGAGGACGGTACGGGTTGCATACGAAACCGTGAGGTTCTCGCCGCCGAGCAGGTGTGCCACAGGGAACTGCTTTCTTAGGTGTATCGGTGAAGTAATGCGGTGGGGAGCTCGAAAAGCTCCTAAAGGAGCGTATCGGAGATGATGCGGGCCCCGTGCACCGGGCCGTGCACGGCCAGGGCGTCGAAACTGTGGTGGCGGAGCTCTTCGGCGAGCCCGGCCGCGGCAGCGGGGCTGTGCGCGAGGAACGCGACCGTGGGTCCGGAGCCGGAGACGATTCCCGCGATCGCACCGCAGGCCTCCCCGCGCCCCAGGGTCTCGCGCAGGCCCGGGGCGAGCTCGATCGAGGCACGCTGCAGGTCGTTGACCAGGACACGGCTCAGGGCGTCGGCGTCGCCGGTGCGCAGTGCCGTGATGACGCCGGGATCCACGGCTTCCGGTTCGTCCACCGCCGCGCCCTCGGCCGCGCGCAGCCGGTCCAGGGTCCGGAAAACCTCCGGGGTGGACAGGCCGAAGTCGGCGGTGACGAGGACCCAGTCGGTCTGGGCCTTGACGAGGGCCGGCGAGAGGTCGTCGCCCACGCCCAGCCCGACGGCGGTGCCGCCGAGCAGCGCGAAGGGGACGTCTGCGCCGAGTTCGGCGGCCAGGTGGGCCAGCTCGTCGCGGGACAGGCCGCTGTTCCACAAGGCGTCGCAGGCCAGCAAGGTGGCGGCGGCGTCGGCGGACCCGCCGCCCATCCCGCCGGCCACGGGCACCCGCTTGGTGATCTCCAGGTGGACACCGGTGGAGTGCTCCGAGACGTCGGCCATGATGGCTGCCGCCTTGTAAGCCAGGTTGCGGTGATCGAGCGGGATGTCCACGCCGTCAAGATCCAGAGTGCTCGCGGAACTGATGCTGACGGTGATCTCGCCGGTATCGGTGCTGGTGGCCGCGACTTCTTCGTAGAGTGAGACGGCCAGGTAGACGCTGGCAACTGAGTGGTAGCCGTCCGGGCGCAACGGCCCTACGTCCAGTGAGACGTTGACCTTGCCTGGAGCCTTGACTCGAACAGTCCTCGCGGCAAAGCGCCCTCTCACTGCGTTCATGGCTCCACGCTATGGCATCGCGGCCCGCGCTCCAAGCACGGAACAGCTCCCAGGGGAACTCATCAGGAGCTCAGAACGACGTCAGGCGACCGGCTGCGCGTGGGCTTCGGCGATTCTGGCGAACGCCGCAATGTCGATCACTTCACCGCGGGCGGTGGGGTCGACGCCGGCGGCCCGCAGGCAGCGTTCGGCCTCGGCGGCGCTGCCGGCCCAGCCTGCCAGGGCGGCCCGGAGCGTCTTGCGGCGCTGCGCGAAGGCGGCGTCAATCACGGCGAAGACCTGTTCCCTGGTGGCAGTCGTGACGGGGGGCTCCCGGCGCGTGAAGGCGACGAGTCCGGAATGGATTTTGGGTGCAGGCCAGAAGACGTTCATGCCGATCACGCCGGCCTTGCGCATGCTGCTGTACCAGGCGGCCTTGACCGAAGGCACGCCGTAGGTCTTGGAACCGGGCCCGGCCGCGAGGCGGTCGGCGACTTCATCCTGGACCATGACCAGGCCGTGCTGCAGGCTCGGGAAGCGCTGCAGGAGGTGCAGCACCACGGGAACGGCAACGTTGTAGGGAAGATTCGCCACGAGCGCGGTCGGCTCGACGGGCAGCTCGGTGACCCTCATGGCATCGGCCAGGACCAGGTGGAAATTCCCGACGGCGTCCGGCCGCCACTGGCCCACCGTGGCCGGCAGGCGCCCGGCGAGGACCGGATCGATCTCGACGGCGACCACGCTCCGGGCGGCGTCCAGCAGGCCAAGGGTGAGCGAGCCGAGGCCGGGACCGACTTCCAGCACGGTCTCGTCGGCCCGGATGTCAGCGGTGTTTACGATCCGCCGGATGGTGTTGCCGTCAATGACGAAGTTCTGGCCGAGGGTCTTCGTGGGCCGCACGCCGATTTCTTCTGCCAGCCGGCGGATATCGGAGGCACCCATCAGCGGTGCGGGCGCCGCTCCGGGCAAGCTTTCGGGGGCGGAGGGGCTCGGTTCAGTCACCTAGGTATCCTATCCCGGCGCGGGTACGCCGCAGGCCGGGTCCGGAGCGAATCCGGACCCGGCCTGTGCGGTCCCCTGGCTGTGGTCGGCAGCCGCGGAGTCGGGCGGGCAGCGGCCGGCGGTCAGCCGCCGGGCTGGCCTACGGCTCTGGCGTGCTAGCTGGAGGCGGCCCAGCCGCAACCCCAGGGCTGCAGGCCGCGCTGCGCGTAGACGCGGTTGGCGATGTCGATCTGCTGGGCCTTGGTGGCCGCAGCGGCGTTCGGGGCGTAGGCGCCGCCGCCGGAGCCGAGCCAGGTCCTAACGTCGAACTGCAGGCCTCCGTAGTAGCCGTTGCCGGAGTTGATGGACCAGTTGCCGCCGGATTCGCACTGCGCGATCTTGTCCCACATGCCCTGGTTCATCATGGCGGGGGCGGACGCGCCGGTGTTGGCGGCCGGCGTGGGCTTTTCCTTGGTGCCGACGGTCACCTTTTCGGTGACGGGCTGGGCGCTGACGGTCTCGGACACCAGGGTCCGGGAAGCTTCGCGGCCGTCCACGAGGACCAGTTTGAAGCTCTTGCTGGTGGTGCCGGCGACGCCGGCCTGGGTGACCTTCTTCTCACCCTTGAACATGTCCGCGCTCTCGGTGGTGAGTGTTTCGAAGGCAACGGGCTCGGTGGTGTTGGCCGTCTTGCTGACGTCGACGCGGGAGACCTTGATCACCATGTTATTGACCACGGGGGCGTTCCCGGGCTGGGAGACGCGGTCGCTGGCTCCGAGCGAAAGCCCGGCGTCCTCAAGCACCTTGGCCACGGTGGCCGCCGTCGTGGTGGTCGCGGCAGCCTTGCCGTCCGCGACGACGCTCACGGTCTTCGGCGTCGAGATGGAAACGAACGAGCCGGACACGGCGAGCTGGGCGTCCTTGGGCACGGAGACCTGCGAGGCGCTGGCCACGCCGAGTTCGGTCACGAGCCCTTCGACGGTGGGCGAGGTCGTGGAGATGGTCCGCTCGGCGCCGTCCAGGCTGACCTTGACGGCTTTTGCGAGGTTGACGTTGATGACGGACCCGTCCTGCACGTGGGCGTCCACCGAAGGCGAGACCCTGTCGGATGGCTGCAGTTCAACCTTGGCACCCTTGACGACCTCTCCGACGGTTCCGCCGAAGGACTGGACGGAGCTGACTTTGCCATCCACGTTGAGTGTGATCGTCTTGTTGTTGCCGACGAAGGCCACGAGGCCCAGCACCAGCGCCACCAGCACCACGAGCTGCGTGCCAACCTTGACGAAGCTGAACTTTCCGTCCGATGTGAAGAACTTGACCACAATTGCCCGAATCTCTTGGACCTTCCGGGCACGGGGATAAGTGCACGTGGCCACCCTCCGTGAGCGCGCCAACGGCGGGTCCGGACAGCGTCCGGAGCGTCACGGAAAATGCGTGCACTGCCTCACCCAAAACGAGAGCGCGCATGTGGTTCGTTGGCCACAATGCACGCCCTGCTGGAGTGAAATCATCCGTAGGCCTTCCCCGACCCCGGCTAATAGTTGACCACTGTAATCGAAGCGTTATAAAGGAGCCAAGAATTTGTGCATACCCGGTATCTATCCCGCGTGGCTGATAGGGGGCAGTTCAGTCCCAGGATCCGTACGCCCGCACGGTATTGGCGGCGATTTGCGAGCACAGCTCGGCTAGCTCAGACCCAGTCACATTGGCCATGGCCCGAACCGTATACGGAACCATGTAGCTCGCGTTCGGGCGGCCGCGATGCGGGTGCGGGGTGAGGAAGGGCGCGTCGGTCTCGACCAGGACCCGGCTCGGCTCCGCGATGGCCAGCGCTGCCCGCAGGTCCGCCGCGTTCTTGAACGTCACGGTTCCGGCGAAGGACATGTACCAGCCCTCAGCGTTGCAGGTCCGGGCGAGGGCCTCGTCGCCGGAAAAGCAGTGGAAGACCACGCGCTCCGGGGCCCCCTCGTCGCGCAACACCTGGACGACGTCGTCGTGGGCGTCGCGGTCGTGGATTTGCAGCGTCAGTCCGAGCCGTTTGGCGATGTCGATGTGGCGGCGGAACGAATAGCGCTGGTGGGCCAGGCCCTCCCCCTCGGTCCGGAAGAAGTCCAGGCCGGTCTCACCGATCGCCCGGATCCTCGGATGGGCAGCCAGGGCCTCGATCTCGGCCAGGGCGTCCTCGAGTCCGCCGCGCCGGGCGTAGCCGGGGGCATCGTTGGGGTGGAGGGCAACTGCGCCCAGGAGCCGGGGGTCAAGGTCAACCGCCTTGACGGTAAACCGGGACGATTCGAGGTCGCAGCCCACTTGCACCGCACCTTGGACGCCGACCGCTGCGGCGGCGTCGAGGGCGTCCCTGATGCCCACGGTGAGCTCCGCGTCGGGAAAGTCCAGATGCGTGTGGTTGTCCATGACCGACACGGGCAGCGGCTCCGGTGCGGGCGGATACCCGCTGCGTCCGGTACCGTCAGTTCCGGGCGCCCGGAACGGGACGGGAGTGAGGGGATTGAGCATTCATCCACCCTAACCGGCGCCCAGAAATCCCCGGAACTCTCTGTCAGGCCCGGCGGTTGTGTTAGTAGTCTGTAAGTACTCTGTTATTTCCCCGTTAGGAAACAGGCGAACGCTGCTGCGGGGTCCGGCGGCCGCTGGCGGTCAGTTCCGGGACCCACCAGGGCTGAAAGGCTGCCGATGGATTACCACCGCACTTCCGTAGACGACATTCTCCCCGAAGGACAGAGACTCCCGGGCCGCCCCGGCCTGGACCCAAACGCAGCCGGACACCGGTCCTCGGCGCCGGCTATGGACGCGGACGCCTTCCACTCAGCCAGCACCCGGATCCTGACGGCCATTAATACGGTCATTGACGGCAAGGCTGAAGCGGCCAAGCTGGCGCTCACCGTGCTCCTTGCCCAGGGCCATCTGCTGCTGGAAGACGTCCCGGGGGTGGGCAAGACGCTGCTGGCCAAGACCCTGGCCCGCACTATCGACTGTTCCGTCAACCGGATCCAGTTCACGCCGGACCTGCTCCCGTCCGACGTCACGGGCGTGTCCATCTACAACCAGGCGACCCGGACCTTCGAGTTCCGGCACGGCGCGGTGTTCGCCAATATCGTCATCGGGGACGAAATCAACCGCGCTTCGGCCAAGACCCAATCAGCCCTGCTGGAGTGCATGGAGGAGCACCAGGTCACGGTGGACGGCACGTCCTACCGGCTGGATGAGCCGTTCATGGTGGTGGCGACGCAGAACCCCATTGAGATGGAGGGCACGTACCCGCTGCCGGAAGCGCAGCGGGACCGCTTCATGGCCCGGATTTCCATGGGCTACCCGGACCGCGAGTCCGAGATGGAGATGCTGGAGACCCATCAGGCATCCTCTCCCCTGGCCCGCGTGACGGCAGTGGTCACCGCGGCGGAAGTGGCCGCCATGATCGCCACGGTGCAGCAGGTCTACGTGTCCCGGTCCATCAAGGAGTACACGGTGGCCGTGGGACGGGCCACGCGCGAAAGCGGGCTTCTCCGGCTCGGCGCCAGCCCGCGGTCCATGCTTCAGCTCCTGCGTGCGGCGAAGGCCACCGCCGCACTGGAGGGCCGGGACTTCGTGCTGCCGGACGACGTCGTCAGCGTCGCCGAAGCGGTGCTCGCCCACAGGATCATCCTCGACCGCAAGGCGGCCAGCGCGGGCGAAACGCCGCAAAGCGTCATCCGGGCCATCATCGCCAAGATCCCCGTCACGCCGGAAGTGACGGCTTCAACCAACGGAACCGGCCGCCCTGGCCGGAAGCAGGCCTCAGCCATGGCAGCCGCGCCCTCACCCAAACTGCCGAATCCGCGCTAGGGCATGGTTCCGCCGTGGCGTTGAGGGATCGGTTCCCCGGACACTTCTTCAGCACCCGCGGCTGGGGCCTGCTCGGAGCGGGTGCGCTGTCCCTGCTGGCCGCGCAGATCATGGGGCGCCGGGATTTGCTGGCGCTGGCCGTACTGCTGCTGGTCCTGCCGGTGCTGGCCCTGGCCGGAACCCGGGTCCTGAAGCCGAGGTTCCAGGTCTACCGCGAATTCAGCCCGTCGCYGGTCGAAACGTCCGCGCGCACCACGGTGCGGCTGGCCGTCGCGCGGACCGGGGCCGGTACAGGCCACGCGATCATGGAGGAACACTTGCCGGCCCGGTTCGGCGAATCCCCGGTCTTCCGTTTCCCGGCCCGTGCGGCCGCCGGCGGCACCAGCCGCTATGAGTACCACCTTCGCTCGGCCCGGCGCGGCCAGTTCCTGATCGGGCCCGTCACGGCGGAGTTCAGCGACCCCTTCGGGCTGTCCTTCCACCGCCATGCGATTGACGACGGCGACCTCCTCACCGTGACGCCCGCCGCTGTGGAGCTCCCCGAGACAGGGCTCGCCGGTGCCCGCGGACACGACGGCGTCACACCCACCCGGGCCCGGGCCAATCCAAGCGACGATGACGTCATGACCCGCGAGTACCGGCACGGGGATCCGCTGCGCCGCGTGCACTGGGCCGCGACCGCCCGGCACGGGTCCCTCATGGTGCGGCAGGAGGAATCCGTCACGACCCCCGAGGCAACGATCATCCTGGAGCAGCGCCTCTCGGCTTTTCCCCACGGCGTGTTTGGCCACGGCGCCCACTCCCCGGGCGGCCACTCGGGGAGCGGGGAGGGCGACGGCCATGACTTGCTGACCTGCGACGCCTTCGAATGGGCTGTCACGGCGGCGATGTCGATCGGCGCGCACCTCGCGGAACGCAACTACTCGCTGCGGTTCCTGGACAGCGCGGGCCGGCCCGCCTTCCGGAATTCTCCGTCCGCTCCCGACCCGGAAGCCGAGGAATACACCGGAACGGCCGGGCTGCAGTCCATCGCGGAAAGCCTGGCCGCCATCGAACTTTCCGGCCCGCACCACCATCACCACACCCGCCCGCCCCGTGACCGCGCCCAAGGGCCGCGGCCGCAGTCGCGCCCGCAGGAGGCCAAGGCCGCACCCAACGCCCCGCAGGTCTTCGACGACGCCCTGATGGTCAAGCTCTCCGCCCACCGCTTGCGGGGACCGGTCCTGGCGGTCCTGGGCAGCCTGTCCCTGGCCGAAGCCCGGGCGCTGTCGCCGGCAGCCGGGTTCGGGGCGAACGCCTTCGCGCTGCTGGTCACGGACCAGGCACAGGATTCCGGCGAAATGCCCGAGGTACTGGAGGCCTTGCGGCTGGGCGGGTGGCGGGCCGTGGCGGTAACTGCGCGGAGCACGCTGCCGGATGCATGGGCGGCCTTCGACCAGACAGACCCGGCGATGTCCTCCGCGGCCGACGTCCGCCGCGGCGTGGGGGGCCGGCCATGACGCTCGCACCGCACCGCGGCTCCGGATCTGACGCCGGCCCGGCCGGCACGGAAGAACCGACAGTCCTGTCCCCCGGCGTGGCGTCCCGGCCGGACGGACCCGGCGCCCAGCCCTGGGTGATGGGGACCGCCGTCGCGGTGGCCGTCGCGGGCGCCGCCCTCGGCTTCAACGGCGTCCTGCGTGGGTGGGCCTGGTACTCCCCGGTGTTCAGTGTCGTCCTCTCCGTCGCGTTCTCCATGGCGGTGCTCCGGTCGCTGCGGGCCCGGACCTGGCTCGTGGCTGCCGGCGGCCTGGTGGCGCTCATTGTGGCCCTGACCTTCATTTTCTTCCGGCAGCACAGCATTGCCGGGTTCATTCCGTCGCCGGAGACCACGAACTACCTGGGAAAGTTCCTCCGGCGGGCCAGCGAAACCGTCCTTGCCGAGAGCACCCCGGTGGCCCCCAACGCCGGCATCGTCATGCTGATCTGCGCGGTGCTCGGGCTCCTGGTGATCCTCGTCGATGCCCTGGCGTTCCCGCTGGCGCTGCCGGCCACGAGCGGGCTGGGGATCCTGGCAATCCTCGTGGTACCGGCCATGGTCAAGCCGCAAAGTGTGGGAGTGCTCGGGTTCGTGGGCGCCGCCGTCGGGTATCTGCTGATTCTCGGGTGCAGCCACTGGTTCACGCCGGATGCCCGTACCCTGGCCGACACGGCCCGGAACCCCGGGCAGCTCCGGCGCGGCGCGATCACGGCCGCCGCGGCGTTGACCGTCACGCTCCTGCTGCAGCCGGTCATCCCGGGTTTCGACCAGGGCACGTTCCCGCAAGGCTCGCGGCTGAACCCGTTCGGCAGCGCCACCGGCCTGAATCCGATGATCAGCCTGGGCACCAGCCTGCGCAGTCCCTCGGGCGAGGGCCGGATCACTTTCGCCACAAACGCGCCGACGACGCCGTACCTGCGCTCGGTGACGGTGGACAACTTTGACGGCGATTCCTGGTCCCCCGATGACCGGGAGTCCACCCGGCAAGCGGGGACCGGCAGGATCGAGTCCGGGCTTGACACCGCCCCGACAGAGCTCCGGGTGATCACGGCCGTCAACACCGGCCAGTACACGAGCCCGTACCTGCCCGCGCCGTATGCGCCGGAAGCGGTCAACGGCCTGACGGGGCGCTGGAGCTGGGATCCTGCGACGCTGAGCATCAAGGGGGTCGACACCAATTCCCGCGACCAGCAGTACCTGGTCACGTCCGTCACTCCGCAGCTCACGGCGGCGCTGTTGGCGCGGGCTTCCGAGCCGGTGCGCGGGATCCCGGAGCAGTTCCTGCGGCAACCGTCGAACATTCCGGAGGTTGTGAGCAGCACGGCCAAGACCGTGACGGCCGGAGCAGCCTCGCCGTATGCGAAGGCCATGGCCATCCAGCGGTACCTGCGCTCCACCGAGTTCGCCTACTCCCTGCAGTCCCCCGTGCAGGGCGGCTACGACGGGAACGGCCTGTCCGTGCTGGCGGACTTCCTGAACCAGAAGAGCGGCTACTGCATTCATTTCGCCTCGGCCATGGCCGTCATGGCCAGGCTGGAGGGCATTCCGAGCAGGATCGCCGTGGGCTACGCCCCGGGACGCCCCACCGGGGCCACGGTGGCGGTCTCGGGCCAAGGTCCGCTTCCGGAGTTCGAGGTCGATGCCCGGGACGCCCATGCCTGGCCGGAGCTCTACTTCCAGGGCGTCGGCTGGGTCGCGTTTGAGCCGACGCCGTCCCGCGGCCTAGTTCCGGCCTACGCCACGGAGGCCTCCTTGCCCAGCGGCGCCAGCACCAACGAACGCAACGACGCCCTGACCCCCGGGGACGGTTCCACCCCGGCACCGTTCCCGGTCCCCGGCACGGTTCCGGCGCCCGGGGCCGGCACGCCGGCGCCCGGGGGCACGCAGGTGGCACAGGCGTTGTACGGCGTTGGTGCGGCGCTGCTGCTGGCACTGCTGGTGGCCACCCCGCGGCTGGTGCGCAGCGGCGTGCGGCGCCGCAGGCTGAGGACGGCGGCCCGCGGCTATCCCGGCGCCACGGCAGGAACGGCCCTGCCGGCCTGGGCGGAACTGCGGGACTTGGCCACGGACTACGGCGTGGCGCCCGGAGCGAGCGAGACGCCGCGGCATTTCTCGGAGCGGTTGCGTGCCTCGGCGGCGTTGGGGGAACCCGACGGCGAGGATGCGCCAGGGCAGCGGGCCGCGGCCGCGCTGACCGAGGACTTTGAACGTGAGCAATACGGCCGCCCGGGCGGCGCCGGGGGTCCGGCGCAGAACGCAGACTCCCCGGATCCGGCCGACTCCGCCGCGGCCAGGATCGCCCTGGTGCAGGCCTCGCTGCGGGCCAACGCGGGGGCACTGGTCCGGCTGCGCGCGGCCTGGCTGCCGCCGTCGGTCATCTCCGACTGGCGGCGGGCCCTCCCGCGGCCCCGCCGGCTCCTCGCCCGCACAGCACAACGCACCCGGCGGGGGCTCGCAGGATCCTGGGGGAAGATCCGCAGCTCCGTCCGCCGGGTGCGTCGCGGCTAGGTTGTGGGCTTAGCCGGCGTACGGGTCGGCGATGCCGATGTACTGGGTGTAGAGGTATTCCTCGATGCCCTCGAGGCCGCCCTCACGGCCCAGGCCGGACTGCTTGACCCCGCCGAACGGTGCCGCGGCGTTGGAGACCACGCCGGCGTTCAGGCCCAGCATGCCGGTCTCGAGCCGTTCGCCCATCCGGATGCCGCGGTTCAGGTCCCGGGTGAAGACGTAGGCCACGAGCCCGTACTCGGTGTTGTTCGCGAGCCGGACGGCCTCGTCCTCGGTGTCGAAGGTGATGATCGGGGCGACGGGTCCGAAGATTTCCTCGGACAGGATCCGGGTGCCCTCGGTCACGCCGGTGAGGATGGTGGGCTGGTAGAAGTAGCCCGGGCCCTCGACCGCGGAACCGCCGGTCACCGCGACCGCGCCGGCAGCGACGGCGTCGGTGACGAGCTCGTGGACCTTGTCCCGGCTCTTCGCATCGATCAGCGGCCCGACCTTGGATTCGGCCTCGGTGCCCCGGGCCGTGGTCATCTGCGCCATCTTCGCGGCGAACTTCTCCGCGAATTCCTGCGCGACGGACTCGTGCACGATGAACCGGTTCGCCGCGGTGCACGCCTCGCCCATGTTCCGCAGCTTCGCCAGCATCGCCCCGGCGACGGCGGCATCGACGTCGGCGTCCCCGAACACCACGAACGGGGCGTTCCCGCCGAGTTCCATCGAGGTCCGCAGGACGGTCTCGGAGGCGTCCGCCAGCAGCCGGCGGCCGACCTCGGTGGAGCCGGTGAAGGACAGCTTGCGCAGGCGCTGGTCCTTGATCAGCGGCCCGGTCGTGGCACCGGCGGTGGAGGTCGGGATGACGTTCAGGACACCGGCGGGCAGCCCGGCCTCGACCATCACTGYCGCGAAGAGCTGCGAGGTCAGCGGGGTCAGGTTCGCGGACTTGAGCACCATCGTGCAGCCGGCCGCGACCGCGGGGGCGATCTTGCGGGTCGCCATCGCGAGCGGGAAGTTCCACGGCGTGATCAGCAGGCACGGGCCCACCGGCTTCTTGGTCACCAGCAGCCGGGACTTCCCGTCCGGGGAGACGGAGTAGCGGCCGAACGCGCGGACGGCCTCCTCGGAGAACCAGCGCAGGAACTCCGCCCCGTAGGTGACCTCGCCACGGGCCTCGGCCAGCGGCTTGCCCATCTCCAGGGTCATCAGCAGCGCGAAGTCCTCCGCCCGCTCGGTCACCATCTCGAACGCGCGGCGCAGGATCTCGCCCCGTTCCCTGGCCGGGACCTTCGCCCAGGACTCCTGCGCGGCAGCGGCCGCGTCCAGGGCCGCCTTGCCGTCCTCGGGACCGGCGTCGGCAATGCTGAGCAGGACCTTCCCGGTGGCAGGGTCCTCGACGTCGAAGGTCTTCCCGGACGCGGCCGGACGCCACTCGCCGTTGATCAGCAGGCCCGTCGGAACGGACGCCAGCAGGGCGCTCTCGCGCTCCGCGGAAACAATAGGCTGGGCAGTTACAGTCACAATGACTCCCTCGTCAGCAATTCGGTTGGCCCTAGTTTGTTGGCACTAGTTGGTTTGAATTAGTTTTTGGCTTCGGCGCTCGTTCCCGCAAGCAGGCCCGGGCGTCTGGATTACTGCCACGGTACTGCTGCGCTCACGGGCAAGTCTATGCATGCGCGCACTACCCGATCCAGAATATGCTGTGCAGCTGCACAACTGCCCCATGCCATCCGCGGGGTCCGGATCCAGCTGGCCGGTGCGGCTCAGAGCCGCCCGGAGCCCGCGGCTTTCATCACCGCGCGGCGAGCACCGCGGCATAGAGTTCGCGCTTGCTGACTTTCGCGTCGTCGGCCACGGCGGCGACGGCCTCCTTCAACCGGATGCCTTGGGCTATCAGCCCGTTGACGGCAGCCACGTGGTCTTCGGGACGGCCTGGTTCGCGTTCGGGAGCACCGCCCACCACCACCGCGATTTCGCCGCGCACCTCGTTGGACTCGGCCCATTCGAGCAGTTCACGCAGGGTGCCGCGGATGACCTCTTCGTAGGTCTTGGTCAGTTCACGGCACACGGCGGCCCGGCGGTCGGCGCCGAAGCTTTCGCGCAGGGCCCTCAGCATAGGTTCGAGCCGGTGCGGCGCCTCGAAGAACACCATGGTGCGCCGCTCGGCATCGAGGTCCGCCAGCCGCGAGGAGCGTTCGCCCGCCTTGCGGGGCAGGAACCCTTCGAAGCAAAAGCGGTCCGTCGGCAGGCCGGAGAGGGCCAGGGCGGTCAGCACGGCGGAGGGGCCCGGCGCCGCAGTGACGGTGAGCCCGGCCGCCACGGCGCCTTCAACCAGCCGGAACCCCGGGTCCGACACGGACGGCATGCCGGCATCGGTCACCATGACCAGAGTCTTGCCGGACCGGACCTGCTCCAGCAGGTCCGCGGTCTTGGCCACCTCGTTGTGCTCGTGATAGCTGATGATCCGGCCGGCCACGGTGATGCCGAGGTTCTGCACGAGGCGGTGCAGCCTCCGGGTGTCCTCCGCGGCAACGATGTCCGCCGTCGTCAGCAACTCCACGAGCCGCGCCGAGGCATCGCCGGCGTTACCGATCGGCGTCGCCGCGAGGACGATCCTGCCGGGGCCGCCAGGGGCGGAAACAGGGGCCGGAACGACGGCGGCCGCGCTGTCGTCGGCGGGAGGAAGGGGGGAAGTGCTGGGTTCGTGGTCCACAGGACCAGCCTACTGCCGCCGGGGCGCGGCCCTGCGAGCACAGCCGCGAAAGGTAGCATGGCAACGTGATCCAGACCCCCACGCGGCAGCCCGAGGCTGGCCCCGCCGCATCGCCGACAACAGGTCCGAGCAGCGCCAACGGCAGAGCCGGCGGCCGCTTCCGCACCGGCCGCAATCTGGAGGGACACCGCTGGATCGGCCGCCCCGCCGAGGCCAACACGGCCGAGGCCCTCCGGGAACGCCTGATCGGCAGCATCCAGAGCTGGCGGGACTACCCGGCGTCGCTTCGGCTCTGGTACTGGCTCATTCCAGTCCTCACGGCCGCGCTGGGCGGCGTACTGCGGTTCGTCCGGCTGGACACGCCGCGAAACCTGGTCTTCGACGAAACGTACTACGTGAAAGACGGGTATTCATTCCTGGTCAGCGGGTACGAGCGCAGCTGGCCCGACCGGGCGAACGACTCCTTCATCGCCGGCAATCCCGGCGTGCTGCTGAATACGCCGGAGTACGTGGTCCACCCGCCGGTCGGCAAATGGATGATTGCCGCGGGCATGTGGCTGTTCGGGGCGGACAATCCCTTCGGCTGGCGGTTCGGTGCGGCCCTGACAGGGACGCTGTCCATCCTCCTGCTGGCCCTGATCGCGCAAAAGCTCTTCCGCTCGCTGACCCTGGGCGCCGTTGCCGGCGTCCTGCTCGCCGTGGACGGCCACCACGTCGTCATGTCCCGGACCTCGCTGCTGGACATCTTCCTCATGTTCTGGGTCCTCGCCGCGTTCGGCGCCCTGCTGATGGACCGCGACGACGGCCGGCGGCGGCTGGCAGCCCGGCTCGGCCGGCAGGCCGCAGCCTCCGCCACGGGGCGTCCCTCCGCGCTCCAGCTCACCTCCGGGCCCTGGCTCGGCATCCGGTGGTGGCGCCTCGCTGCGGGAGTGTGCCTGGGCCTGGCGGTCGGCACGAAATGGTCCGCCCTGTTCTTTCTGGCCGGGTTCGGCCTGCTGACCGTCTTCTGGGACCTCAGCGCGCGGCGCATCGCCGGCGTGCATGCCTGGATCAGCGGCGGCATCCTCAAGGACGGCGTCCCGGCCTTCCTGAGCATCGTTCCGGTGGCCGCCGTGGTCTACGGCGCCACCTGGACCGGCTGGTTCCGGTCCAAAGACGCCTACTTCAGGCACTGGGCCGAGACCAACCCCTCGGCCGAGTGGGGCTGGCTGCCGAACGCCGTACGCTCCCTGGCGCACTACCACCTTGAAGCCTACAAGTTCCATCAGGGCCTGAGTTCGGACCACCCGTACGAGGCCAGCGCCTGGAGCTGGCTGGTCATGGGCCGGCCCACGTCCTTCTTCTACGAATCCCCGGGGCAGGGCAGCCCGGGCTGCGATCTCAGCAACTGCACCACCGCCATCCTCTCCGTGGGCAACCCGCTGATCTGGTGGAGCGCGGCCGTGAGTCTGGGCGTCCTGCTGTTCTGGTGGGCCGGCCGCCGCGACTGGCGCGCCGGCGCGGTTCTGGCCGGAGTCGCCGCGGGCTATCTCCCCTGGTTCCTGTACCCGGAGCGGACCACCTTCTTCTTCTACGCGGTCTCCTTTGAACCGTTCCTGGTGCTGGCGCTGGTCTATTGCCTGGGGCTGGTGCTCGGCCAGCGCGGCGACCCCCTCTGGCGCCGGCGATCCGGGTTCTACCTGGTGGCGCTGTTCGTGGTGGCGGCCGTGCTGGTGTCCGCGTTCTTCTATCCGGTCTGGACCGCCGAGGTGATCCCGTACCAGGACTGGCGTATCCGGATGTGGATGCCGTCCTGGATCTAGGGCAGGATTGCAGGGGAAGTCCGCCGAACTCCGGGCGGACCAGGAAATGGAGACTCGGCTGTGAGAGAAGCAAGCACCGGACTGCTCGTGGAGCTGGATCCGGAGAGCAACGTGACGGACCTGCTCCTGGAGCAGCACGCGAAGGACCCCGTGCACGCCCTCTACTCCCGCAAGGGCCCCAGCGGCTGGACCGATGTCTCCGTCCAACAATTCCTGGGGCAGGTCACGGCCCTGGCCAAGGGCCTGATTGCCGGCGGACTGACACCTGGTGAAACCGTCGCCGTCATGTCCGCCACCCGGTATGAGTGGACGGTGGTGGACTTCGCCATCTGGTTCGCCGGCGGCGTCACCGTCCCGATCTACGAGACCTCCTCCGCGGCCCAGGTCGAATGGATCCTCCACGACTCGGGGGCCCTGCGGGTCTTCGTCGAGGACCCTGCCAAGGCGGTCCTCGTCCAGGGCGTCCTGGACGCCTCCGCCGTCCTCGGAGACCGGCTTGTCTCCGTAGTGCGGATGGAGAACGACGGCGCGGCACCGAACCTGGCGAGCCTGGCCGCGGCCGGCACCGGGGTGACCGACGCCGAGCTCGAACGCCACCGGACCGCTGCGTCCCTGGCGGACGTTGCGTCCCTGGTCTACACCTCCGGCACCACCGGCAAGCCCAAAGGCTGCGAGATCACCCACGCCAACTTTGCCCTGGTCGCGAAGAACGTCGCCCTCTTCCTGCCCGAGATCCTCCTGCAGCCGCGTTCGCGGACGCTGATGTTCCTGCCCCTGGCGCACGTTTTAGCCCGGGCGGTGCAGGTCATCTGCCTGAGTTCCGGCTCCACCCTCGGACACACCGCAAGCGCCAAGGAGCTCCTGGAAGACCTGGCCAGCTTCAAGCCCACTTTCCTGCTGGTTGTCCCCCGGATCTTCGAAAAGGTCTACGCCGGAGCCGCGCAGAAGGCTGCCGCCGCGGGCAAGGGCCGCATCTTCACGGCTGCAGCGGCGGCAGCGATCGACTACTCCAAGGCCCTGGACGCCGCCTCCCGCGGCAACGGCACCGGACCCGGACTCTTCCTGCGTGCCCGGCACGCAGTCTTCGACCGGCTGCTGTACCCCCGGCTCCGGCAGGGATTCGGCGGCCAGCTGCGGTACACGGTCTCCGGTGCCAGCGCGCTGAGCTCCAACGATGCCCACTTCTTCCGCGGCGCTGGCATCCCCGTCCTGGAAGGCTACGGCCTGACGGAAACCACGGCGCCATGCACGGCCAACACCCCGGCAAGGACCAAGGTGGGCACAGTCGGCATCCCGGTGCCGGGAACCACGGTCCGGGTGGCCGACGACGGTGAGATCCTGGTCAAGGGCATCGGCGTCTTCAAGGGCTACCACGCCAACGAGGCCGCCAACGCGGAGGCGTTCGTCGACGGTTTCTTCCGGACCGGCGATCTCGGCTCCCTCGACGAGGACGGCTTCCTGACCATCACGGGCCGGAAGAAGGACCTGCTGGTCACGGCCGGCGGCAAGAATGTCGCCCCGGGCCCGCTCGAGGAAAAGATCCGGGAGCACCAGCTGGTCGGACAGGCCGTGGTGGTTGGCGACGGCCGGCCGTTCGTCTCGGCACTGGTCAACCTGGACCCGGAAGGACTGCACAACTGGTGCACGGCGCGGAAGGTGCCCGTCATGGCCCCGGGCGAAGCCGCCGCCGACGAGAGCGTCCGGGCCTCAATCCAGGGCGCCATCGATGAGGCGAACCTCCTGGTCTCCAAGGCCGAGTCCATCCGCAGCTTCGTCATCCTGGACGCCGACTTCACCGTGGAGTCAGGGCACCTGACCCCCTCACTCAAGCTCAAGCGGGCCGCCGTCGTGCGGGACTACGCGGAGCACATCAACCGCATCTACGGCTGAACCCCAAGGGGCAACTGGCCCTCTTAGACGGTGTGCCGGGTGCGCGCAGCGCCCTCTGCCTCGTTGCCGGTGCCACCGGGCGTGCCGTCTGCCGCGGGCGCAGCCTCGGCGGTGGCGTCAGTGCCGGCGTCAGCGTCTGCGTCCGTGACTTTGGACGTGCCGGCCTTCTTGCCAAGGCCGCGGCGCCGGCGCGTGGGCCAGGTCAGGATCAGGGTGAGAAGGGAAGCAAGCAGGACGAGGGCTCCGATGACGATCCCGGCGTCCATCCAGAACTGGCCCGGGAACAGCCGGATCAGGGTGTCCTGGAGCGTAAAGGTCCAGGTCCCGTTGGCGAAGAAAATCCGGTGGAAATCGGTGAAGAACTGCTCCCAGCCGAGCACGGCGAGGGTTCCGAGGCCGATGATGACCGCGAGGGTGACGATCGAGCCGGCGAACAGGCCGCGGCGGACTCCCCCGTTGTGTTTCCGCAACAGGTAGATCACGGCAACCAGACCCAGCAGGATCAGCAGCGTGCCGGCACCGAACGTGGACAAGATGACGGCCTTGACGTCGGCCATGTGGCTGACTTCGCCGTCCTTGAACAGCCGCTCGCCGCTTAGGTCCACAAGATCGCCGAGGTAGCGCGGGCCTGACCAGTTGCTCAGGTAGTCCACCGCGTAGGAGCCGTAGGTCATGCGGTCATCCGTGCTGAAGCCGTAGCCGTCGCCGGGGAAGCCTGGCCGGTTGTACTCCACCCAGAGGAACATGGGGCTGGTCACGGCGCGGACGGCGAGCACCAGCAGGATGAGGGGGTAGAACACGGCGAGCAGCACCTGCATCACCCGGGGCAGGACAGGCTTGGCCTTGGCGGCCTGCTCGCGTTCGGCATTCCGGCGTTCGGCATTGCGGCGTTCGGCGTCCTCCTGGGCAGGATCCTGCAGGGCCGTGGTCTGCAGGGCCGTGGTCTGCAGGGCAGTGGTCTGCAGCGGCTCGTCGGAGGCGGAGTCCTGGCGTGCTCCGGCTGATGCACCGGACGTCCCGGCCTCCGTCTGGAGGACGGCGGCCTCGGCCGCCTTGCGGTCGGCGCGGCTCCCTGGCTGGCTGGTTGCGGACGCCGCCGCCGCGGCGGCCGCAGCAGCTGCGCCGTCGTGCTTCGTGGCAGCGGGCTTGCCGGCAGAGCCTGCGGCGGAGGTGGCAGCGGGCTTGCCGGCAGGGGCGGCTGCGGAGCCTGCGGTGGGCTTGGCGGCGGAGGCCGGCTTCATCCAGTCGAACGCCGGCTCGTCGGTGTCGTCCGTGGGATCCAGGTGCGGATCCGGCCGGTCGGGTGGGGTGGGACTCTTGTCAGTCACGTGGAGCTTCGCTTCCGTAGGCTTCTGTGCTGCCCGGCCTGCGCCCGGCTGCGCAATTTATCTGGCTCCGAGCCTACCGTCAGAGGATCAGGCTCGGCGAGGTGCCACCCCGTCAGTTGGCGTATTGGGCCCAAGGGATGTTCCAGTCCCCGTAGCCGTCATCGAAGTTGGCGTACTCCCCCTCGGTGTTCACCACTTGGACGACGTCGCCGGTGGTCATGTTGTCAAAGACCCACTTCGCCCCGTCCGGGCCCAGGCCGATGCAGCCGTGGGAGAGGTTCGCCTTGCCGATGTAGGGCATTGCGGAATCCGTGGCCTGGTGGATGAACTCCCCGCTGGGCGTCAGGCGCGTGGCGTAGTTGACGTCAAGCTGGCCGTAGTAGGCCGGATCCCCCGGTTTGAGCCCGATCGTGGAGGCGTCCATGTGCTCCACCCGGTGCTTCTCCATGAACACGAGATAGCCCCGGGCAGACGGGAACCGCTTGTCCCCCATGGTCGCCGGCCACTTCCCGACCGGCTGGTCGTTGATGCTCACCGAGAAGGTATGGGCCTTGGCGTCGGCCACTGCCACTTTCTTGTCCCCGACGCGAATGGTCACCGTCTTGTTGAAGTTGCCCACCTGCCCGTTGCCCAACTCGACGCCGAACAGCTGCATGTCCATCGTGATGGTGCTGTTCGCTGCCCAGAAGGCCTCCGGCCGGTACCTGACGGTGTTCTTGCTGAACCAGCGGAAATCTCCCTTCTGGCCGGAAGTGGAGGTGATCTTGATGGCCTTTTCGACGGCGTCCCGGTTCAGGACCGGCTCGCTGAAGGTGATCTGCAGGGGCTGGGCCACGCCCACCTTCATCCCGTCCAGGGGGTAGATCGCGGCGTCGGCCTCGTTGGCCGTAGAGACGGTGGTGAAGGTCCGCGTGCTGTTGGTGTTGCGTCCGGCGTCATCCACCACGGAGTAATTGAAGTTGTACCGAGTGTTGAACGTCAGGTCGCCGGAGGAAGTCCAGGCGGCCCCGTCCGCGCTCAGGGTGCCGTCAACGGTGTCGCCGGCGTCGGTCGTGAGGGCCACCCGGTCAATGCGCCCGTTGGTGACCTTGAGGGATACCGGCGCTGCGGGGTTTACCTGCTTGGCGCCGTCGGCCGGTGCGACGGCAAGTTCCGCGGGGGCCACCACCGGGACGGCGAGTCCCGGCGTCGTCCGGGCCGGGGATCCCGCCTCGGAGAAAATCGCCGGCTGGGCGATCCCCGGAGCCGCCGCTGCGAAGGCCCCGCCGCCGGCTGCCAGGGCGCAGACCACGCCCACCAAGGCGATCTTGCGGCCAGTACTCCAGTTTTTCAGGGCCATCACAGGACCCGGGCGTTTCCACACGTCATCTTGCCAGCATAAGCGAGTTACCTTGGAACCCCGGACCGTTTCGACCACGATCCGGTTACAAAAGTGCCCCCAAAACGGTCACAACAAGGGGCCCCGGACCTGAGTCCGGGGCCCCTTGGGAGGCTTCCTAGTAGCGGTAGTGACCAGGCTTGTACGGCCCGGCCACGTCGACGTCCAGGTACTCGGCCTGTTCCTTGGACAGCTCGGTCAGCTCCACGTCGAGGGCACCCAGGTGCAGGCGGGCGACCTTCTCGTCCAGGATCTTCGGCAGGACGTATACCTGCTTCTCGTATTCACGTTCGCCCTCGGGCTGGCCGGCCTTCGTGAACAGTTCAATCTGGGCGATCGTCTGGTTGGCGAAGGAGTTGCTCATGACGAAGGAGGGGTGTCCGGTGGCGTTGCCGAGGTTCAGCAGCCGGCCCTCGGACAGGACGATGATGGAGCGCTGGGCGTCTGTGTCGGCTTCGAAGACCCACTCGTGCACCTGCGGCTTGATCTCGACCTTCTTGATGCCGGGGACCCGCGCCAGTCCGGCCATGTCGATCTCGTTGTCGAAGTGGCCGATGTTGCCCACGATCGCCTTGTCACGCATCCCGGCCATGTGCTTGGCCATGATGACGTCCTTGTTGCCGGTGGTGGTGATAAAGATGTGGCCTTCGCTGAGGACGGATTCCAGCTTGGCGACCTGGTAGCCGTCCATGGCCGCCTGGAGGGCGCAGATCGGATCGATTTCCGTGACGATCACGCGCGACCCCTGGCCGCGGAAGGCCTCCGCAGCGCCCTTGCCGACGTCGCCGTAGCCGCAGACGACGGCGACCTTGCCGCCCATGAGGACGTCGGTGGCGCGGTTGATTCCATCCGGCAGGGAGTGGCGGATGCCGTACTTGTTGTCGAACTTGCTCTTGGTGACGGAGTCGTTGACATTGATGGCCGGGAAGAGCAGCTTGCCCTGCTCCGCCAGCTGGTACAGGCGGTGCACACCGGTGGTGGTCTCCTCGGTGACGCCGAGCAGGACGGAGCCGATGCGGGTCCACTTCTGCGGGTCGGCCGCGAGCGAGGCGCGCAGCACGTCGAGGAAGACCCGGCCTTCTTCGGACTCGTCCTCGGTGGCGGCGGGGACAGCACCGGCGGCCTCGAAGTCGACCCCCTTGTGCACCAGCATGGTGGCGTCGCCGCCGTCGTCCAGGATCATGTTCGGACCCAGCTCAGGGTTGGCGTCGGCGCCCGGCCAGGTGAGGATCTGCTGGGCCGTCCACCAGTATTCCTCCAGCGTCTCGCCCTTCCAGGCGAAGACGGGGACGCCCTGCGGGTCCTCGACGGTGCCGGTGCCGACCACCACTGCGGCGGCGGCTTCATCCTGGGTGGAGAAGATGTTGCAGGAGGCCCAGCGGACCTCTGCGCCGAGCGCGGTAAGGGTCTCGATCAGCACCGCGGTCTGGACCGTCATGTGCAGGGATCCGGCGATCCGGGCGCCCTTGAGCGGCTGGCTGGCGCCGAACTCCTCGCGCAGGGACATGAGTCCGGGCATCTCGTGCTCGGCGAGGCGGATCTGATGGCGGCCCGCCTCGGCCAGGGAAATGTCCGCAATCTTGTAATCGAAAGTCATGTGAATCCTTTGTTGTGGCCGGTGGCGTTGCGTGTCTGGAGCTGGTTGTAACCAGGTGGTTCTGGGTCTAGGCAGTCATTCGTTGCCGGGTGCGTTCCTGATGGGTGGCCGGGAGATGATTTGGGCGCCCGTTATTCCGCGGCGTGGCGCGGGGCTGTGCCGTGCTGGCCGTCGTCGGGCTGGCCGGCGTCGGGCTGGCCGGCGTCGTGCTGATCAGAGGCGGCCGCCGCGGCAGCGGGCAGGAGCTCCGGCGGCAGCAGCAGCGGGATGCCGTCCTCGATCGTGTACCGCAGCTTGTTCCCGGCTTCATCCGCCGTGGCGGTGACGAGCTCGTCGCCTTCCTGCACCAGGCCGGACCCGGTGACGGGGCATCGCAGGACAGACAACAGTTCGGGACTGAGCTTGGGCATGGTGAACGCTCCCTGATGGGCGCCGCGAAAGGGCGCCGGTGGCTGACGGCTTTTTGCAGTTTCCACCCTACCGCCAGTTGGCGCCTTAGGAAGGTTCGCGCAGGACGCGCAGATGCCCGCGCCTGGTGCCCTCGGCCGGTGCCGGTGCTTCCAGCGCCGGGTGCAGCGTGCGCTGCCCCTTTGCCGGTTCCGCCGCGGCCGGACGGGAGGCGGCCTCGCGGACCGCGTTGGCGAGGGCCAGGAGGTCGTCGGGACCGGGACCGGCCGGGGTTGCCGGCATCGCCAGCCGCATGACTTCCCAGCCGCGCGGAACGGTCAGCGAGTCGGCGTGCTGTTCGCACAAGTCGTAGCAGTGCGGTTCGGCGTACGTCGCGAGCGGGCCCAGGACGGCTGTGGAGTCGGCGTACACGTACGTCAAAGTGGCCACCGCAGAATTGCGGCAGGCAGACCTTGAACAAAGACGAATTGCACCCACGACATCACAGACTACTCCCCCTCGGGCCGGGGGCTGCGCATTGAAACGACCGTGGTCGTGCCGCGGCGGTGCGGCGGCGGATCGCCGCATGGCCTGTATCGCGTAAATCATTCCGCGGGTTTAGAGTCAAGATATGCAGTCATCGCACCACGATTCGGGTTTTACGGTCCGGTTGGCTGACCCCGACGCCGGACGTACAGGCGCCGGCTCCGGCCCCACCGGCGCGCCTGTGGCCGGATCGCCCACCGCTGTCCGGGGAAAAAACTTCCGGCAGCGCCGCAGGAACCGGCACGGCCGGGGTCTTCGTGGCGAGCTCATGCTCCCCACGCTGCCCGGCTACCGGACCCGCTCCGACCGCTTCGATGACTTCGTCCTGGACTCGGCGCAGCGGCTGCACGATATCTGGGGCAAACCCCTCGACGGTGTCCGCTTCGCCGTCGACGAGATCCCTCCCGGCCTGGAGCAGCTCGTGGCGGACCGCACGCCCGCGCCGATGGGCGCCTTCACGGCCGCGACGGCCGAGGACGGACCGGTCATCACGCTGTACCGCCGGGTGGTGGAGCAGGCGTGCGGAACCCGGGACGAGCTCCAGGACCTGGTCCACGACGTCGTCGTGGAATACACGGCTGAGATGCTCGGCGTACCCCCGGAGTCCCTCGACCCGGTCTATCGCCGCCGGTACTAGTACCCCAGCGTGACAGGGACCTGTTGTTGTCCTGCCGCTTCCGGCGCCAGGGCCACCGCGGAAATGTCCTGCCGGCCATCCCGCCCCAGGACCAGCGCCCCGTAGGCTGGGTCCCCGGCGGCGGACACCACATAGCCCACGAGCGGCGAGCCGCCCACGTCCGTGGGGACCTTGATGGACACGGTGGTTCCGCCGGCAATGTCGGCGGTACCGGCGGTCCGGATTTTGCCGTCGGCCGTGATGGGTGTGTAGGTCACTGTCGCCCGGCCTTCGGGTGCACCGAAAACGAGCTGCCGGTCCCCGGTGCGGGGAACCGGAACGATGTGCTGGCTGCCCAGCCGGGCCGAGGCGGCGGAAAACGCAATGTCCGCGGCGTCCCCGGACTGCAGTCCCCGCGTGAGCCGGGCAGTGGCCGCGAACGAGACATCGGAACTTGCCGCGACGGTGTAGGTCCCGGCCGGGACCCCGGCCAGGGAAACTTCCGTGACTGCGCCGGCCTTCGCCGTGACCACGCCGCCGCCGGGCAGCGCCTTCTGGCCGTCGCGTCCATACAACTTGATCTCAACCACGGCATCGGCCGCCCCGGGCACGGTGATTTCCAGGGCCGGTCCCGCATCGGCGAAGCCGGGCTTTGCCGTGAGCGCGGCCAACGCCGCCGGATCCTGGATCTCGAGACCGGCGGCCACCTGGCTGACGGACGGGGCGGTGCCGGGGGTGATGAAGTCGACGCCGCCGGGCGTGAGGCCGCGGAGCACGCTTTGCTGGATGACGGCAGCCACCGGGCCGCCCGTGCTGCGGACCCGCACGCCGAGCCGTTCCTGTCCCGGCGCAAGCCCGGCCAGGACTATGGAGCGGGTGCTGCCAGGCGCCACGAGCAGGCCGCGGCTTCCGGGCGCCGGGATCAAGCCCTCGGAGCCAAAGAGGTCCAGGCTCACCGTCGCCGGTGTGCTGGAGGCATTGGTGAGGTTCAGGACTGCCGACCGGCCGAGGGCCGTGTTGGCGCCGACCAGCCAGAGATCGTTGCCGGGTTGTTGGCAGGCGGCGGCCGCGGAGCCTTGGAGGTCCCCGTCCTCTGCCGTGTAGCTCAGGACGGCGCCGGCTGCTGCCTGGCGGTTGTCCTGGGCATCGGCGCTGAGGACGCTGATGTTGTCCACCTCTCGCTGGGGCACGACGCCGGCGATCAGCACGGGCGTGCGGGCCGCAGCCGCGGAGGCGGTGGGCGCAGCCGCGGCGCCCTTGGCGATTTCGGCGAGGGGGGCACCCTTGAGCGGCGCCAGCCGGCTCCCGGGAATGACGCCCGCGCTTGAGCCGAGCACAGCGGCGCTGACGGAGGTCTTCGCGGTGCCGGATTCCGGACTGAACTGGGGGTCGGTGCCCACGGGGGTGCCCTCAAGCAGCCGGGCCGGGCCCGGGCAGACTCCGACGCTGCTGCCGGCCGGCACCGAGGCCACAGGGGCCTCGAGATGCCGGCTGGCGGGACTCTGGGGGGTCAGCGACGCCGCCGACACGAGGCCTCCGCCCGCGGCAACGAGGGCGACCGCGGAGA
Source organism: Arthrobacter sp. P4_F10 (assembly GCF_056401435.1). Lineage (NCBI taxonomy): Bacteria > Bacillati > Actinomycetota > Actinomycetes > Micrococcales > Micrococcaceae > Arthrobacter > Arthrobacter sp. P4_F10. The sequence continues at coordinate 26,761 of NZ_JBFUJJ010000008.1, forward strand.
GGATACCGCCGATCATGCCGGCCCGCGGCACGCCCCTCTTCCGCAGCGCCGCACCGGCGCCGGACTCGCCAGCGGCCGGGGTTTCCGTCATGGAAGATGCGTCCGTCGGGGTTTCCGGCGCCGGACCGGCGTCGTTTTTGTTTTTGTTGTCGCCCTTAGACATGCTGATGTTCCTTACGCAGGGAGGCTTCGTCCCTGGACAGGCCGGCGTTGGACCGGCGGGCAGGCATGGGCACGGCCAGGAGGACGGTCAGCCCGATCATCACGGCCTGCGCAATTCCGATCAGGACGGCCCAGGGTGCTTCATAACGGATGCTCAACTGGCCGCCTTGGGCGGGCAGCGTGAATGCCTGGGCCCATCCCGACGTCGTTGAGGTCAGGCGGCGGCCGTCCAGCCAGGCGCTCCAGCCCGGATCGGCCCGGTCGGCAAGAACCACCAGGCGGCCCTCGGGGCCGGCCGGGATGGTGCCGGCGGCCGAGACTTCCTCCGCAGGCAGCAGGCCGACGGTCGTGCCGGTGCCGTCCACCACGCGGACCCGGTGTGCGACGTCGGAGGCCTTGCTACCGGGCCGGTCCAGGGGGCTGACCCGCCAGAGCCAGCCTGTACCGGTCTGGCCGACGGCGACAAGACCGGGGACGGCGTCCATGCGGCTGGCCGTCAGCTCGGACGCTGAATCGGCAACCCGGAGCACGACAAATCCGACGCCGAGCCGCTCGAGGTCTTCCCGCGGATCCACGCCTTCGCCGGCCACAATGGTGGCCACGACGTTCCGGAGCGAACCGGCGACGGCGTCGTCGTCGCGGACCGTCTCTTGGCCTGGCGCCCCCATGATGCCGCGGGCCGCGGCGATCGTGGACAGGGCGTCCAGAGTGGTGCCGGCGCCGCGCATAAGTGTTGCGTCGAAGCTTCCGTCCTCGTTGCTGGCAATCAGGAGCGTCCTGGACTGTTCCGGGCCCTCGCCGCGGTCAACCGCCGTGGCCGGCAGGGTGCGGGCCTGGGCCGGCTGGACGAGCCTCGGGGTCCCGAGACCGGAGGGTTCCCCGGCGGCTGGCTGTGCCAGTGACAGGGCCGGTGCCGTGGGCTGCAGCAGGTTTTGCGCGCTCCACAGGGTGAACCCGGCCAGGGGTGCGGCCAGCAGCAGCGTCAGGGCTGCCGCGGCCGTGCCGCGGATCAGGACCTTCCGTGCCAGCCCGGTCCCGGCGGTCCGGTCGGCGGCGTCCAGGAGTCCTTCTGCTGCGATAAGGGCGGACCCCAGGAGGGCGAAGGCGGCCGCCGATACGGCGGGGCCGGGGAACGGCGTGACCAGGACATCGGCGCTGGCGCCGGAGGCGACATGCCCGGCGAGCCAGCCGCCGGCCAGCATCAGGACTGCGACGGCCCACAGGCAGCGTGCCGTCCAGGTGCGGCCTGCCAGCACCATCCGGCGCGGCAGGAACAGCGCGGCGAGGGCCAGCAGCAGCACCGGCAGCCCGAACAGCAGGGCCAGCAGCAGTGCCCATGGCAGCCCGGTGGAGCCCGCGGCGGACGCGCCGAAGGCGCTGAGTCCGGTGAGTCCGGCGCCGGCGTCGAAGCTCAGCGGCTGGCCCAAGGCCTGCTGCCACAACGGGGCGGCGTCGAAACCGAGCGGCAGGCCCGGGTCGGCCAGGAGCGCCCGCGGCCGGTCCAGGACCGAAAAGGCGAACGGCAGGAACAGCGCCAGGCTGGGCAGGAGCGCCCACCACACCGTGCGGCCGCGGCGGCCCAGAAGCACGCCGCACAGGGCAACGACGCTCAGGCAGGGCACCAGCAGCGACGGCGCAGCGGCGGTGACCACGGCCATGGCGAGGCCCGCAGCGGCCGCGGCCGTCCAGGAGGGCGTGCCGTTGATGCCGGGGCGGGCGGCGGGCATGGGCGCGAGCCGGCCTTGGCCGGGCGCCGGGACGGCATGGACGCCGCGGCCTGCCGCCGTCCCGGTCGCCCGGAGCAGCGCCAGGACGAGCACCGGGATCATGACGTGCGCAATCAAGGCGCCCAGCCGGCCCTGGTTGAGGGAAACCTGGAGCGCCGGTGCCGCGGCCCAGACCAGGGCGGCCGCCAGGCGCAGTCTCCTGCGCGCCGTCAGGGCGCCGGCGGCGAACCAGGCGCCCAGCGCGGACAGCGGCATGGCAAGGATCAACAGCCAGCCGACGGCGCCGTTGGCGTCGCCGGCGCCGAGCACTCCCAGCACCCACAGGAGGTAGCCGAAGGGGTCGCCGTGGCCCGGAAGGCCCGCTCCGAGGCTGATCCACCAGGTGGAGGCATGGTTCCAGATTTCGGAGAGGCGCAGTGAAACAGGGATCAGCGCGCCGCCGGAAACTGCCGGGGCCCGGAACAGGCTGAGCAGTCCAGTCAGGGAAACCGCCAGGGTCAGGAGTGTGGCCAGCACGGCACCGTTGCCCACCCAACCGCGGTCCGGGGTGGCGATGGCGGCGAAGTCGTCGGCGTCCCCGGTAGGCTGCTCTGCCAGCGGATCGGTGCCCGTGGGTCCGTCGCCGTAGTCGTCGGCGCCAAGCGCCTCGATCAGGGAGCGCCGGTGCGCCCAGACCTCCCGGCGCGGGGTCTGCAGCCCTTTCATGACGGAGCGCCGGACCCGGCGGGTGCGCGCGGCGTTGCGCCGTCCGCGGATCACCGCGGCCGGGCGGCCCAGCGCGGCAAAGGTTGCCAGCAGCTGGGAGAACCCGTGCCCAGGGTCCTTGACTGCAATGCTCAGGACAAGTTTGAAGAGGCTCCCCAGAAGCGCGCCGGCGGCGTGCAGCGGGACTTTCCAGCCGGCCGCGTGTTTGAGCCGCAGATGGACCTGTGCCTTGCGTGCGGCGGTCGCGGTGCCCAGGGCGTGGGGACGGTGCGAAACATGGAACATCCTCGCGCTCGGGACCACCACCACGCGGTGCCCGGCGAGGCGGTTGCGCCAGCAGAAGTCGACGTCGTCGCCACTTCCGGGCAGTGCAGGATCGAAGCCCCGGAGCTCCTCCCAGACGTCGCGGCGGACCAGCATGCCGGCGGAATTGACGGCAAAGGTATCGCTGCGGCCGTCGTACTGGCCCTGGTCGAGCTCGTCGGCGTCGATCAGCGTCAGCCGCTCGGCCCAGCGGCTGGTGGAGAGGCCGACGTCGATCAGCCGCCGCTCGGCATGCCAGTCCAACTGCTTGCAGCCTGCCACCGTGACCGACGGCGCGCGCTCGACCGCGTGGAGGAGTTCGGCGAGGGCCTCAGGTGCCGGTGCGGCGTCGTCGTGCAGCAACCAGATCCACTCGGCGCCCGGCGCGCCGCCGGGTCCGTCCGCAGGCCACGGTGAGAGGTCCTTGAGCCCGGCCATGACGGCTCCGCCCATGCCGGACCTGGGCTGATCGAAGACGGTGACGTTGGCCTTGCCCAATTCCTGTTCGAGGAGGGCAGCGGAGTGGTCGCGGGAGCCGGTGTCGACACCGATCACGGCGTCGACGGGCCGCGTCTGGGCCGCCAGCGCCGCAAGGGTCCTGGGGAGAAAATCACCGCCGTCGTGGGAGACCACGACGGCGGTGACTCGTACTTCCTGAAGAATTAGACTGCTCGCTTCCTAAGCCGGCGCCGCTCGCGCTCGGAGAGGCCTCCCCAGATCCCGAAACGCTCGTCGTTGGACAAGGCGTATTCGAGGCACTGTGAACGCACGTTGCAGGCGCCGCAGACTTTCTTGGCGTCGCGGGTGGAGCCGCCCTTTTCAGGGAAGAAGGCTTCGGGATCCGTCTGGGCGCACAGGGCATCGGTCTGCCAGCCGAGCTCGCCCTCGTCGTCGAAATCCTGCCGGGACGGCAGTCCGATCCAGACGGGCTGCGCGGGGGAACCGGAACCGGGCGAATAGAGCTCCATCGGCGGGTCGAGGGGATCGGTGTCCTGATCCGGGCCGGCAAGGAGTTCGTCGTGCGCTGCGAGGAAGGCCGTGGCGGCCCCCTGCCGGGAATCCTGGGTGTGTTCGTTATAGCGGTCAACCGCGTCCGGATCGGCCGGATCTACGTACCAGTCACTCGGCACGCCGCGTGACCGGTATTTCGCCGTGGCCTGGCCGGCAACTACGGCATCTTCATGGATACGCTCTGCTAGCCCCATGGCGTCCCCCTCCTGATTTGCAGCCACTGCACGACCCCCTTTGGCACTCGGTTGAGTGCCGGTTTATGCGCAGCGGCTTAGATAACTAATTACACGCGTGTAAGTATCCGGGAGTCAAGCCACGGCGGAGATAATAATCAACTTGATACACAAAGTGCAGGCACGCCACGCCCGGAATTTTTTCGCCTCTTCCGCAAGAACCCGCGGAATAATCAGGGTACTGAGCACTTCTGCGGGTTTTCATTGAGTTTTCGGGAAATTTTTCCCGCCCCCGTGCGAAGGTCGCCGGACGCGGCCATCCCCGACGTGACGGACGTCACGGCGCCTGGGGTCGGATGGGCCGTGGCAAGATGAGGACATGAGCATTCCGGCAATCGAACTGATGACAGCGCTGCGATCGGGCCAGTCCACAGCGCCCCGGCTGACCTGGTACGGGCCCGATTCGGAGCGCGTTGAACTCTCCGGCCGCGTGCTGGACAACTGGGTGGCGAAGACTTCCAACCTGTTGCAGGACGAACTCGACGCCGAACCCGGCATGCGGCTGCGACTGGACCTGCCGGCGCACTGGAAGTCAGTGATCCTCGCCCTGGCGGCCTGGCAGCTCGGCATGGAAGTGGTCTTCGACGACGCGGAGGCGGAGCTGCTGGCCACCGCGGACCCGGGCCCGCGCGCTGCAGCGGGCGGGTTCGACGCCGTCCTGGCGGTGTCCTTGCCGGCGCTGGCGATGCGCTGGACGGGCGAGTTGCCCACCGGCGTCCTCGATTACGCCGCCGAGGTGCGCTCCCACGGCGACATCTTCATGCCCCATGTGGATCCGGAAGCAGAGCGCCTCGCGGTCCGCACCTCGGACGGCACAGTCCACGCGCACGCTGCACTCCTGGACGATTTTGCCGCGGCCCGTGACACGGGCCTGCGGCTGCTCGTTCCGGCGGCCGACGGCCTCGAGACGGTTCTTGCGCAGTCACTGGGAACCTGGAAGGCCGACGGTTCCGTGGTCCTGGTGCACCCCGAGGTCGAGGTGACGGGCAAGCTGCGGGCCGCCGAGCGCATCAGCGGGAACTGAACCTCAGCCACTGTTCCTCAGGCTTTCCCTCAGGCAGGCGGGCCGGGCAGCTCCGGATCCTTGACGGCTTCCCGGACGGCCGTCCTGGAAACGCTGGCACCGGGCTGCGTCTCCTGCGGCGCGTGCGGGTGCCGTTCGATGATCTCGTGGTCGTGCGAGAACTCCGGCTCTTCGTCGAGTTCCTGGTTGAACACGAGGAAGCGGTAGGCAAAGAACCGGACCACGGTCGCGACAAGGATGCCGACCACGCCGGCCAGGAAGAGCATGTTCTTGTCGGTGACACCCATGCCGTACTTCGCGATGGCGGTGAGGCCGGTGGAGATGCCGATGCCGATCCCGTTGATGATGACGAACATCACGAACTCGCGCAGCACGTTGGCCTGCCGGCGGTGCCGGAACGTCCAGAAACGGTTCGCAATCCACGAGAACACGGTGGCCACGCTGGCCCCGAAGAAGCGGGCCTTGGCCTCGCTGTCGGTCATGGGACCGTGCATCAGGTAATACGTCAGTCCGTTGTCAATGACGAACGCGATGCCGCCGACGGCGCCGAACTTGGCCACTTCGCGCCAGAACAGCGAGACCAGCCCGCGCATGCGCTCGTTAAGTGTAGTAATCATGACCCTCCGTGGCCTTTTGGAACTGTCGGCCATTGGGCCAAACGCCCATTTTACCGCCGTTTCCCGGGAGTCCGCCCTCAGTGGCCGTTCAGAAGGCGACCTGCGGACCCGACGCCGGGCGGCGCCGTAGCGGGCACGGAAGGCTCCCTTCGGCACCCTTCCCGCGCTTGCCAATCCCCAAAAGCCGGGTTCCCGTGAGGTTTTCGGTAGGCTGGGACTTGTGACTTTTCCTGTAATCGGTGTTGTTGGCGGCGGCCAGCTTGCCCGAATGATGGCCCCCGCCGCGACCGCCCTGGGCTTTGAACTCCGTGTTCTCGCCGAAGGCGAGGACGTCTCTGCCGTCTCTGCCGTGGCTAACGCCCCGGTTGGCGACTACACGGACCTGGAGCATCTGCTCGAGTTCTCCCGCGGCCTGGATGTTCTGACCTTCGACCACGAACACGTCCCCACGGCGCACTTGCGGTCCCTGATCGGCGCCGGCGTGAACGTCCATCCCGGCCCGGATGCCCTGGTCAACGCCCAGGACAAGCTCGTGATGCGGGCCGCGATCGACCGGCTCGAGCTGCCCAACCCCATGTGGGCCAGCGTCGCCGATGTCGCGGACCTCGTCGCCTTCGGCGAGCAGACCGGCTGGCCGGTGGTGTTGAAGATGCCCCGCGGCGGTTACGACGGCAAGGGCGTGCGCATCGTGTCCTCGGCCGAGGACGCAGCCGGCTCCGCCGACTGGTTCGAGGCCATGTCCCCCCTCCTGGCCGAAGCCAAGGTGGACTTCAGCCGCGAGCTCTCGGCCATGGTCGCAAGGACGCCGGACGGTGAAACCCGGGCCTGGCCGGTAGTGCACACCATCCAGGTCGACGGGGTGTGCGATGAAGTGATTGCCCCGGCCCTGGACATCCCCCTCGATGTTGCCGCGGCCGCTGAGAACGCCGCGGTCCGGATCGCCAGCGAGCTCGGCGTGACCGGTGTCATGGCCGTCGAACTCTTCGAGACGCCGGGCGTGGGCGCGGGCTTCCTGATCAACGAACTCGCCATGCGCCCGCACAACACCGGGCACTGGACCCAGGACGGCTCGGTGACAAGCCAGTTCGAGCAGCACCTGCGGGCCATCCTGAACCTGCCGCTGGGCGCCACAGACCTGCTCGGGCCCGTCGTGGTGATGAAGAACTTCCTCGGCGGCGCCAACCAGGACCTCTTTTCCGCCTACCCCGCGGCCCTCGCGAGCGAGCCGGCCGCGAAGGTGCACTGCTACGGCAAGGCCGTCCGGCCCGGCCGGAAGATCGGCCACGTCAACCTGGTCGGGACCTCAGCCGCCGACGTCGACTCCGTGCGGCAGCGGGCAACCACCGTGGCCGACATCATCCGAAACGGCCGGGCACATGCCGGCACAACGCCGGCAACCTCCGAGGAGACCGCATGAGCGCCGCACCCAGCCCCGAAGCCAACACCGCAGGAACCCCACTGGCCGGCACCCGCGCGGACACCCCGATCGTGGGCCTCGTCATGGGCTCGGATTCGGACTGGCCGGTCATGGAAGCCGCCGCCGAAGCCCTCGCAGAGTTCGGGATCCCGTTCGAGGCCGACGTCGTCTCGGCCCACCGGATGCCCACGGAGATGATCCGCTACGGCCAGAGCGCCCACGAGCGCGGCCTTCGCCTCATCATCGCCGGTGCCGGCGGGGCAGCGCATCTTCCCGGCATGCTCGCCTCAGTCACCCCGCTGCCCGTGATCGGCGTCCCCGTACCCTTGAAGACCCTGGACGGCATGGATTCCCTGTTGTCGATCGTGCAGATGCCGGCCGGTGTTCCGGTCGCCACCGTCTCGATCGGCGGGGCTCGCAACGCCGGACTCCTGGCTGTGCGCATTCTGGCCTCGGGCACGGACGAACTCGCCGTCCAGCTCCGGGCGGACCTTCTGGACTTCGCCCAGGAACTGAACGACGTCGCAACCCGGAAGGGCGCGAGCCTGCGGCACAAGGTCAGCGAAGTGTTCGCCGACGGCAACGTCGCCATGCGGGGCAGCCGTTAGGATTCCCGGCATGAGCAACAGCTACGCCCCCACGCACCGCACTGAGAGCCCTGGGCAGTCCGGGCGGGTGCTGCGCGACCCGGTCCGGCACCCCTCAGGAGCCCCGGCCCCGGTGCTGACCAAACGGGCGTTCGTCCTGATCCTCATGACGCTCCTGGTCCCCGGCAGCGCCCAGATCGTCGCGGGCAAGCGCCGGCTCGGGCGGGCTGCGCTGCGCGTGACCTTCACGGTCTGGGCGCTGGCCTTGATTGCCGTGCTGCTCCTGCTCGTGTCCCGCTCCACGCTGATCAATATCCTCGCCGGCCAGGTGCCCTCGCTCTTGCTGGTGCTCGGCCTCGGGCTGCTGGCCATCGGCTGGGGCGCCTTGTTCCTGAACACCTTGCGGCTGATCCGGCCCGGGCTGCTCGCCCCCAAGATCTGCCCCGCGGTGGTGCTGGCGCTGGTGCTGGCCATGATCCTCAGCAGCGGGTCCCTGGGCTATGCGGCCTACCTGCTCAACGTCAGCCGCGACGCCATCGGCAGCATCTTCTCCGGTTCCGGTCCCACCCTTGAACCTTCCGAGGGCCGCTACAACTTCCTGATGATGGGCGGCGACGCCGGAGCGGACCGCACGGGCCGCCGGCCGGACAGCCTCTCAGTGATCAGCGTCGATGCCAAGACCGGCAACACGGCGATCATCTCGGTGCCCCGCAACCTCCAGAACGCCCAGTTCAGCGTGGACTCCCCGATGCGCCAGGTGTATCCGGAGGGCTACAACTGCGGCGACGAGTGCCTGATCAACGCGATCAACACCGAGGTCACCAACGAACATCAGGACCTCTATCCCGGGGTGGCTGACCCCGGTGCGCAGGCCACTCTCGAAGCGGTGTCCGGAACGCTGGGCATCAAGGTCCAGGCCTACGTGCTGGTGGACATGGACGGTTTTTCCAAGCTGATCGACGCCATGGGCGGCATCCGGATCAAGGCCGGCGGCTGGGTCCCCATCAGCGGACCGATGGTGGATGAGGCCAACGGCATCCACGGCATGCCGGACGGCTGGATTCCGGCAGGCGACCAAACGCTCGACGGCTTCCACGCCCTCTGGTACGGCCGTTCCCGGGAATTCGTGGACGACTACGCCCGCATCCAGCGCCAGCAGTGCGTGCAGCAGGCGATGCTGAAGCAGCTCGACCCCGCAAAGCTGCTGGCCAAGTTTGAGGATATCGCCAAGGCTGGCACCAAGGTGGTCGAATCGAACGTCTCCTCCGGCCAGCTCGGCAGCTTCGTGGACCTGGCCATTAGGGCCAAGGGCCAGGATGTCAGCCGCCTGACCATCGGTCCGCCCGACTTCGACGCTGCTTTCTCCACGTCCCCGGACTTCGACATCATCCACGAGCGGGTGGACAAACTGCTGGCCAGCCCGTCGGCCGGCGCAGCTGATAACACCGTCGTTGACGATACCGTCCTGCAGCCCGGAACGGCGGCGGGGCCGCTCTCTGCCGCCGGTGCCGCGCCGGCCACCGAGCCCCCGCCCTCGCCGTCGGACTTCACGCCGGTGACCACCACGCCGGACGGCGAGCCGATCACCGAAGAGATGCTCAACCAGTTCAAGCGCAATGGCGACGAACAGTCCATCCGCGACCTCGTCGCCACCAACGGCCAGTGCGCGCCGCTCTAACACCGGCCCGCACGCCGGGCACCGCCCGCTGCCCGCGGCGCGGGTGCCCGGGTCAGAGTGACCGCAGCAGTTTGAGCACAGCACAGTGACCACAGAACATTGAGCACAGCACAGTGACCACATTCATTGACGAGACATTTCATTGACGAGACAGGGACCAGGCCATGTACGAACTTGAGAACGTCCTCCGGCCCTATGCCTGGGGCTCCCCGACAGCCATCGCCCAACTGCTGGGCAGGCCCGCTTCCGGCGGTCCCGAAGCGGAACTCTGGGTCGGCGCCCATCCGGACTCCCCCTCCGTCGCGCTGACGCCGGCGGCCGGTGGTGCCGGACGGCACGCGCCCGAAACGCACGACGACGGGCGGCTCGCGCTGGACACCCTGATCGCCGAGGACCCGGAACACAGCCTGGGAAGCGCGAGCGTGGCCGCATTCGGTCCGCGCCTGCCGTTCCTGCTCAAAGTCCTCGCGGCCGAGGCGCCGCTGTCCCTGCAGGTGCACCCGACGCTCGCCCAGGCCCGGGAGGGCTTCGCACGTGAGGAGGCGGCCGGCGTCGACCCTGCCGCCCCGGAACGCAACTACAAGGACGCCTTCCACAAACCCGAAATGATCTTCGCGCTGACACCGTTCGAGGCGCTCTGCGGTTTCCGGCCGGCCGCGGAATCTCGCGCGGTCTTCCTGCACGTGGCGGCGTGCTTCGATCTCGCCGGGCTGGAACTGCCGCCGCTTGTTCCGATGCTGCTCGCAGACCTGGCGCAGCCGGACGAGCCCGCGGCCCTCCGCTCGGCCTTCGAGCGGCTCATCGCCGGCGGCGAAGACGTCTCGCAGGCCACGGCGATGATCGTGGCCGCCCTCGTCTCCGGTGCGCCCATGGGATCGCACGTGGCGGAGCTGACCACGGTGGTTAACCTCAACCATGACTACCCCGGAGACCCGGGCGTCCTGATTTCGCTGCTGCTGAACCGGATCTCGCTGGCGCCGGGTGAGGCTGTCTACCTGCCGGCCGGAAACGTCCATGCCTACCTGCGCGGCCTCGGGATCGAGGTCATGGCGTCCTCGGACAACGTGCTCCGCGGCGGGCTCACGCCGAAATTCGTGGACGTGCCGGAACTGCTCCGAACGGTCGCGTTCGAAGCCGTCGCCGTGCCCATGCTGCCCGCCGAGACCACAATGCTGGGCCAGGAACTCTACCGCCCGCCGTTCCGGGAATTCCAGCTGCAGCGCATTGAACTGGCGCCCGGAGCGGAGCCCGTCCCGCTGGCGCAGTCCGGTGCCGCCGTCGTCATTGTCACCGCCGGCTCCGTCCGCCTCGACTCCCCGAAGGGTGAGCTGCGGCTGGAACGGGGCGCCAGCGCCTTCTTGCCCGCCGCCGAGGCCCCGGTCAACGTCCACGCCGTCTCCGGCGCCACCGGCCCCGCCCTGGCATTTGCCGTCACCACCGCATTGGAAGCCTGACACCATGGATTATTTCCTGCAAAGCCCGCAGTGGGCACAGTTCCAGCGCGCGCTGGGGCGCACGGTCCACGAACAGTCCGGCTCCGGGTGGCGCTTCCTCGCGGTTGAGGAATCCAATCCGGCCGGCAAACTGCTGTACTCCCCCTATGGCCCGGTGGCCGAGTCGCTGGCGGCGTTCGATGCCGCACTGGCGGCCCTGACGGACCTCGCCCGGGCCAGCGGGGCCGTGTTTGTCCGGATTGAGCCGGTCACCGCAGGCTTCACTGCCGCCGAAGCCGACGCCGTCCTCCGCAGCCGCGGCCTGCAGCCGGCCCCGGTCAGCCAGCAGCCCGAGCTCAGCTGGATTGTGGACCTCGACCGGGATTTCAAGGACGTCCTGGCGGATATGAAGCCCGCGAACCGGAACCTGTTCCGCAACATCCACAAGAAGGGCGTGACATTCCGCTCCAGCCAGGATCCGGCAGAGATCGCCGTTCTCCTGGAGTTCTTGCACATGACGGCCGCCCGCAACGGGTTCAAGCCGCAAAGTGACGAGTACCTGACCCAGGTGGCCCGCTCGCTGATGCCGGCCGGTGCCGCGACGCTGTTCATCGCAGAGCTCGACGGCCACCCCATTGCTGCAGCCCTGGCCTACGACTCGGCCGACACCCGGACCTACGCCCATGCCGCCCTTGATGACACCCACCGCAAGCTCAGCGCGGGCATCCCCCTGCTCGTCACCCTGATCGAGGACGCCCAGGCGAAGGGCCTCAAGCACGTGGACCTCTGGGGCGTGGCGCCCGCGGATGAGCCCGAGCACAAATGGGCCGGGTTCACGGCGTTCAAGAAGTCGTTCGGCGGCCGCGGGATCGCGTATCCCGGAACATGGGACCTGCCGGTCCGGAAGGTGCGCTACGGCAGCTACCAGCTGGCCCGCAAGGGCGCCCAGCTCGCAAAGAGGCTGCGCGCCCGGTCCCGGGCCCTGGCAAACCGCTAAGGACGCTGCCGGTACAGCGTCCCGGTGGCGGCGTTGGCCGGCGGCGCTAGCTGGCGGCAGTAATCGCGTGCCGCTGGGCGTCGTACGCGCTGGCCACCATCTGCTCCACGGAGTGCCGCATCTTCCAGTCGAGATCGCGGGCAGCCAGCGTGCCGTCGGCCACGATCCGGTCCGGATCCCCCGCCCGGCGCGGGCCGATTTCCGGTTCGAAGTCGATTCCCGTGACGTGCGCCATCGCCGTCATGATCTGGCGTACGGACAGTCCGTCCCCGGATCCGAGGTTGTACACACGCTCCAGCGACTTGCCCGCCGCGAGGGCCTGGGCGGCGGCCACATGCGAGGTGGCGAGATCGGCCACGTGCACGTAGTCGCGCACGCAGGTTCCGTCCGGCGTGTTGTAGTCGATGCCGTTGATGCGCGGCGTCTGGCCCGCGGTGAGAGCCCGCAGCACGATCGGGAAAAGGTTGTGGGGGCTGGTGTCGTAGAGCTCGGGCGAGCCGGAGCCGACCACGTTGAAGTACCGCAGCGAGGTGTGGTTCAGGCCCCGCGCCCTGCCCTGGTCCCGGATCAGCCATTCGCCGATGAGTTTGCTCTCGCCGTAGGGCGATTCCGGGTTGGTGGGCGTGTCCTCAGTGACGACGTCGCCGGTGGGCGTGCCATAGGTGGCCGCGGAAGAGGAGAAGACCAGTTTGTCCACGCCGGTGAGTTCCATGGCCTTGAGCAGCTGCGCGGTGCCTGTGACGTTCTGTTCGTACGTCAGCAGCGGCTCCTGGACCGAAACCCCGGCGTACTTGAAACCGGCGAGGTGGATCACGCCGGTCACCGCATGGTGCCGCAGCGTGTGGGCCACGAGGTCGGCGTCGAGGATGCTGCCGTGGATAAACGGCACGTCGGCCGGCACAAACTCGCGGTGCCCGCTGGAGAGGGAATCAATCACCACCGGCTGGATCCGGGCCCCGCGCAAGGCGGAAACCACATGAGAACCGATATATCCTGCACCGCCAGTTACGAGCCACGTCATGGCTCCACCCTATCTAATCCGGTGCCTCTGGCGCCGCACCGCGGCATCAGAACCGCGATTAAGACGGCGAATCCCGGGTCGCGGAGGCGGCCCGGGATTCGCTGTATTCAGTGGTGCAGTTCAGTGCTGCCGTTCAGGTGCTAGCTCTTGCGGGCGTAGCCTTCCCACTTGCTGGCCTGGTGCTCGCCGTCGACAAAGCGGATGGTGCCGGACTTGGAGCGCATCACGATGGACTGGGTAAGGACCTTGTCCTTGGAGTAGCGGACGCCCTTGAGGAGGTCGCCGTCGGTGATGCCGGTGGCCGCGAAGTAGCAGTTGTCGCTGGAGACGAGGTCGTTGGTCGAGAGCACGCGCTCGAGATCGTGCCCGGCGTCGATCGCCTTCTGCTTCTCGTCGTCGCTCGTGGGCCACAGGCGGCCCTGGATGACGCCGCCGAGGGACTTGATGGCGCAGGCCGCGACGATGCCTTCCGGGGTTCCGCCGATGCCCATGAGGGCGTCGACGCCGGTGCCGGCACGCGCAGCGGCGATGGCCCCCGCGACGTCGCCGTCCATGATGAACTTCGTGCGGGCGCCGGCTTCGCGGATTTCCTCCACGAGGGGGCGGTGCCGGTCGCGGTCCAGGATCATGACGTTGAGCTGGTTGACCTTGACGCCCTTGGCCTTGGCGATCAGGTGCAGGTTCTGCTTGACCGGCAGGCGCAGGTCAACCATGTCGGCCGCTTCCGGGCCGGTGACGAGCTTTTCCATGTAGAACACGGCGGAGGGGTCGAACATGGAGCCGCGTTCGGCCACGGCCAGGACCGCCAGTGCATTGTTGATGCCGAGGGCGGTCAGCCGGGTTCCGTCGATGGGGTCGACGGCGACGTCGCACTCGGGACCGGTGCCGTCACCGACGTGCTCGCCGTTGAACAGCATCGGGGCTTCGTCCTTCTCGCCCTCACCGATGACCACGACGCCGTTGAAGTGCACGGTCTGCAGGAAGGAGCGCATGGCGTCCACGGCGGCGCCGTCGGCCTTGTTCTTGTCGCCGAAGCCCACCCAGTGACCACCGGCGATCGCCGCGGCCTCGGTGACGCGGACGAGTTCGAGTGCGAGGTTGCGGTCAGGCTCGTCGATCCCGACGGCAAGCGAGGGGGAAAGCGTGGAGTACTTCTGGGACATGGGCGCTGGTGTCACGTGAACCTCTTCTTCGAGTGGCGGTCGTTGAACCCGTACGGCCAGGATCGATCCGTCGCGGTGATTCGTCTGATACTGATCATAGTCGGGGCGGGCGCGCAAGGTCATGGGATGACAGGCGCGTGACGCACTTCACCTCCGGGCGGCCGCTGCGCCGCGAATGTGAGATCGGCCCGGACATGCGCGACTATAGAGGGGTGAGCGAATTGCAGGACACGTCCCCCGCCGCCCCCGGTTCTCCGGCTGGCAGCTCCCCCGCGACAGGCCCGGACACTTCCGGACAGCCACCGGTGAAGCCCGTCATCGCCGCCGCGGCGGCCAAACGCGCCAACGCCTCCGTCATGGGCATGATCATCGCCCTGGTGGTGAGCATCGCCGCGTTCCTGCCGATCGTCCTCATGAACCCCTCCCCCAAGGCCGACGGCTACCGGCCCAACATCAACGTCAGTGCCATCGCACAGAACGCCGCGGGTGTGGCGGGGTTCACACCTGTGGCGGCCGATACCGGCGACACATTTCGCGCCAACTACGCCCGCTGGCAGTCCGGCGCCGGCAGCGGCGTCCCCGCCTGGGAAGTCGGGTATCTGACGCCCAAGGAATCCTTCATCGCCCTGGTGCAGGCCCGCGAGGCCAACCCCACGTGGCTGCTGCAGCAGACCAACAACGCGCCGGTAACCGGCACCCGTAACGCGGGCAGCCGGGACTGGGAACTGCGTGACACCGGCAAGGGCGAGAAATCCATGGTGCTGACCGAACGCGGCACCACCGTGATCCTGTCCGGATCCGCGACGCTGGAGGAGTTCTCCACCCTGGCCGACGCAGTGGTGAAGTCGCTTGAAAGCAATCCTCCCGCCGGGGCACGGTCCAGCACGCCGGGCGCAACAGTTTCCCCTTCGGCCACCCCTTCACCGTAAAGTGGCCACGTGGCTACTTATCTGACTCCCGCGCTCGCCTGGCAACGTCTCCGTGAAGGCAACAAGCGTTTTGTCGCCGGCACGTCATCACACCCCAACCAGGACGCGTCGCGGCGCTCGTCGCTGGTAGAAAACCAGCACCCCTTCGCCGTCATCTTCGGCTGCGCCGACTCCAGGCTCGCCGCCGAAATCATCTTCGACCTGGGCCTCGGGGACGCATTTGTCGTCCGCACCGCCGGCCAGGTGATCGACGATGCCGTGCTCGGCTCGCTGGAATACAGCGTCAGCGAACTGGACGTCCCGCTGATCGTCGTCCTGGGCCACGACAACTGCGGTGCCGTCACCGTGACCAAGGCGGCCGTTGAAACAGGTCAGATGCCGGTCGGATTCATGCGCAGCCTGGTGGAGCGGATCACCCCGTCCGTACTGACCTCGCTGCGTAACAATCAGACCGACATCAACGACATGGTGGTCGAAAACGTCAAGCAGACCTCGCAGAGGCTCGTGGACAGTTCCCGGGTGATTTCGGGCGCCATCGACAGCGGCCGCACTGCCGTGATCGGTCTCGCATACAGCCTTAATGACGGCAGGGCCGACCTCGTCTCCAGCATCGGCCGGCTATAAACCCCGGCGCCCGGCCCTTGCAGGCCGTTCACGGTTTTCGATGGGACTCCCACTCCCAATAAGCTAGCCCCATGACTTCCACAGATGAGTTGAACACCGAAGAGTTCCGCATTGAACACGACACGATGGGCGAAGTCCGCGTTCCCGTGAACGCCCTGTACCGCGCACAGACGCAGCGTGCAGTCGAGAACTTCCCGATCTCGGGCAAGACCCTGGAGCGCGCCCACATCGAAGCCCTGGCCCGGGTGAAGAAGGCTGCCGCCCAGGCGAACGCCGAACTGGGGGTGCTCGACGGCGAGCTCGCCCAGGCGATCGCCGACGCCGCCGACCAGGTCGCGGCGGGCAAGTACGACGGCGACTTCCCGATTGACGTCTTCCAGACCGGGTCCGGCACGTCCTCGAACATGAACACCAACGAGGTCATCGCCGAGCTCGCCTCGCGGGCCCTCAAGTCCGCCGGCAGTGACAAAGTTGTCCACCCGAACGACCACGTCAACGCTTCACAGTCCTCCAACGACGTCTTCCCGACCTCCGTGCACGTTGCCGCCACGTCCGCGCTGATCAATGACCTGATCCCGGCCCTCGGCTACCTGGCCGGGTCGCTGGAGCGCAAGGCTGCCGAATTCAAGGACGTCGTGAAGTCCGGCCGCACGCACCTCATGGACGCCACCCCCGTCACCCTGGGCCAGGAATTTGGCGGCTACGCCGCCCAGGTCCGCTACGGCATCGAGCGCATCAATGCCTCCCTCCCCCGCGTCGCCGAGGTCCCGCTTGGCGGAACCGCTGTGGGCACCGGCATCAACACGCCGGCCGGCTTCCCCGAGCGCGTGATCGAACTGCTGGCGGCCGACACCGGGCTGCCCCTGACCGAGGCCCGCGACCACTTCGAGGCCCAGGCCAACCGGGACGGGCTCATCGAAGCCTCCAGCCAGCTGCGCAATATTGCGATCTCCTTCATGAAGATCAACAACGACCTGCGCTGGATGGGCTCCGGCCCCAACACCGGCCTCGGCGAAATCGCGATCCCGGACCTGCAGCCCGGCTCCTCGATCATGCCCGGCAAGGTCAACCCGGTCATCTGCGAAGCTTCCATCATGGTTTGCGCCCAGGTGATCGGCAACGACACCGCCATCGCGTGGTCCGGCACCAACGGCGCATTCGAACTCAACGTCGGCATCCCGGTCATGGCCGCCAACCTCCTTGAATCCGTGCGCCTGCTGGCCAACACCAGCCGCGTCATGGCCGACAAGATGATCGACGGCATCACCGCCAACGTGGAGCGCGCCCGCTTCCTCGCGGAGGCCTCGCCGTCGATCGTGACCCCGCTGAACAAGTTCATCGGTTACGAGAACGCCGCGAAGATCGCCAAGAAGGCCGTGGCCGAGGGCCTGACCATCCGCGAAACCGTCGTCTCCATGGGCTTCCTCGAGCGCGGCGAACTGACCGAGGAGCAGCTGGACACGGCCCTGGACGTCATGTCCATGACGCGCCCGCCGCACAAGGCGTAGCGGCTCCGGGCGGCGACGCCCCCCCTGTTGGGACCATCCGCGGCCGGCACCTTTCCTGGAAGGGTGCCGGCCGCCGGCATGTCTGCACCCTGGAATCGGGGCGGTTCCCCGCTCGTGCCCGTCCGTCGGCAACGGCCATCTTTTGCACTATTAGGTAATAAGTGCAAAAATACACTCTATGGAAAACAGTGCAACTAACACGGGGGGCCTCCGCGAGCGCAAGCGGGCCGCAACACGGGCGAGCATCACCGCCGTCGCGCGTTCCCTGACCGCCGAACGCGGCCTCAGCGGCTACACCGTGGAGGAAGTCTGCGAGCGG
Source organism: Arthrobacter sp. P4_F10 (assembly GCF_056401435.1). NCBI lineage: Bacteria > Bacillati > Actinomycetota > Actinomycetes > Micrococcales > Micrococcaceae > Arthrobacter > Arthrobacter sp. P4_F10. The sequence continues at coordinate 44,219 of NZ_JBFUJJ010000008.1, forward strand.
GCGGGCATCTCCCGCCGGACCTTCTTCAACTACTTCCCCGCCAAGGAAGACGCGATCCTCGGCCACGTCGATGACGATTTTCCGGAAGGGGTGGTGGCACGGTTCATGGCAGGCGGCGCAGGATCGCCTCCCGGCGAAATATCGGCCTCACTCCTCGACGACCTCGTGCGGCTGTCCCTCGATCTGTCCGAACGGATGAGCGGTTCCGAGGAAGAGACCCGCCAGCTGATCGGCGTGATCAAGAAGGAGCCGCAGCTGATGCTCCGGATCATCGGCGCCACCGAGGAACGCGAGGCAGAGTTCGCCCGGCTGCTCGCGGCCAGGGAAGGCGTCGCTGCCGACCATCCCGTGGTCCGCATGGCCGTTGTCCTCCTGGGCAACGTTGCCCGGAAAACCAGCGCCGACTACTTCTCCGAAGGCAACACCCGCCCGTACAGGGCCATGTTGCTGGAAAACATTGCCGCCGCCCGCACACTCTTCTCCCTGCCGTTCACCATGTCCCCATCCGATACCTCCGGCTCCGGGACCGCTTACTCCGACACTGCCCAGTTCAACCCTTCCGAAGGAGCGCAATGAGCGCCGCCGTCAGCACCAAACCAGCAGCCGAGCCGCTGCTGCTGACCCAGAAACGCATCTGGATCATCTTCTCCGCCCTCATCGCGGGCATGCTGCTCTCCAGCCTTGACCAGACCATCGTGTCCACCGCCATGCCCACGATCGTCGGCAAGCTCGGCGGCGTGGAACACCAGGCCTGGATCACCACGGCCTACCTGCTGGCCACCACCATCGTCATGCCGATCTACGGAAAGTTCGGCGATATCCTGGGGCGCCGGAACCTGTTCCTCGTCGCCATCGGACTCTTCACGCTCGCCTCCGTCGGCTGCGCCCTCGCCACGGACTTCTGGGGCTTCGTGATCTTCCGTGCCGTCCAGGGTCTCGGCGGCGGCGGCCTGATGATTCTGTCCCAGGCCATCATCGCCGACATCGTTCCGGCCAAGGAGCGCGGCAAGTACATGGGCCCGCTGGGTGCCATCTTCGGCCTCTCCGCCGTCGCCGGGCCCCTGCTGGGCGGTTTCTTCGTGGACCACCTGACCTGGGAATGGGCCTTCTACATCAACATCCCGATCGGCATCGCCGCGTTCACCATTGCCTGGTTCACCCTGACGCTGCCCAACAAGAAGGCCGAGAAACGGATCGACATCCTGGGCGTGCTGCTGCTCTCCGCGGCCACCACGTGCCTGATTTTCTTCACCGACTTCGGCGGCAAAAAAGACGAGGGCTGGGATTCGCCGCTGACGTGGGCCTTCGGCGCCGGGCTGGTGCTCGCCGCAACCGCCTTCGTCCTGGTGGAACGCCGGGCCGAGGACCCCATCATTCCGTTGAGCCTGTTCAAGAACCGCATCTTCGTGAACTCCACCGCCATCGGCTTCACCCTGGGCCTGGGCATGTTCGCGGCGATCGCCTTCGTCCCGACCTTCCTGCAGATGTCCTCCGGGACCTCCGCCGCCGAATCCGGCCTGCTGATGCTGCCCATGATGGTAGGGCTCATGGGCATGGCCATCTTCTCCGGCATCCGCATCTCCAAGACCGGCAAGTACAAGCTGTTCCCGGTCCTCGGTGCCACCCTGACCATCGCGGCAATGCTGTGGTTGACCACGCTCACGGCTGCCACCCCCATCTGGGTCATCTGCGTGCAGCTGTTCATCTTCGGCGCCGGCCTGGGCTCGATCATGCAGGTGATTGTCCTCGTGGTGCAGAACTCCGTGCCTGCAGACCAGATCGGCACGGCAACGAGCACCAACAACTACTTCCGTGAGGTCGGCGCATCCCTCGGCGTCGCAGTGTTCGGCTCCATCTTCACCACCCGGCTCTCCGAGTCCCTGACGAACGCCTTCACCGGCGCGGGGGCGTCCGCTGAGCAGGCGTCGCAGTCCACCCGGACGATGGACCCGCAGATGCTCAGCCAACTCCCGGCGCAGCTCAAGGATGCGATCGTCAACGCCTACGCGGACTCGCTGGCCCCGGTCTTCTGGTACCTGCTGCCGTTCCTGGGCATCGCCCTGATCCTGGCCCTGACCCTCAAGCAGATCCCGCTCTCGGACACCGCCGGCATGGTGGCGCGCGGAGAAGCAGTCGGCGGCGAGGAAGCCGAGCGGCTCGAGGCGGAACGGGCGGCAGCCCGCCACGGCACCGAAAGCTCGGAGGACCCGAACCGCGACGAGCCGGAAGGGCCCGCCGCGCACAGCAACGCCTACGAGTTCACCAGCCTGCGCGGCTGACGGTCCGGTTTCGGCCCGCCCGCCGGCGCCCGCCAGCGGGTACCGGCCAGCGCCAGCCAGGGGCGCCGCAATCTTTGGGGGTTGCGGCGCCCCTGCTGCGTGCCGGGCCGGTCAGGGCCGGCAGCCCGGCGTGGGGTCAGCGGCGGTAGTGGACGTCGCCGGCGGGGTCGGCGGCCCGCCGGATCATCTCCAGATGCCCGGGCATGAGCTCCGGGAAGTCCTCCGGATGGAACCATCCGACGTCGAGGGATTCGTCGTCGTTGACCCTGGCCTCTCCCGAGACTAAACGGCAGCGGAACACCAGGGTCAGGAACTGGCACACGTCGCCGTTGGGATAGCGGACCGGACCCACAGAATCCACCGACACCAGCCGTTGCACCGCGGCCACCACGCCGGTCTCTTCGAGGATCTCCCGCAGCAGGCCCGGCGCGGGGTCCTCGCCCGGTTCCAGGATCCCGGTGATCAGGCCCCATTGCCGGTTATCGGCGCGCTGGCCGAGCAGGACCCGGCCGGCGTCGTCGAACACCACTGCCCTGACGCCGGGCAGCCAGAGGGCCTCGTGTCCGATCTTCTCGCGCAGTTTCAGGATGAAATCCGGGGTGGCCATGCCGTGTCGGCCTAACTGGCCGGAATCAGCAGCATGGCGGCCGCCGTGCCGGCCAGCATGAACGGCCCGAAGGGAATGGCCGACTGCAAATTGCCGCGCCGCGCCGCGAGTATTCCGAGGCTCCACAGCCCGCCGAGGACGAACGCGGCAAAGGTCCCGGCCATGACGTGCCCCCAGCCCAGGAATCCCAGGTACATTCCCAGGACGCCTGCGAGCTTCACGTCGCCGAATCCCATTCCCGGCGGATACACCGCGTGCAGGAGGAAGTAGAAGAGCCAGAGGGCCGCCCCGCCGGCGAGGACACGCAGCCCCGGCACACCGAACACTCCGGCGTCCGCCGTGCCGGCAACGTCCTGGCCGCCGGGAAGCAGCTGGCTGGCGGCCGCGCCCAGCAGGAGGACTCCGGCGATCGCATAGGACGGAAACACAATCCTGTCCGGGAGCAGGTGGTGCCGGACGTCGATGACGGTGAGCCGGATGGCCATCACAAAGAAATAGGCGCACGCGGCCAGGGCAAGCCAGAAGGCCAGCGGGTTGGCGGCGCCCAGGGTGCCGAGTCGTTCGATCACTCTCGGATGCTACTGGATATTCGTCCGGCCTGGCGGTCCCCGCGCGTAAACTGTGGATATGGCCGCATGGGACAGCAGGAACGGGCGCGGGCCGCTCGCGCCCCGCGGCCCGGCGAATCCGGCTGCGGCCTTCCGGCACCTGTGCCGGTCCTCGCCCTGGAAGTGGCAGTCACTGAGGTTCGAGTACCTGGACCGGCCGCTCACGAGTTCCGCAAGCTCCCCTGCGGCCGTGCCCGACGGCCTCATCAGGGCGTGGCTGCGCAGGCCCGGCGCCTTGCGGCTGGAGACCGCCGACGGGCTGGTGATCGCCAGCACCACCGGCATCAACGATTCACGCGGCGGCTTCTATGTCAGTTCCACGAGGAAGACCTGGCTCCTGCCGCCGCATCTGGTCACCCCGGTGTACGACGACGACGGCCTGGTGCGCCGCCGCCCGGAGGCAGCCTACGGCGAGCCGTCCTTCGGGAACGGCCGGTTCGCCGCAGCCCTGGACCCGGTGGAGCTCGCAGGCAACTCCCCTGTCCCGCTGGAGTTCCCCAACGCCAACGCCGTGGAGCTTGGCCCCATCACGGAGGTTGACCACGAGGGCCGGCCCGCCCTGGAAACCACGGTCAGCCCGAACCCCTCGTACCGCCCAGCCGATCCCGCTGCCCCGCTCTGCCGGCCCGGACGCACGCTGCTGAGGATCGACGCCGGCACGGGCGTCTGCGTTGCGAGCCGCTGGCTGGACGAGCCGGGAGCCGGCGACGGGCCGGCCGGCTACGGCCACTGGCTCAGGATCCTGGGCGTGGACGAATACATGCTCGATGACCTGTTCCTCGCCGAATCGATGAACCTCACCGACGTCCGTCGCCACATCAGCTGGGACGTTCCCGCGGAATAGCCGGCCTGTGACTGGCATCCGGCCGCCGGCACCGTTAGGCTTCCTGCGATGACTGGACCTGCCGACTACTGGCCCCCTTTCGGCCTGACCCTGACCACGCCGCACCTGGAGCTGCGCCCCATCCGCGACGAGGAAATTCCGGCCGCGGTCGAGGCCGCCCTGAGCGGCGTTCACGAGCCGGGCCGGAACCCGTTCAGCAACCCCTGGACCGAAGCCCCGCCCAACGAGCTCGGAACCAACATGGCGCAGTGGTACTGGCGGTGCCGCGGCAGCATGAGCCCGCGGGATTGGACCCTGCTGCTCGGCATCTGGCGCGACGGCGAGTTCATTGGCTGCCAGGACATCGCGGCCAAGGACTTCGCCACGCGGAAGACGGTCACCACGGGCTCCTGGCTCCGCCAGAGCGCCCAAGGCCGCGGCCTCGGCAAGGAGATGCGGGCCGCCGTCGCCCTCTATGCCTTCGACTGGCTCGGCGCAGAAGTGGCGGAATCCGAGGCCGCCGCCTGGAACCAGCAGTCCCTGGGCGTCTCACGTACCCTCGGCTACGAGCTCAACGGCGTCACCCGCGCCGTGTGGGGCGGCAAGGCCCAGGAGGTCCAAAACGTCCGCCTCACCCCCGCCACCTTCAAACGCCCGGACTGGCAGCTGCAGGTACAGGGCCACGACGCCACAGCGAAGTACCTGGGCATCAAGAAATAGCCCAATCGGGCCCGCGGCGACCCGCCGTCGCTTAGACACCTCCCGTCGCTGTGTTGCCGTGGTTGGGTTTGCCGGGCCCGCGGCAACCCGCCGTCGCTTAGACACCTCCCGTCGCTACGCTGCGGTCGCTGGGCGACCTTCGCTTCGCTTTGGTCGGCGATGCGCTCCTTAGCGGGACACCGCAGCCCCGCTAAGGTCACCCTCGCGAGAAGGCAGCCAGCCAACAGCGAAAGAAGTGCCGGGACGCGGTCTTTCGTAGAGGAGCGCATCGCGGCGCATCGGGCCCCGGAGGTCGCCCAGCGACCGCAGCGGGTCCCATGCGACGTGTCTAAGCGACGGCGAAAGGCCGTGGCCCGGCAGCCAACCCCGGCAACCCAACAACGGCGAAGGGCCGTGGCCCGGCAAAACCGGACCACGGCCCCAAACCGGAACGGGCTTAGATCTCTGCCCCCTCCAGCAGCTCCGTCACCAGTGCCGCGATCGGCGAACGCTCCGAGCGGGTGAGCGTGATGTGGCCGAACAGCGGGTGCCCTTTCAGCGTCTCGACGACGGCCGCCACGCCGTCGTGCCGTCCGACCCGCAGGTTGTCCCGCTGGGCGACGTCGTGCGTGAGGACAATCTTCGAGTTCTGCCCGATCCGGCTCATCACCGTCAGCAGCACATTCTTCTCCAGCGACTGCGCCTCGTCGACGATCACGAACGCGTCGTGCAGCGAGCGTCCGCGGATGTGGGTCAGCGGCATGACCTCAAGCATGCCCCGGTCCATCACTTCCTCCACGACCTCCTGGCTGACCAGCGCGCCCAGGGTGTCAAAGACGGCCTGCGCCCAGGGGTTCATCTTTTCCGCTTCGGATCCGGGCAGGTAGCCCAGCTCCTGGCCGCCCACCGCGTACAGGGGCCGGAAGACGATCACCTTGCGGTGTTCCCGGCGCTCCAGGACGGCTTCGAGCCCGGCGCACAGGGCCAGCGCGGACTTGCCCGTGCCGGCGCGGCCGCCGAGGGACACGATGCCGACCGACGGGTCCATCAGGAGGTCGATCGCCAGCCGCTGCTCGGCCGAGCGGCCGTGGAGCCCGAAGACGTCGCGGTCGCCCTTGACGAGCCGGACCTGCTTGTCCGCCCCTACCCGCCCGAGGGCCGAGCCGCGGCTGGAAAGCAGGACCAGCCCGGTGTTGGTCGGCATCTCGGCCGCGGCCGGGATGAAAACCGGCTCGTGCCCGTAGAGGGTCGCAACCTCGTCCTCACCCGCGTCCAGCTCCGCGACGCCGGTCCAGCCGGAGTCCTTGACGAGTTCATTGCGGTATTCGTCGGCCAGCAGCCCCATCGCGGAGGCCTTGACGCGCATCGGCAGGTCCTTGGACACCACCGTCACGTCGCGGCCCTCGTTGGCCAGGTTCTTGGCCACCGCGAGGATGCGGCTGTCATTATCCACCCCGCGGAAGCCGGCGGGCAGCACCTCGGCGGAGATGTGGTTCAGCTCCACCATGAGCGTGCCGCCGTCGGGGCCAAGCGGGATGGGACGGTCCAGGCCGCCGTGCTCGAGCCGCAGGTCATCGAGCAGCCGGAGCGCCTTGCGCGCGAAGTAACCCAGCTCCGGGTCGTGGCGCTTTCCTTCGAGCTCGGTGATGACGACAATCGGCAGGATGACCTCATGCTCGGCGAAGCGCAGGAGGGCCCGCGGATCGGAGAGCAGCACGGAGGTGTCGATCACGAAACTGCGGGCCGTGCCCCGGCTCCCTGTTCCTTCCCCGGAAACAGCAAGACCGGCCGCAGCGGAATCTGCTGCACCGGTCTTTGAGGTGGCTCGCTTGGCGCGAGAGGTAGCTTTCTGTCCCTGATCGGAAATGACGTCGGGCAGTTGCTCAGAAATAGCCACATCGACTCCAGCCCCGGGGCAATGCCCGGAATTGTTATTGGTGAGGCGGCTCGGCCTGGAGGCCGGACGCGGCCTCCCATACACCCGGTGCGAAAATCCGCTCCATGTACTGGCCTCCCCGATCGGCCGGCGAATTGCCCGCCGATGGGATTAACGTACGTCTCCGGGAGTGGTTTTGTCCGATTATTTTCCGGCGATTCTTGTTGCTTTCTTGTGAACTCCGCGTGAACGGCTCAGGCGCCGAAGCGGCGCTGCCTGCCGGCGTAATCGCGCAGGGCGCGCAGGAAATCAACCTTGCGGAACGCCGGCCACAAGGCCTCGCAGAAGTAGAACTCACTGTACGCGCTTTGCCACATGAGGAACCCGGACAGCCGCTGTTCCCCGGAGGTCCGGATCACCAGCTCAGGATCCGGCTGGCCCCGAGTGTAGAGGAAGCGGGAGATGTCATCCACGGTGAGATCGTCGGCCAGTTTTCCGATGTCCGCACCCCGGGCGACGGCGTCGTGCAGCAGTTCCCGGACGGCGTCGACAATCTCCCGCCGTCCGCCGTAGCCGACGGCGACATTGACGTGCAGCCTTTCGTGCGCGGGCGTGCGCGCCGTGAGCTTGTTCAACCGCTCGGCGAGATAGTCCGGCAGCAGTTCGGGGGCGCCCATGGCGTGCACCGAAATGTTGGCGTCCTCGTCCAGCCGGTCCAGGGTGTTGGCGATGATACCCATCAGGAGGTCGAGTTCCTCGCCGGAGCGGTTCATGTTGTCCGTGGAGAGCATGTACAAGGTGACCACCTTGATGCCCAACTCCTGGCACCAGCCGAGGAATTCGTGGATCTTGTCCGCGCCGGCCTGGTGTCCCTGGCTTGTGGGGGCGTTGAACTGGCGGGCCCAGCGCCGGTTCCCGTCGACCATGACGCCGACGTGGCGGGGGATCCGCTCCGGGTCGAGGGAGCGCTGCAGTTTGCGCTCGTAAAAGCCGTAGAGGAGCCCGGGCATTTCCATCCGGAGGTTCACCTGGCTTCCTTGAGGTACTTGTTCAGTGCACATCCTAGGCTACCTGCCGGCGGGCCTTGCCGGGTGCAGGTCCGCCACCAGGCAGCCCCGGAGTGTTTGTTACTCGCCGGTAACTTACTAGGGCGTAGGTTATTATTGCGGCATGGAAAGCAACAGTCTTGAGCCCCGGCCGGAGCCTCCGCCGAAACGGGGAACCCCGGTGGACGACGCCGCGGTGAGACTTGCCGAACTGCTGATGATCAAGCCCAAATGGCGAGGCTGGATCCACACCGTGACCGCTCCGCTGGCGCTGGCCGCCGGGCTGGTGCTGGTGATCCTGGCGCCGCCGGACCTGAAGGTCGCCTGCGCCGTCTATGCCGTCACCGGGGTCCTGCTGTTCGGCGTCAGCGCCGTCTATCACCGCGGGAACTGGTCACCGCGCGTGAAGATCGTCCTGAAGCGGCTGGACCACACGAACATCATGCTGGTGATCGCCGGAAGCTACACGCCGCTCGCCTGGGCCCTGCTGGACCGGCAGAAGGCCGAAGTGCTGTTGTGGGTCATCTGGTCCGGTGCCATCCTCGGCGTGCTGTTCCGCCTGCTGTGGACCGACGCCCCGCGGTGGCTCTACGTGCCGATCTACATCGCGCTGGGCTGCGGGTCGCTGTTCTATCTTCCGGACTTCTTCGCCGCCAATGTTGCCTCGGCGGTGCTGATCTGCGTCGGCGGCGTCCTGTACATCACCGGGGCTGTCTTCTATGCGCTGAAGAAACCAAACTTCAGTTACGAGCACTTCGGCTTCCACGAACTCTTCCATGCCCTGACGGTCTTTGCCTTCGCCGCGCACTACATCGCCATTGCCATCGCGGTCCTGGGCTGACTCCGCCGGGCCTTGGGCTCAGGACTGCCACTGGCTCTCGGCACCCCGCGGATTCTCCCCACCTTTGAGGCAGGGACGCCGCGGCTCACCGGCGGTTCGGCCCGACACGCCGGGCGCCGACTTCAAAGGTGGGGAATTTCAGCGTCGAGGGCCGGCTCAGCCGTGCCGCCCTGCCGCGATGAGCTCGGGGAGACGCCGCATGTCTGAAAAGACGGTGGTCCCGGGACCGGCCAGGCGCGCGGCCGGCGTGACACCCCCGGCGTACGCGAAAACGTGCATTCCGGCCGCCCGGGCGGCCTGGACGCCGTAGGCACTGTCCTCGACGACGGCGCAGCGTCCGGGCGCGGTGTTGAGGCTTGCGGCGGCGTGGAGGAACAGGTCCGGGGCCGGTTTGCCGTTGGCGACCTCCGTGGCGCTGTAAATGCGGCCCTGGAAGCGGGGCAGCAGCCCGGTCTTGCCAAGGGTCCGGTGCATCTTGTCGTGGCTGCCGCTGGAGGCCACACAATGCGGCAGGGACAGCCGGTCCAGTGCCTCCTCGATGCCGTCGACCGCTTCGAGGTCGCGCTCAAACGCCTCCTGGTACCAGCGCCCGTAGTCCTGGTCCCAGCCGTCGGCCAGCCGGACACCGAGCTGTTGTTCAACCGCGGCGACAAAGTGCGCCTCGGACTTTCCGACGAACCGTTCCACGATTTCCTCGAGTTCCAGGTCCCAGCCAAGATCTGCCAGCACGCGCTGGTCCACCCGGATGGCGATCACCTCGGAATCAACCAGCACCCCGTCGCAATCGAACACCACCAGCTCAAAACCGTCCGGACCAGTCATGAGGACATCCTAGCCAGCCGCTCGCGCATCTCTTCGACCGAACCCGTCGGTAGGTCACAGACCATGCCACGGCACAGGAACACCTGTGGGCCACCGTCCGGACCCGCGCCGCGGCCCCGCAGCAGCGGCACTGGCCGGGCGGCGCCGTCGTCCTGGACCGCGATCACCAGCCCGGGGCTGGCCGAGAGCAGCAGCTCCCGGTGCAGCGCGGCCCGATCCGGGATGTCCGGCCCGGCGACGGCGGCCTCGACCGGACCGGCGAGGGCGGCCTGGGCGGTCGCGAGCAGCCAGCCGGCAGCGCGGGGCGCCCGGACCGCGAGCGGAGGCAGCAGCAGGGCGAGGATGTTGGCCGCCAGGGTGCGGTGTTCGGAAGAGCCGGACAGGGCCGAGTGGGTCAGCAGGGCACCGGCCAGTGCGGCGGCGCCGCTGGGGGTGGCACTGTCGAACAGCTCCAGACCGTCCCGGCCGCCCTGGGCGGCCGTGACCTGCACCGACTCCCCGGCCGCGTCCCTCAGGCTGCCGTCGGCTGCGAACCGCCCGCAGGCAGCCTCCAGGATGGCCTCGGCCAGCTCATACCAGCGGGTGTGCCCGGTAACCCCATAGAGCGCGAACAGCCCCTCGGCGCAGAAGGCGTAGTCCTCCAGCAAGCCGCCGATTCCGCGCGCCGCCCCGTCGTGGGAAACGCGCATGAGCCTGCCGGGGCCGTCCGCCGGCCGCCAGTGCACGCGTTCAAGGTAGTCCGCGATCCGTTCCGCGGCGTCCACAAGCTCAGGACGGGCCAGGACGGCACCGGCGTCGGCGAGGGCCGCGACGGCGAGCCCGTTCCAGCCGGCCACCACCTTGTCATCCCGGCCGGGCTGGGGCCGTCCGTTGCGCGCCTGCGCCAGCAGCGGCCCCGCCCGCTGCCATAGCGCGGCGTCCCCGCCGGTTACCGCCCGGCCCGGATGCAGCGGCGAACCGTCGGCGCTCACGCTTCCGGGCGTGCGGACGTTCATGAGGGCCGCCACGGCGGCGCCGTCGGCCGGTCCCAGGAGCGCCTTGAGCTCCTCGGGGGTCCACAGGTAGCTGRCCCCCTCGGCGTGCACGCCGTCGACGACCGTATCGGCGTCCAGGGACGACGCCAGGGCCACGACCCCCGCGTCCGGGTCCGTTGCAGGGCCCGTCGCGGGGCCTGTTGCAGGATCAGGCGTCAGCCCGAGGCGGGCCAGGAGCCAGTCGGCGGTGTGCCCGGCGATCCTTGCGGCCTCGGCCGCCGGGTACTCGGGCGTGCCGCCCAGCCGGACCCAGTGGGCATAGACGCGCAGCAACTGGGCGTTGTCGTAGAGCATCTTCTCGAAATGTGGAACGGACCAGTCGCGGGTCACCGAATAGCGGGCGAAGCCGCCGTCGAGCTGGTCGAACAACGCCGAGCGGGACATGGCCGCAAGGGTCCGCCCGGCCATGTCACGGGCCGCGGCGGCGGTGTCCGGGGCCGCGGCTGTCGAGGGCACCGCGGCGTGCCGGATCAGGAATTCGAGCACGGCCGCGGGCGGGAACTTCGGCGCCCCGCCAAAACCGCCATAGGCCTCGTCCTCGGAGCCGGACAGGGAGGCAACGGCAACGCCCAGGAGCGCGGCGTCCAGGGGCTCGGGCGGCCCGTCAAGGCGCAGGGCGGCGGCCGGTTGGGACGCGGCGATGCCGCGCGCCAGGGTGGCTGCGTTGGCCTCGACGGCGCCGCGGCGTTCCGTCCAGGCCTCGCTCACGGCCTCAAGGACCTGCCGGAAGGACGGACGGCCCGGCATGGGCCGGGGCGGGAAGTAGGTCCCGGCATGGAAGGCCCGGCCATCGGGCAGGAGGAAAACGGACATCGGCCAGCCGCCCTCGCCGCTGATCGCCTGCGTGGCGGCCATGTAGACGGCGTCGACGTCGGGGCGCTCCTCGCGGTCCACCTTGATGGAGACGAAGTGGGCGTTCAGGTAGTCGGCGGTGCCTTGGTCCTCGAAGGATTCATGCGCCATGACGTGGCACCAGTGGCAGGCCGCGTAGCCGATTGAGAGGAACACCGGCACGTCCCGGGCGGTCGCTGCGGCGAAGGCCGCGTCACCGAACGGCTGCCAGTGCACTGGGTTGCCAGCGTGCTGGCGCAGGTACGCAGAGGGTTCCGCCGCCAGGGCATTCGAGGCCCCGGACAGCGGGTTGGGGGAACCGCCGTCAGCGGTTTCCGGGTCCCGCATCGCCGTTGACTTCCGGCCGGGAAACCCCGCCGTCGGCGGGCAACGCCGTGCCGTCAGCGCGGAAGGCGGCGCCGTCGGCAGGGAACACGCCGCCCGGGGCCCCTGCTTCCCCGGATGCTTCCTCGGCGGCCGCCCGCTCGGCCTCCACCTGGGCACGGTAGCGGACCCGGCGGATACGCCGCACCATGTCAACGATCAGCAGCGCGGTCAACACCACGATGAAGGCGGTCAGCAGGAAGCCCAGCAGACCCGGGGTGACCTGGTCCTCGGACAGGCCCGGGCGCAGCGACGGCGTTGGGGTCGGCGCCGGGGTTGTTGCCAGAGCGATGAGCAAGGAGTGCACGGTGAAAACCTTCTGTGGAAACTGGTGTCTTTTCTACGGCGCCTTTTCTACCGCGTCTTTTCTACGCGGGATAGAAGAGCCCTTTCGTCTCTATCTTAGCCCGGCGAAGAGGTCCGTTTCTGTCAGTTCCGCCGGGATCCTGGACTCGATCAGGGAGTAGTCCTCCCACGGCCAGGCCTTGCGCTGCATGGCCGCGGAGACCGCGAAGAAGAATCCTTCCGGGTCCACCTGGGTGCGGTGGGAGCGGAGCGCGTCGTCGCGGGCTTCGAAGAAGTCCCCGCACTCGATCTGGGTGGTGGTGGGGTGCGTCGGCGGCGGCGGGGTGTGCCCTTCCGCGTCCGCTTCCAGCCAGGCGGCCAGCCGCTCCGCATACGGCGACTGCAGGCCGGCCTCTTCCAGCGCAGAGTGGAGGGCGCGGAAGCGGTCCGGGCTGAAGGCACGATCATAGTAGAGCTTGCTGGGCTCCCAGGGTTCCCCGATGCCCGGGTACCGGGCCGGATCACCGGCGGCGGCGAAGGCCTCGACGGCCACCCGGTGCGCCATGATGTGGTCCGGGTGCGGGTAGCCGCCGTTCTCGTCGTAGCTGAGGATCACGTGCGGCTTGAAGTCCCGGACCAGCCGGATCAGCGGCGCGGTCGCCCGCTCCAGCGGCTGCAGGGCGAAGCACCCGGGCGGCAGGGCCGGCAGGGGGTCGCCCTCCGGCAGCCCGGAATCGACGAATCCGAGCCAGCGCTGCCGGATGCCGAGGACCTCCGCGGCGGCGTCCATCTCGAGCCGGCGCGCCCCGGCCATGTCGCGTTTGGGGTGCGGCTGTCCCTCCATCGCGGGGTTCTGGATGTCGCCGCGGGAGCCGTCGGTGCATGTGGCCACCATGACGTCCACACCGGCGGCGGCGTACATCGCCATCGTGGCGGCACCCTTGCTGGATTCGTCGTCGGGATGAGCATGGACCGCCAGCAGGCGAAGCGGTGCTGACGGGCTGGGGGATGCTGTCATCGTGGGACGGCTCCTCTTTCTGCTGTTCTGCTCTGTTGGAGTGCGGCTTGATCTGTGCGGCCAGCCGCCACGGAAAAATCCCGGTCCGATCCACACTAAACTGGACTGGTGACTTCCGAGGATCAGCCTGCCGCGCCGGCACCTACCAGCCTAGCCAATCGATACGGCGGCCAAAAGCGCGCGCTGACCCGCAAGGCCAAACGCAACATCCTGATCGCCGCCCTTGCCGTGGGCGTCGCCTTCCTGGCCTGGGTATCGACCTCGGCCGCCACCGATAGTGTCAGCTTCAAGGATGTCGGCTACAGCACCCCCGACGCCACGCTGACGGAAATCGACTTCCAGGTCACCAAGGACCCCGCTGCGGATGCGAAATGCGCCGTCAAGGCCATGGACTCCAAGTTCGCGATCGTCGGCTGGAAGGTCGTGGACATCGGGCCGAACGCGGCGGACGTCGGCACCGACGGCGGTCGCACCACCGCCCACCGCACCCAATTGCGCACGGAATCCCAGGCGGTCTCCGGTGTCGTGGACAGCTGCTGGATTCCCGACGCCGGGAAGTAGACCGCGGCAAGCGCCGGCCGCACGTAGACTGAAGCCGGCTGAAGCGGCCTGTAACACGGTGTGACCCACGCCGCTGTGCTCTTTGGTTTATCCACAGCATTGACTACAATGGATCAATACCTTTCCCCCGCTGAGCTGGTTACTGCGTCATAAAAGTGGCCACCGTGGCGGGGTCTTTGCTTGTATGACCACCCAAAGGAGAAGTCCGTGTCTACCACCAACAGCGCAACTGCGGCTTGGCTTACCCAGGAAGCTTTTGACCGCCTGAAGGCAGAGCTGGACAACCTTTCCGGCCCCGGCCGGGCAGAAATCGTCCAGAAGATCGAAGCTGCGCGCCAGGAGGGCGACCTCAAGGAGAACGGCGGCTACCACGCTGCCAAAGAGGAGCAGGRCAAGATCGAGGCCCGCATCCGCCAGCTCACGGCCCTTCTCCGGGACGCCCACGTCGGCGAGGCACCGGCCGACGACGGCATCGTCGAGCCCGGCATGATCGTCGTGGCCAAGATCGCAGGCGACGAGGAAACCTTCCTCCTCGGCTCCCGCGAGATCGCCGGCGACTCGGACCTGGATGTCTTCAGCGAGAAGTCCCCCCTCGGCGCGGCCATCGTCGGCCACAAGGAGGGCGACAAGCTCAGCTACACCGCCCCGAACGGCAAGGACATCACGGTGGAGATCATGTCCGCCAAGCCGTACGCCGGCTGACACCGCAACACGTTCCGTCCGTGACGGAACACTTTCACGAAACAGCGACGCCGGTCTCCCCTTCGCGGGGCGGCCGGCGTCGTGTTTTCCGCCTGTTTTGGCGGGTCAGCCTGGCGCGACAGCCTGGCGCGAGGGTGCAGGGTCTCCCCCGGGTTGTCAGCGTCCGGCGGGCAGCGCCCCCGGGCGCCGGGTGCTCAGCAGCAGTGCGGCCGCGACGCCGCCGATCGCGCCGCCCAGGTGGGCCTGCCACGAGATAAAACTGGCCACGGTGGGCAGGACGCCGAACAGGATGCCGCCGTAGGCCATGAACAGCACCACGGACAGCACGATCTGCCACCAGTTCCGGTTGATGAAGCCGCGGACCAGGAGGAACGCGAAGAGTCCGAACACCAGGCCGGAGGCACCGACCGTGATGCTGGCGCCGCCGATGAGCCACACCGCGAGCCCGGACGCCAGCCAGCTGGCGGCCAGGGCGGTGATGAACACCCGCCGCCCGGAGAGGAACACGAGGAACCCGAAGATAATCAGCGGGAGCGTGTTGGACATCAGGTGGGCAAGGCTGGAGTGCAGCAGCGGAAACGTCAGGATGTCCAGGAACCCGTCCAGGCTGCGCGGCCGCAGCCCGAACGTGCGGTTCAGGGAGTGGAACAGCGCGGTGTTGACGATCTCGATCAGGTAGAGCAGCACCACGAAGGAACCGACCACCAGCAGACCCCGGCGGGCCCGTGCCGCGGCATTGTCCCCCACTCCCGGCGGCCGTCCCGGGGACCCGTCTGTCACCATGGCCCCTAGTGCACCACGATCGGCTGGAAACCCTCGGCGCGCAGCGCCGCAAGGACCTGGCTGCAGTGCTCGTGGCCCTTGGTTTCCAGGTTGACGGTGATGGAGACGTCGCCCATGCTGATGGAGCCGCCCACCCGTGTGTGGTCCAGGCCCGTGACGTTGGCGTCGTTTTCGGCGATGATGCGGGCGATTGTGGCCAGCGAGCCCGGACGGTCGTCCAGCATCATCCGCACGGTCATGTACCGGCCGGCGGCGGAGAGGCCGCGCTGGATGACCTTGAGCATCAGCATGGGGTCGATGTTGCCGCCTGAGAGAACCACCGCAACGGTTCCGGGGTTTTCGATCTTGCCTTCCATGAGCGCCGCGACGCCGACGGCCCCGGCGGGTTCCACCACCATCTTGGCGCGTTCCAGCAGGAAGATCAGTGCCCTGGCCAGGGCGTCTTCGCTGACCGTGACGACGTCGTCGACGAGCTCGCGGATGATGCTGAACGGCAGCTGGCCCGGCCGGCCCACGGCGATGCCGTCCGCCATGGTGGAGACCTTCTTGAGCGGGACGAGGGCGTCGGCGGCGAGCGAGGGCGGGTAGGCGGCGGCGTTCTCGGCCTGGACGCCGATGATGCGGATGTCACGGCCAAGTTCCTTGGCGCGTGCCTTCACGGCAACGGCAACGCCTGCGAGGAGGCCGCCGCCGCCGACGCCCATGAGGATGGTATCGACGTCGGGGACCTGTTCGAGGATTTCCAGCCCCACCGTCCCCTGGCCGGCGACGACGTCGACGTCGTCGAACGGGTGGACAAAGACGGCGCCGCTTTCGTCGGCGTAGCGCTTGGCTTCGGCCAGCGCCTCGTCCACGTTGTGGCCGTGCAGCACCACCTCGGCGCCGTGGCTACGGGTGGCGGCAAGCTTGGGCAGTGCGACGCCGAGCGGCATGTAGATCCGGGCCTTGATGCCGAGGCTCTTGGCTGCGACAGCCACGCCTTGGGCGTGGTTTCCGGCGGAGGCCGCCACGACGCCGCGCTTCTTTTCGGCGTCGGAGAGCTTGGCCATCCGCACATAGGCGCCGCGGACCTTGAAGGAGCCGGCGCGCTGCAGGTTTTCGCATTTGAGGAAGACCTCGCCGCCCACCGTGCTGCCGAGGGCCCGCGATGATTCCACGGGCGTCCGCGTAATAATCCCGTCGAGCAGCTTCTGCGCCTCCAGGACAGCGTCCAGCGTGACGGGCAGGCTCTCAAGGGTATTCACGAACTGTTCTCCTTCTTCGGATCAGGCGCTGGTGCCCCGTCCGGCATCGCTGCCTGGAGCACCGCTGTTGGGTGCGGCGCCCTCGCGGCCGGGGGTTCCGCCCGGCAGGTGGACGTCTGTGAAGGTGGCGTCTGCGCCGGGTTCGAGGGCAGGGCTGCCCTCTGGTCCCGCGGTTGCCAGCACTTCATCATGTTCCCACGTTCTGCCCGCGATGTAGCGAATCGACGAGTTTGCTACGGCGAGGATCGGAACGGAGAACAGTGCGCCGGGGATCCCGGCGAGGTAGGAGCCCGCCGCGACGGACAGGATCACGGCCACGGGGTGGAGGGAGACGGCCTTGCCCATGACGAGCGGCTGCAGGATGTGGCTTTCGAGCTGCTGGACGCCGAGCACGATCGCCAGCATGATCAGGGCGTTGACGGGCCCGTTGGCGACCAGTGCCAGCAAGACGGCGATGGCGCCCGTGACCAGCGCACCGACCACCGGTATGAAGGAACCGAGGAAGACCAGCACGCTCAGCGGCAGCGCGAGCGGCACGCCAATGATGGCGGCGCCGACGCCGATTCCCACGGCGTCCACGAACGCGACGAACATTTGGATGCGGGCGTAACTGACCATGGAAGTCCAGCCGCGGCGGCCCGCACCGTCCGTGGCGCGGCGCGCCTTCCGGGGCATGAGGCTGACGAGGAAGGCCCAGATCCTGTCGCCTTCGAGCAGGAAGAAGATCAGGATGAACAGCGCCAGGACCAGGCCGGCGGCGAAGTGCCCGGCCGTACTCCCGAACGTCAGGGCCCCGCTGAGGATGCTGCTGCTGTTGTTCTGCAGCGCGGCGGTGGCGTCCTCGATGTACTTGTCGATCTGTGCGGCCGTCAGGTGGAGCGGGCCCTCGGACAGCCAGGTCTGGACCTGCTGCACGCCCGTGAGCGCCTGGGACCACAGCTCGCCGAAGCCCTGCATGAGTTGGCGCCCCACCAGGGTCAGGGCACCGACGATGATGCCGATGAAGCCGAGCACCGTGATGGCGACGGCGAGCCCCTTGGGCACGCTGCGTTTGGCCATCCAGCGCACTGCGGGGCTGAGGAGCCCTGACAGGAGGGCGGCCACCATGACGGGGATGATGAGGAAGCTGACGTGGCTCAGCATCCAGACCAGGCCCCCGACCAGCAGCAGGATCAGCCCGGCGCGCCACGCCCAGGCGGCGGCGATCCGCACACCGTAGGGAATGTCCTGGTCGATCTCGCGGTCGGTCCGGGGCCGGGCCCCGGCACGCGCCCCCGTTCCGGCCGCGGAAGGGGAAGGGCTTGTGGCGGGTACGGCGTCCTCAGCTGGCGTCATAGCCCCATGATTCCGCAGCGGCCGGTTAATAGGAAACCAGCAACCAGCAACCAGCAACCGGCTGGTGGGGCCGGGCCGCGGGGCCGGTTCCCCGGCCGCCCGGTCAGCCCCTGGGGTCAGCCCCTGCCGTCAGCGAGGCCGAGATGCCCCAGGTTATGGAGAACTGCTCCCCCGGCGCGAGCCAGCGCAGGCCCGCGCCGCTGTTGAACGCGTTGGCGGGCCCGGTCATCGGCTCGATCGCGACCGCCTTCGACCGGCCCGGAAATTCGGTCGTTACGAAGACGTGGACGTAACCGCAGCTGGCGTCCTGCCATAGGCTTACGGTCCGCCCGTCCGGTGAGCTCAGCGTGTGCCGGGCGATGCCGCCGTCGAAGTCCAGGTCCGTATAGGCCGAATCGAGGTCCAGGGTCCGCACCGGCCGGCCGCCGCGCAGATCGAAGTCGCCGCTGACCGGCTCGGTGCTGCGCGGGATGAGGCGGTCATCGGCGACCAGCCGGGTCCGGGCGTCCACGCTCACGGTGAGGTCCTCGCTGGGCACGTCGCCCAGCCGCAGGTACGGGTGCGCGCCAAGCACGAACGGCGCTGCGTCCTGGGAGTCGTTGATAAGGGTTTGGCGCACTACCAGCCCCAGGTCCTCCGCCAGTTCGTAGCGGACCCGGTGCCTGAGCAGGAACGGGTAGCCGTGCTGCGGGAAGACCGCCGCTTCCAGGGTGACGGAGAACTCGTCCTCGTCCACGAGGTCGTAGGAGGAGTTCCGCAGCAACCCGTGGCTGGCGTTGTTGCGGGAGGCCTCGGTGATGTCCAGCTGCAGCTTCTTGCCGTTGAGGTACCAGACACCGTCTTCCACCCGGTTGGCCCACGGTGCCAGGGTGATTCCGGTGGCGCCGGGCGGAATGTCGGCATCGCCATAGCTCTCCGTCAGGGCAGTGCCTCCGCGGCTGTAGAGCCGCAGGCCGGCGGCGAGTTCGGTGACGACGGCCAGGGCGTCGCCGCGCCGGAGCTCGTATTGCCGCCCGGTGGCGTACCGCCGCATGGTTTCATCGGGGCCGGAGGCCAAGGGGGTCGCTGAGAGATCCATGATGACCACCGTACAGACCCGCCCGGCAACCCGTATACCTTGGTTCCATGACTTCCAGCAGCGCAGGCGCCAGGCCATGAATCCTCCCCTGGACAGCAGCGGGCTCGCCGCCCGGTTTGAGGCGGTCTTCGGTGCCCGGCCCGACGGCGTGTGGCGGGCACCGGGACGGGTCAACCTCATCGGCGAGCACACCGATTACAACGAGGGCTTCGTCCTGCCGTTTGCCATCGACCGGGCGGCCCGGGTGGCCGTCAGGGTCCGGCCGGATTCCACAGTGCGGTTGCTCTCCACGTTTGGGAACCAGGGGCTGACCACCGCGGACACCGGTTCGCTGGCCCGCGCCAGCGCCAGGGGCTGGACAAAGTACCCGCTGGGGGTCATCTGGGCCCTGCAGCAGCAGGGCCTGCCGGTTCCCGGCGTGGACCTGCTCCTGGATTCCGATGTCCCCCGCGGCGCCGGCCTGTCCTCCTCCCACGCCATTGAATGCGCCGTGATTTCGGCGCTGAATGAGCTCATGGCCGCGGGCCTCTCCGCGCAGGACATGGTCCTGGCCACCCAGCGGGCGGAAAACGACTTCGTCGGCGCGCCCACCGGCATCATGGACCAGTCCGCCTCGCTGCGGGCCACGGCCGGCCACGCCGTCTTCCTCGACTGCCGGGACCAGAGTGTCCGGCTGGTGCCGTTCGACGCCGACGCCGCGGGGCTGGTGCTGCTGGTCATCGACACCCGGGTTTCCCATTCCCACGCCGACGGCGGGTACGCGGCCCGGCGGGAATCGTGCGAACTCGCCGCCGAGGTCCTGGGCGTGCCGGCGCTGCGCGACGTCGGGTTCGAGGACCTCGAGGAGGCCAGCGGGCTCCTGGACCCGGAGACGTTCCGCCGCCTCCGGCATGTGGTCACCGAAAACGACCGCGTCCTGCAGACGGTGGAGCTGCTGGACACCATGGGCCCGGCTGCCATTGGCCCCCTGCTGGACGCGTCCCATGCCTCGATGCGCGATGACTTCGAGATCTCCTGCGCCGAGCTGGACCTTGCCGTGGACACGGCGCGGTCCGCCGGCGCGATCGGGGCCCGCATGACTGGCGGCGGCTTCGGCGGTTCCGCGATCGCACTGACCCCGGCGGGATCGGAGCAGCAGGTGCGTGCCGCCGTCGAACGGGCCTTCGCCCGGGCCGGGTACGCGGCGCCGGAGGTCTTCAGCGTCAGTCCTGCGGCCGGGGCCATGCGCGTGGCATAGGCGGGGCGTAGTCTGGGCGCATGCCAGAAGCCGTCATCGTTTCCACTGCCCGAAGCCCGATCGGGCGCGCGTTCAAGGGGTCCCTGAAGGACGAGCGGCCTGACGATCTCGCCGCCGCCATGGTCACGGCGGCCCTCGCCGGGATTCCGGCGTTCGATGCCGCCGCCGGGCCGGGCCGTGGCCTGGACGACATCTATCTGGGGTGCGCCGAGCCGAGCGGCGAGGCCGGCTCCAACATGGCCCGGGTGGTCAGCATCCTGGCCGGGCTGGACAACGTTCCGGCCGCCACCATCAACCGTTTTTGTGCCTCCAGCCTGCAGACGCTCCGGATGGCATTCCACGCCGTCAAAGCCGGCGAAGGCCAGGCGTTCGTGGCCGCCGGCGTGGAGGCGGTGTCCCGCTACCGGGAATGGGCCGGTGCCGGCGAGACCGACGCGAGCACGCACAACCCGCGATTCGAGGCGGCCCGCAAACGCACCGAGGCCCGCGCGGGCTCCAACACACCGTGGACCGACCCGCGCCTGGGCGGCCGGATGCCGGACGTGTACATCGCCATGGGCCAGACGGCGGAGAACGTCGCCACAAGCTACGGCATCACCCGCCAGGAGCAGGACGCCTGGGCGGTGCTCAGCCAGAACCGGGCCGAGGCGGCCATCGCCTCCGGGTTCTACGCCCGAGAAATCACCCCCTACACCCGCGCTGACGGCACGGTGATCGACCGCGACGATTCGCCGCGTCCCGGCGTCACCGCGGAGGCCGTGGGTGCGCTGCAGCCGGTCTTCCGCAGCGGCGGCACCGTGACGGCCGGGAACGCGTGTCCGCTCAATGACGGGGCCGCCGCCGTCGTGGTCATGAGTGACGTGCGCGCCCGCGAGCTGCGCCTCGAGCCGCTGGCCCGGATCGTCTCCACCGGTGTCAGCGCCCTGTCCCCGGAGCTGATGGGCATGGGCCCGGTGGAAGCGACCCGCCGGGCGCTGACAATCGCCGGGCTGACCATCCGCGAGATCGACCTCGTGGAGCTCAACGAAGCGTTCGCGGTCCAGGTGGTGGCCAGCGCGCGGGAGCTCGCCATCGATCCGGAGAAGCTCAACGTCCACGGCGGCGCCATCGCCCTCGGCCACCCCTTCGGGATGACCGGAGCCCGCCTGACCACCACGCTGCTCAACGGACTCCGCACCCGCGACGCCTCCCTCGGCCTGGCCACGCTGTGCGTCGGCGGCGGCCAGGGCATGGCGGTTGTGCTGGAGCGGCTCAGCTGACGGTGGGCAACTGACGCATTGCAGTTGACGCATTGCAGCTGGCTGCCGCAAACGCGAGGAGCCCCGCCGTTAGGCGGGGCTCCTCGTTAGGAAACGGTGTTCAGGGACGACGGCGGTTACTCGTCACCGCGGAGGATGGCCAGCAGTCGGATGATCTCGACGTAGAGCCAGACCAGCGTGACCGTGAGGCCGAAGGCGGYGGTCCAGGAGAAGCGCTGCGGGGCTCCGGCGCTGATGGCCGCCTCGATGGACGTGAAGTCCATGATCAGGGAGAAGGCGGCCAGGCCGATCGCCAGGACGCCGATGAAGACGCCGAGCGGGATGCCCATGATCTCCATGCTGGTGCTCAGGCCAAACGGCGTGGTCACGGCCCCGGTCATCATCATGAACATGTTGACCAGCGCGAACACCGCATAGCCGATCAGGGCAATCATGAAGAACCGCATGAGCTTGGGCGTCGCCCGGACCTTGCCGCTCTTGAACAGCACCAGCGTCACGGCGAAGACGGAAAGCGTCCCGACGACGGCCTGGATGCCGACGCCCGGGAACAGGTTGTCAAGGATGCGGGTCAGGCCGCCGAGGAAGAATCCTTCAAGCAGGGCGTAGGCCAGGATCAGCCCGGGGGACGGCTGCTTCTTGAAGGTGTTGACCATCGCGAGCGCGAAGCCGCCGAGGGCTCCGAGGATCATCAGCATGGATCCGGTGCCCTGCGGGACGGCGAGCGCCACTGCGGCGCCGACCACCAGGATGCCGAGGCACCCGGYGGTCTTCATGATGACGTCGTCGTACGTCATCTTGCCGATGTCAGCCGGGCCGGCCGCCGGGCGGTTGTACAGGTCCTGGAGCTGTTCCTGGGTCATGCCCTGCTGCGCAGAATTCCACCCGCCCTGGCCCGGGGCCTGACCGTAGGGGTTCTGGCCGTAGGGGGCCTGACCGTAGGGGTTTTGGCCGTAGGGGTTCTGGCCATACGGGGCCTGCGGGGCAGGCGGTGCCTGGGTGGCTTCGCGGAAATTCTTTCCGCTGAAGATCGGGTTTCCGCCAGATGCCATTGCGGGTGTCCTCCAAGATAAGGGGGTGGATGATGTTCCGGTGCGATGCGGACTATACGAAAGGGAGTTTTATATAGTCACGCTACCAATTCCCACGGCCGGCGGGGAGGGATAGTTCCCTCAGGGAGCCGCCGCAACCGAACCGTGACCTAAACCAGCGGGATATTCAGCCCAGGAAGCCCGCATGGACGCCGGCCGTTTTGGGCGTGCCGGGCGCCCGGTGCGCCGCGCACCGGTGCCGGCTGCCAGCACGGCGGATTGTCCGTCGTCGCGGAAATCGTCGAGCCGCTTCGACGGATCCCCCTTCGGCTCCGGGAGCGGGCCGGGAACCGGCACCGGCGTTCCCGTGCCGCTGTTGACAATGACGTCGTCGATGTAGATGTCGGCCATTTGCTGATCGTGTTCGGAGCCAAGCTGGACCGTGTCGAGTGTCGTCGCGGAAATGCTGACTGTGCCCGCGTAGACGGAACGCCCGTCCCACCAGATTTGGACGGTGGTCCCGGGACCGTTGGGGACCACGTGCATGACCAGCCGGTGCCAGGAGTCAGTGGGGACGTCCCGCCGCAAAGTCGTGTAGGCGAACCCCGCGGGTGACGAGGTGCGGAGCACCAGCTCATGGGAGATGTTCTGCCGGAAAACGTCCAGGACCCGGACGCCGCCGGAAAAGAACCGGAAGTAGGGAACATTGTTCCCTCTCATTCCCTCAGCGGCGATATTGAACCATCCGTCCGCATACGCCTCGGTGTTTCCGGGGGTCAGGCCCACGGTCAGCCTCGCGATGGAGCCGGACCCGGCGGTGGTGTGCAGGCGGGCGGCACAGTTACCGGAGTGCGACAGCCCGGTGGACACCGAGGCATTTCCCGTCCCGGCCGTGGAGACGCCGAATCCGTCCAAGGTGCCAGCTTCAAAGGTGGAGGCCGCCGCCATGATCCCCGGATAGGGGTCGGTGAGTGCATCTGTCGAGGGCACGCAGGCCTGCGCCCCGGCGGGCTCGGGGCCGAGGCTGAGCGCCGGAAGGCCCAGGATCGCCAGCACAAGCGAACCTGCGAGGCACAGCTTCACCACCCGGTTCATCAGTCGGCCCTCCAAGATCGGTTCAGGCGCTCTTCGCACGATAACGCCGGAGGACTTGGAAAAAGCTTGGATTTGCTGGTTCGGCACGCCGGAGCGGATGTGCCCGGCGGGCAGTACCGGCACCGGGTTGGCCGGGCAAACCGGGGACCGGACCGGCCACTGTTTAGGCATACTCGGAATCAACAAAAGTTTTCTTTAGCGGGGCTACAGCGAGGTACTCCCGCGACTACACGGTTGTTACCCGATCGCGACGTTCTGCCTGCTCGCAGCGGCATTCTTTGCCTCGCCCGGGCTGTAGCATAGGCCACACAGGGTGACGGACATCACAACAATGGATCGTATTGCGAGACGCTCGTCCCCTGACCGTTCGCAACGGTTGCAAAGGCGCAACCCACAGCACCCCCATGTGGAGGTTTTCAATTTGAGAAGCACAACGAGCGGCCTGTCGCAGAGACGGCGCGGCAGACTACTGAGGGCTGTGGGGGCAGTATTTGCAGCCATGGCTGCGCTACTGCTCATCGTGGCCCCGGCGTCCAGCGCCACGACCCCTTCGCCGACACCATCCCCGTCGGCCACCCAGTTCACCAACAGCATCAGCGGCTTCTTGCGCGGCGACGACCGCGCACCGATCCCCGGGGTAACCATCACCGCCACGAGCGGCGATTTCACGGGAACCACGAAATCGGGACCCAACGGAGCCTGGACCATTGGCGTCCCCACCCAGGGGACCTATGAGGTCAAACTCGACGAGTCCACGCTGCCGGAGGGCATCAAGCTGGCCGAGGGCCAGGAGAACCCCCGCAACGTCACCTTCAGCCAGACCTCAAACCTCTCGGTAATCTTCACCTTTGGCAAGGGCATTGTCGTGGAGCAGCAGAACTTCATGCAAAACCTGCTCAACCGGCTGGTGGCAGGGCTGAGCTTCGGCCTGTTGCTCGCCCTCGCGTCCGTGGGCCTGTCCCTGATCTTCGGCACCACCGGCCTGACGAACTTCGCCCACGGAGAAATGGTCACCCTCGGCGCGGTACTGGTGTTCGCCTTCAACCAGATGCACCTGCCGTTCTGGCTGGCCGTCGTCCTGGCCGTCGTCGGCGGCGGATTGTTCGGCTACGTCCAGGACGCGGGCCTGTGGAAGCCGCTGCGGCGCCGCGGAACCGGGCTTGTTCCGATGATGATCGTCAGCATCGGCCTCGCCCTGTCCGTGCGCTACATCATCCAGTTCTATTTCGGCGGCGCCACCCAGCAACTGCCGTTCGCCCAGAGCGTGGAAATCCTGATCGGCCCGATCTCCATCTCCCCCAACAACCTCTTGTCCCTCCTCGTCAGCGCCGTCGTGATCGCCGCCCTCGGCGTCGTCCTGCTCAAGACCCGCCTCGGCAAGGCCACCCGCGCGGTGGCCGACAACCCGGCGCTGGCCGCAGCCTCCGGCATCGACGTCGACTCCGTCATCCGGATCGTCTGGGTGGTCGGCGGCATGCTCGCCGCCCTCGGCGGCATCCTCTGGGCCTACTACCGGCCCGGCGTCACCTTCGACATGGGCTCCCAGATCCTGCTGCTCATCTTCGCCAGCGTCACCCTCGGCGGCCTCGGCACGGTCTGGGGCGCCCTGGTCGGTTCCATCATCGTCGGCATCTTCGTTGAGCTGACCACCGTGTTCGGTCTCGCAGCCGACCTCAAATACGTGGGAGCGTTGTTCATCATGATTGTTGTCCTCTTGTTCAGGCCTCAGGGCATTCTGGGCCGCCGCGAGCGCGTGGGTTAGGAGACAGCCATGGATTTCGGATTCATCTTTTCCAGCGCCGCCGGCGAGCTTTTCAGCCCGACGACAGCTGCCTACGCCCTGGCCACCCTCGGCCTCGCGGTCCACTTCGGCTACACCGGCCTGCTCAACTTCGGCCAAGCAGGCTTCATGGCAGTGGGGGCCTACGGCTTCGCCATCTCCACCCTGACGTTCCATGTGCCGTTCTTCATCGGACTGCTCATCGCCGTCGTCTGCTCCGCCATCTTCGCCCTCTTGCTGGGCATCCCGACGCTGCGGCTCCGGGCGGACTACCTGGCCATCGTGACCATCGCGGCGGCCGAAATCGTGCGCTACATCGTCACGACCAACCAGCTGACCGCCATCACCGGCTCGGCCAACGGCCTGGCCGCCTTCGAGGGCGATTTCTACGCCATGAACCCCTTCCCGCCGGGCACCTACATCGGCATGAACAACCGCGACTTCTTCATCCGGGTGGTCGCCTGGGCAGTCGTGGCCATCTTCTGCGTCATTGTCTGGCTGCTGATGCGAAGCCCCTGGGGCCGGGTCCTCAAGGGCATCCGCGAGGACGAGAACGCCGTCCGCTCGCTCGGCAAGAACGTTTACGCCTACAAGATGCAGTCCCTGATCATCGGCGGCGCGCTCGGTGCCCTGGCAGGCATGATCTTCACGATTCCCCGCGGCGCGGTGCAGCCGGCCAACTACGGCACGGAACTGACGTTCTTCCTCTACACCTGCCTGCTGCTCGGCGGCCTCGGCACCGTGCTCGGCCCGGTGGTCGGCGCCATGATCTTCTGGGTGGTGCTCTCGCTCACCCAGGGCATCCTCTATGGCCTGATCGAGTCCGGCACCATCACGTGGCTGAACACGGTCCAGGCCGGGCAGCTGCGCTATATCCTGGTCGGCGTGGCGCTCATGCTGCTGATGATCTTCAGGCCCCAGGGCGTTCTCGGCAATAAGAAGGAGCTGGCATTCGCATGAGCAATCCAAGCGAAGAGTCGCGCGCAGAGAGCATCGACTACATGACGGACACCCGTCCGATCGCTGCCGGAGAGATCGCGCCCGGCTGCAAGAAGCGTGATCCGATCGTGGTGGCGGAAAACGTCACCCGCAGCTTCGGCGGCATCAACGCCGTTGACGTCCAGTACCTCGAGATCCCGCGGCACAAGATCACTGCACTGATCGGCCCCAACGGCGCCGGCAAGACCACGTTGTTCAACCTCCTCACGGGATTCGACACCCCGAACTCGGGTACATGGCAGTTCGAGGGCAACAACATCGCCGGCGTCTCCTCGTACAAGGTTGCCCGCATGGGAATGGTGCGCACGTTCCAGCTCACCAAGGTCATGGGCAAGCTCACAGTCCTGGAGAACATGCGCCTCGGCGCCTCCAGCCAGTCCGGCGAACGGCTGTCCAAAGCCTTGTTCAAGGGCATCTGGGGCGGCCAGGAAAAGAAGATCACCCAGGAAGCCAACGTGCTGCTGGAGAAGTTCAAGCTGGACGCCAAGAAGGACGACTACGCGGCGTCGCTGTCCGGCGGGCAGCGGAAGCTGCTGGAAATGGCCCGGTCCCTCATGGTCCGGCCCAAGCTGGTCATGCTCGACGAGCCGATGGCCGGCGTCAACCCGGCGCTGACGCAGTCTCTGCTGGACCACATCAAGAACCTCAAGGCCGAGGGCATGACCGTCTTGTTCGTCGAGCACGACATGAACATGGTCCGCCACATCGCCGATTGGGTGGTCGTGATGGCAGAAGGCAAGATCGTGGCCGAAGGGCCTCCCGCCGAAGTCATGAAGAACCCCGCCGTGATCGACGCCTACCTCGGCGCCCACCACGACGTGGATCTGGGCGATGCGGAGGGCATCAAGGAACTGGCCGCGGAACTGGTCGCCGACGAGGAGTCGATTGTCGGCACTGAAAACGCCGGCATCATCTCCGCCGACGTCCTCGCCACTGAGGCGGAGGAAGCGGCGAAGAACGGGACGACGCGTGGCCGCCGCAGCGCCGGCGAGCCGAACCGCGCCGAAGAGCCGAACCGCACAGAGAAGGACACAGAATGAGCGCCACCAGCGCGGCAGCGGCCGCCCAGCCCGCCTTCGACGGCGACTCGGTCGTGAAGGTCACCGATCTGGTGGCCGGCTACATCCCCGGCGTCAATATCCTCAACGGCTGCAGCATCGAAGCCCGCAAGGGTGAGCTGATCGGCATCATCGGCCCCAACGGCGCCGGCAAATCCACGCTGTTGAAGGCCATGTTCGGCCTGGTCAAAGTCCACTCCGGCTCGGTAGTGGTCCGCGGGCAGGACATCACCGGGCTCAAGGCCAACAAGCTCGTCAGCAAGGGTGTCGGCTTCGTTCCGCAGAACAACAACGTGTTCGCGGCCCTGACCATCGAGGAAAACCTGCAGATGGGTATGTTCCAGCGGCCCAAGGACTTCGCCCAACGGTTCGACTTCGTCACCGAGCTGTTCCCGGAGCTCGGCAAGCGGCGCGCCCAGCGGGCCGGCTCGCTCTCCGGCGGCGAACGCCAGATGGTCGCCATGGGACGGGCCCTCATGATGGACCCGGCCGTGCTGCTGCTCGATGAGCCCTCTGCAGGCCTCTCCCCTGTCAAGCAGGATGAGACCTTCCTCCGGGTCCACGAGATCAACCGGGCCGGCGTCTCAGTCATCATGGTGGAGCAAAACGCGCGCCGCTGCCTGCAGATCTGCGACCGCGGCTACGTGCTGGACCAGGGCAAGGACGCGTACACGGGTACGGGCCGGGAACTCATGAAGGATCCCAAGGTCATCCAGCTCTACCTGGGAACGCTCGCAGACACTGTGGAATAGCGCTTCGGGCAGTATCCCCGCAGGGGCCGTCACCAGCCGGTGGCGGCCCTTCTGCGTGCCCGGCGTAGGTCGCTCCGGACTCGGCCCCGGTTGGTACCGTCCGGGCGCCTCCGCAGCCACGTGCTCGGCTCCTGCGCTCCCGGCAGAACGACGACGGCGTCACGCGGCGCAGAGTCTTGTGCGGGCACACGGCGGGCTGAGGCGGGTTCCCGCCGTCGGGCGCCCCGGCACCCCTCGAAAGCCTGCTGTGCGTGACGCCTTGGCCCGCCCTGCCGCTCCGCCCCGCTCCCCCGCACGCAAAAGACCCCCGTCCGGACTGGACGGGGGTCTTTTGCGTGTCGGTGGGAAGCGGCTTACAGCTTGCCGAATTCTTCCTTGGCCGGCTTGTAGGTGTTGTCATCCTGGTACTCGTAGATGCCGATGTAGGCTTCCGTGGGGTCGCCGGCGTCGGAGAACGACACGGGGCCGGACTGGCCGTCGTAGTCGATGTCCTTACCGTTGCGGAGCAGGGTGACGCAGGTGGGGAAGGTGTTGCACTTCTCGCCGCCTTCAGAGACTGCCTTGAGCTGGGCCGCGATGTCAGTGCCCTTGGTGCTCTTGGCGGCCTCGGCAGCCAGTGCGACCAGGTTCACGGCATCGTAGGACTCACCCGCGTAGCTGTAGTCCTTCAGCGCCGGGTCGATCGCCAGGAGCTGCTTCTTGAAGTCCTCCTTGGCGAAGGTGCCCGGGATGGTGCCCTGGGCGCCCTTGAGGGTTCCCGGCTGGAAGTCCTTGCTGTAGTCGGACATGTTGCCGTCCACCATGAAGATCTGGGTCGGCTTGACGCCCTTGCCCGTCATCAGCGGAACGATGCTCTTGGCCTGGTCGAAGGTGATCAGGGCAATGGCGTCCGGCTTGGCGGCCAGAACCTTGTCCACCTGGCTGCTGAACTGGGAATCGCCCTCATTGAAGAGCTCCTGGGCAACAACCTTGCCGCCGGCTGCCTCGAAAGCGGCCTGGACGTTCTTTGCAAGGCCGGTTCCGTAGGCGTCGTTCAGGACGATCATGCCGACCGTCTGGGCGCCACAGGTGGCCATGTAGTTGCCGAGGACCTTGCCCTGGAGCACGTCCGAGGGGGCGGTGCGCCAGTAGAGGCCCTTGTCATCCCACGCGGTGAAGTCCGGCGAGGTGTTGGCCGGGGAGAACTGGACGACGCCTGCACCGGTGATCTGGTTGATCACGGTCTTTGAGACACCCGAGGAGGCGGCGCCGACGATGGCGCTGACGCCCTGTCCGAGCAGTGCCGTGGTGGACTGGGTGGCGATGTCGGTCTTGGTGTCGCCGGAGTCACGGTGGATGACCTCGACAGGCTTGCCCAGGACGCCGCCGGCGTCGTTGACCTCCTTGATGCCGAGGTTAACACCGGCAATTTCGGGCGGGCCGAGGAAGGCCAGCGAACCTGTCGTCGGCAGGAGCGAGCCGATCTTCAGGGGCGTGGGGGTGGTGGTGGCAGAAGCGGGCACGGTGCCCGTTTCGCCGGCAGCGCTGGTGCCGGCGCCGGTGGCGCTGGGTGCCGGGCACGCGATGCCCGCGGCCGCGGCTGAGCTGGATCCCGTCGAACTCGGGGCGGGTGAACCACCGCAAGCCGTAGCCAGAAGGGCGACGCCGAGGCTAAGCACTGTGAGCTTAGCGATGCGGGGCGCAACCTGGGGGAGTGAAGTCATGTACAAGCTCCTCGATCTAAAGGTGCGAACGGCCTTTGACGCGAAAGATCAGGTGTTCCTGATTCCACTTCAAGCTAGTGCAATTTCGACGTGAAAATAAGTGACTACGGTCACATCCTTATAACACTCGTTGCATAGAGGAAATCTGGAGGGTTACGCGGCGGTTTCTGGGCGGCGCGCAGCAAAGTGCCCCAGGTGGGACTCGAACCCACAACACGCGGATTTTAAGTCCGCTGCCTCTGCCAATTGGGCTACTGGGGCGCCCGGTCAATGGTATCCCGTCGCCGGACGGATCAGCCCGAAAAAGGGCCGGCGTAGCGGAAGGTGCCGCTGACGCCGCCGGGCCAGACGGCGAGCGGCAGCAGCTGGAAGTGCGCGCCCCAGCCGGCCTCCGGTGGTGCCACCCCGAGCGATGTGGACGGTACAAAGCCGAAGCGGGAGTAGTAGTCGGGGCTGCCCAGCAGCGCGATCCCCCGCTCCCCCGCGGCGTTGGCCCGCGCCACGGTTTCGTTCATGAGCGCGGTGCCGATGCCGTGGCGCTGCAGCCGGGGCACCACCCCGATCGGCCCGAGCCCGAGCAGCTCCAGTTCGCCCACCCAGCCGCGGGTACTGATCACGTGCCCCACGATTTCGCCGTTGAGTTCGGCAACGACGCTGAACTCGGGGAGGTATTCCTGGCTCTCGAACAGCTGGGCCAGCAGCTTCACCTCTTCGGGTTCGCCGTCCACGTGATGCCCCGTGACGGGTGAAATGGCAAACGCGGCGGCTGTCAGGGCGAGGATGGCCGGGCGGTCCGCCGGTTCCTCGCTGCGCAACACGAGGTCCGGTGCCGGCTTGTGCTCCCCATGGTCTGCGACCAGTTCGTGCAGAATCTCCAGAGCACGGTCGGCGTCGGCCACGGGGACCAGCAGGTGGTCATGGTGGAAGCCGGCCAGGACGTTGCAGCTGATCTTCGCCTCGGTCAGGGCGGCGCTGACGGCTGCCGTCAGGCCGATCGCCTCAAGCGACGAGTGCACCTGGAGCGTAATCCACGCTGCGACGAAGTCGTAGGAGAGCCCCAGGCTGTCTGCTTCGTCCCGCGGCAGCACAACGGTCAGCCCTTCCGCCTCGCGGACGGCAGCCGCGATTGCCCCGGCCAGGGGTCTGCCGTGCGGCCACAGGGCGTAGACGTAGTCGCCCTCGCGCAGTTCGGGGTGCATGGTGGCCAGGAGGGTGTGCAGGTCCTTTTCAGCTGTCATGGAGCCAGTCTAGGCGCGGGGCCCTGCGCACCTGCCCCTTCCCGGCGCCCCCGCGGCTTCCGGCAACGAAAACGGCGGCTGCTCCCCCGGAGGGGAACAGCCGCCGCCGAAAGCTCGGATCAGGCTACTTGGAGTCGGCCGGAACAGCTTCCTTGGTGTCGTTTTTGGCTTCAGGCTTGGCTTCGGCCTTGGCGGGTTCCGGAGCAGCGGCCGGCTTCGGGGCCGGCGTCGCTGCGGCCACGAAGGCGCCGCGCGGGTTGTCCAGGTCCATCAGCTGCGTGGTGTCGCGGCCCAGGAAGAAGGCCCACAGCCAGCCGGAGATCACGCGGATCTTGCGCTCCACGGTGGGGATGGCCATGCCGTGGTAGCCACGGTGTGCCAGCCAGGCCAGCGGGCCCTTGAGGCCGATGCGGCCAACCAGGTTGATGTTGGCCACGCCCTTCCATTCGCCGAAGCCGGCGACGGCGCCGAGGTTCTTGTGCTTGTAGTCCTTGAGCGGCTTGTCCCAGCGGGAGGCCCACAGGTTCTTGGCCAGGCGCTTGGACTGGCGCAGGGCGTGCTGGGCGTTCGGCACGCAGGTGCCGTCCGGCAGGCCGCTGCCCGTGAGGTCGGGGACGGCAGCGACATCGCCGGCAGCCCAGGCGTTGTCGATGATGCCCTCGTCGCCTGCGATGCGCAGGTCGGCCAGGACGCGGACGCGGCCGCGCGGCTCGAGCGGGAAGTCGGTGGAGCGGACCATCGGGTTGGCCTGCACGCCGGCAGTCCAGACCAGGGTGTCAGTCTCGAATTCCTGGGCCGGGCTCTTGTCCGGGAGGTTGATGAGCTTCAGGGAACCCTCGGCGTTGTCGAGGGAGGTGTTCAGCAGGACCTCGATGCCGCGGCTGCGGAGGTGTTCGACCACCCATACGGCCTGCGGTGCCGTGACCTCGGGCATGATGCGGCCCATGGCCTCGACCAGGACGAAGCGGACTTCCTCCTGCTTGACGCGCGGGTTGTTCTTGACCGCGGCGCGGGCGAGGTCTTCCATTTCGGTGATGCACTCGATGCCGGCGAAGCCGCCGCCGACGACGACGAACGTCAGGGCGCGGGCGCGCTCAACGGGGTCCGTCATGAGGGAGCCGGTCTCGATGCGCTCGAGAACCTTGTTGCGCAGGGCGACAGCCTCTTCGATGGTCTTCAGGCCGATGCCCTTTTCCGCGAGGCCCTTGATGGGGAACGTGCGGGTGATGGCGCCGGCGGCCAGGACGACGTCGAAGTACGGCACCTCGAAGGTGTCGCCGCCGTCGGAGGGTGCGACCACTGCCGTGCGGTTGGCGTGGTCGATTGAGGTGACGCGGCCCTGGATGAGCTCCGTCTGCTTCAGGTGCTGGCGGTGCGAGACGACTGCGTGGCGCGCCTCGATGTTGCCGCCGGCAACTTCCGGCAGGAAGGGCTGGTAGGTCATGTAGGGCAGCGGATCCACGAGGGTGACAATGCCACCAGCATTCGCGATCTTTTTCTGAAGTTTAAGGGCTACATACAGGCCGACGTACCCGCCGCCGACGACGAGTACCCGGGGACGGTCCTGGAGCTGAAGGGAGGATGCCATGCGTCAAGAATACAGTAGTTTGTGAAAACCTTCACTAACTACGACGGGTTGCTGGAGTCCACCGGGTTGGCGGCCCCGGGTTCGGCCTTGGCCGGACCACCGGGCCCGCGCTTCGGCGGCGTTCGCATGGCGGCCCGCAACTGGACGGCAGCGGCCACTACGATTCCCACGAGCAGGCAGCCGAAGCCCAGGACGACGACGGCCRGCAGGGCGCTGTTCAGCTGGGACGGCTTCTCCGCGACCGGCACGGTCGCCTCGGGCAGGGTGGGGACAGCGCTGGAGGGCGCGGCCGCCGCCGCCGGTGCTGTCGTGGCGAGGTTTCCCCGCCGGTGGACGCGGATCCAGTCCGAAATCGACCCCAGCGGATTGACCTTGGTTTCCGGGACATCGGCCTTGAGGGCGGCCTCGGCGTTCAGCACCCCGAAGCCGTAAAGCGGATCCTTCCCGGGCGCCCCGGCGTCCTTGGCCGTGCTCACGATCCTGTTGATGACCTGGCTCGCGGACATTTCGGGCCATTTGGAGCGGATCAGGGCAGCGACGCCGGAAACGATGGGTGTGGCCCCGGAGGTGCCCGCCCACTCGGCATAGCCGCCGCCGGGCATGCCGCCGGCCAGGTCCTCGGCGGGAGCGGCGACGCCGATGCTGATGCCCTGGGAGGAGGAGTCGATACTGGCCGCGCCGGCGCGGTCCAGACCGGCGACCGTCAGGACGCCGGGAATCGTGGCCGGCGCGCCGACCTGGACGTTGCCGCCCACGCGGTTGCCCGCGGCGGCGACGATCACGACGTCCTTCTGTTCGGCGTAGAGGAAGGCCGCGTCCCAGCTCTGCGGCCATTCCGGTGACGTGCTGCCGAGGGAGATGTTGATGACGCGGGCGCCGTTGTCGACCGCCCAGCGCACTGCCTCCGGGATCTGGTCCTGGTCGCTCTTGCCGCCCGGGTTGGCGGAACCCAGCCAGGTGGAAACGGACAGCAGCTGGGCTTCCGGGGCGACGCCGACGATCCCGTCCGGGCCAACTACAGCCCCGGGTGCGGCGCTGGCAGTTGGTTTGGCGGTCGCGTCGGGCGCCTGATGCCCGCGCCCGGCGAGCATGGTGGCCACTAAGGTGCCGTGTTCGGGTTTGGCCCCGATGCTCGCCTGGCCGTTGGGATTGCCGGCGCCGGAGATGTCGGTGCCGCCGGCAAGCACGCCAGCGAGGTCCAGATGCTGGCCGTCGATGCCGCTGTCAATCACGGCGACTTTGACGCCGGCTCCCTTGGATACGTCCCAGGCTTTGGTGATGCCGGACTCGGCGAGCCAGTATTCCTTATCCCGCCAGGAGTCGGCGTAGGCGGGCGCGGCCAAGGTCAGCGCCGCCGTAGACGCTCCGCCGGCAAGGGCCAAGGCCATCAACGCGGAGGCGGTCCGGCGGCGCCGGGCTGTTGCTCTGGTCATTCAGGTCCTATCGGCGGATGCACCAGCGGCAAGGCGCGCGCGGAGGCACAACTGCTGGGGCGGGATCATCGGATGCTGAGGGCAATTCCGTCAAGAATATCGTGTTCACTGCTCACGGCCGTGGTGATGCGCCCGCCCGTGACATCGGCCAGGCGTTGCAGGATCCGCCGCCAAACGAGGCCGCCGGCGCCGATCACATCCACCCGCCCTGGGTGCATGTACGGCAGCGCGGCCCGCTCCTCCCGGGTCATTTCGAGCAGCTCGGTGCATGCCTTCCGGACCGCGTCCAGGTCCAGTTCGGTGCCGTGGATCGCGGCCGGCGAATACTCCGGCAGGCGCAGCGCGTGCGCCGTGATGGTGGTGACGGAACCGGCCACGCCGACGACGACGGTGGCGCGTTCCAGCGGAACGGTCCGTGCCGCCTCGCTGATGGCGGCGTCGACGTCGGCCTCGGCCGCTGCGATCTGCTCCGGCGTGGGCGGATCGCTGCGCAGGTGCCGTTCGGTCATCCGGACGCAGCCGACGTCGACCGAGCGGGCGGCGATGACGCCGCCGGCGTCGCCCAGCACAAACTCCGTGCTTCCGCCGCCGAGGTCGACCACCAGCACGGGGTCCTCCCCGCGGGAGGGCAGGACGCTGCTGGCGCCGGCGAAGGACAGCGCGGCTTCCTCGTCTCCGGTGATCACCTCGGGCTCGACGCCGAGGATGGCGCGGATGCCGTCGACGAAGACCTGCCGGTTGCTGGCATCGCGGGTGGCGGAGGTGGCCACGAAGCGCACTTTGGCTGCGCCGTGCTCGCGGATGAGGGCGGCGTAGTCCCGGGTCGCGGCGAAGGTGCGCTCAAGCGCTTCCTGGGCCAGTTCACCCGTAGAGTCCACGCCCTGGCCCAGCCGGACCACGCGCATTTCCCGCACGATGTCGGTCAGCCGCGGTGTGGGCTGCCCGGTTGCGCCGCCTGCGCCAGCATCTGGGTTCGCATCTGCGTTCGCATCTGCGATGAGTAGGCGGATCGAGTTGGTGCCGCAGTCGATGGCCGCGACCCGGGTCATCTGGACTCCCCCGTGCCGGCGGCGCCGGCATTCTCAGCAGCGCCGGCGTCGGCGGCGCCGCGGGACTTGCGGACCGGCGCGGGCCGGCCCACGATCTCCGGCAGGCCTTGCGGACCATGGCGGCTGAGGTCCCGGGACGGGGCCTCGCCGCCGGTGTCCCAGGCGCCGTCGCAGTAGCAGCGGTCCACGGTCCACCATTCGGCGATGGCGGCGATCGACTCGTCCCCGAGCGGGTTCACTCCCGGGCCCGCGGCCAGCGAGTGCCCCACGAGGACGTGAAGGCATTTGACGCGCGTCGGCATTCCGCCGGCCGAGACGCCGTCGATTTCCGGAACGGCACCGATGCCGGAGCGCGCGCCGATCTCGGCACGGGAGACCAGGTATGCCTCGTGGGCGGCACGGTACCGGTCCGCGAGCCCGGTGTCCGCGGCGAGCCGGTCGTTCATTTCGTTCATCAGCCCGGCGGCCTCCAGCCGCGATACCGCCGAGGTGATCACCGGGTGCGTGAGGTAGAACGTGGTGGGGAACGGCGTACCGTTGCTGAGCCGCGGCGAGGTGGCAGCCACGAGCGGGTTACCGCAGACGCAGCGGGCCGGGATTTCGACGACGTCGCGCACGGGCCGGCCCAGCTGGCGGCTCAGGACCTCGAGGTCGTGCGGCGACGGCACGCGGGAGGCCTCCGGGACGCTTGCCCTGTGCCGTGGCGCCGACGTCGGGGCGCCGTCGTTCTCGTCCGTTCGGTTCTGGTCCACTCGGTTCTCGTCCACGGGAGTGGCACCTTCCTGCCCTGTTCCGGATTGTCCGCGGGACAATCCCGGCGGCGGGCGCCGCTTCTAGTCTGTTGCCGATCGCCTGATGGACTCCCAGAGGGAGTCCACCCACGGCAGGTTGGCCGGGTCTTGTGCTGATGCTGCACCCGCCGTGCCACTGGACTGTGCGGCAGGAAGATCGCTGCCGAATACCCAGTAGCCCGTCTCTCCGGGCATAACCATGTTAATGCGGTCGCGGGCCTGCTGTTTCACGTAGTTGGGATCCTGCCACCGCGAAACCTGGCGTTTGAGGTCCTCCTGCTTGGTTTGCTTGGCCGCGATGTCGGCCTGCAGCGCCGCGATTTCGGCGCGTTTGTCGAGGAAGATCTTGACCGTGGGGGCCAGCAGGATGGTGATGGCAATCATCACGACGCCGAGCGCAAGCAGCCGGCCCGAGAACGCCTTGGCGGGCACCGGGTCGAGGGATTCGTCCGCACCCCCTGCGGCTGTCCGGCCCGTGGCCTTGCCGCCAGCCTTCCCGGGTGCCGGCCGGGTTGCCGGTTTCGCGGCGGATGCTGCTGGTGTTGTTCCAGGTGCTGCTGCAGGCCGGCGTTTGCCGGCGGCGGGAGCTGCGGCGCCGGAACCGTTGGCGGCTGCCTTGCCCGCTGCGGGGGCAGCCGCACGTGGAGAGGCAGGCGAAGCGCCGGAGGGCGCGGCCGGCGTCGGAGCGGCGCTGCGGGAGCCGCCAAAGTCCGCCTGGATGACTTCGCCGCCGTCGTCTGCCGCCCCCAAGCCTGTGCCCGCGGGTTTGGCGGCCGCAGGCGTAGCCCGGGGAACATTGGGGCGTCGGGTAGCCATGTCACTCCTTCAAAAGCGGACCAAAAACAGAACCGGTGGCCATGGTCTTTCAACCATAGCCACCGGTTACCGGTTTTCGCGGCTAACTAGCCCTTGAAACGCGGGAAGGCGCTGCGTCCGGCGTACCGTGCGGCGTCGTCGAGTTCCTCTTCGATGCGCAGCAGCTGGTTGTACTTGGCAACGCGCTCGGAGCGGGCCGGGGCACCGGTCTTGATCTGTCCCGCGTTGGTGGCAACGGAGATGTCAGCAATGGTGGTGTCCTCGGTTTCGCCGGAGCGGTGCGAGGTGATGGTGGTGTAACCGGCGCGCTGGGCCAGTGACACGGCGTCCAGCGTCTCGGTCAGGGAGCCGATCTGGTTGACCTTGACGAGCAGCGAGTTCGCGGTCTTGGTGTCGATGCCGCGCTGCAGGATCGCCGGGTTGGTGACGAAGAGGTCATCGCCCACGAGCTGGACCTTGTCGCCGATGGAGTCGGTGAGGGTCTTCCAGCCTTCCCAGTCGTTCTCGTCCAGCGGGTCCTCGATGGAAACCAGCGGGTAGTCGGCCACGAGCTCGGCGTAGTAGGCGCTCATCTCGGTGGCGGAAAGTGCCTTGCCTTCGAACTGGTAGGCGCCGTCCTTGAAGAACTCGGAGGAGGCGACGTCCAGGGCCAGGGCGATGTCCTTGCCCGGGGTGTAGCCGGCGTTCTTGATGGCTTCCTGGATCAGGTCCAGTGCGGCACGGTTGGACGGCAGGTTCGGCGCGAAGCCGCCCTCATCGCCCAGGCCGGTGGACAGGCCCTTGGCCTGCAGGACGGACTTGAGGTTGTGGTAGACCTCGACACCCCAGCGCAGGCCCTCGGAGAAGGTCTCGGCGCCGATCGGGACAATCATGAATTCCTGGATGTCCACGTCGGAGTCGGCGTGCGAGCCGCCGTTGAGGATATTCATCAGCGGCACGGGCAGGACGTGCGCGTTGGGGCCGCCGAGGTACTTGTACAGCGGCAGGTCTGCGGAGGCGGCCGCAGCGTTGGCCACGGCCAGGGAGACACCCAGGATGGCGTTGGCGCCGAGCTTGCCCTTGTTGGCGGTGCCATCGAGGTCGATCATGGCCTGGTCGATGCTGCGCTGGTCAGTCGCATCGAAACCGGTCAGGGCCGGGGCGATCTGGTCGATGACCGCGTCGACCGCCTTCTGGACGCCCTTGCCGAGGTAGCGGCCCTTGTCGCCGTCACGGAGTTCTACGGCCTCGTGCTCGCCGGTGGAAGCGCCGGAGGGAACTGCTGCGCGGCCGATCTGGCCGTCCGAGAGCAGTACTTCAACTTCTACGGTCGGGTTGCCACGGGAATCGAGGATCTCGCGGGCGTGGATGGCATCGATAAGCGCCATGGATATGCTCCTTTGGGTGAAGCGATCTGCAGGGAATCTGACTGCTTGGACTCTGGCTGTACACCAAGTATGAAAAGCCGACGTCGTCGTCGCTACTAGCGTAGTCGAGAGTGGCGGAGGTTACGGAAACCTATCCAAACCCCGGACGTCATGATGCCGGCGCTATGGTGCCGGCGCTGCTGTGCCTACGGCCTTGAGCCGTTGCTGTCCTGGAAACGGCGGAGGGCTCCGCGGAGGGCGCGCTCGGCGTCGAGCCCGCCGGCCCGGGCACCCGCCACGATCCCGAACAGCAGGTCGCCGAGTTCCGTCTCGGTGGCCGGGATCTCGACGGCGGCGCCGCCCGTGTCCGCCGCCAGGTTCGCGCGTTCGGCCCGGTCCAGGAGCTTTTGGGCCCGGGCAAGGGCCGGCAGCGCGGCGGGAACGCCGTCGAAGACGTGGCCGTGTTCGGGTTTCTCGGCCTTCTTGACGGCATCCCATTTCAGGACGATCTCCTCCACCGTTGCCGGGAAGGAATCCTGCAGCGAGCCGTCGGGCCTGAAGACGTGCGGGTTGCGCCGGATCATCTTGGCCATCAGTGCGCGGGCGACGTCGTCGAGGTCAAAGGCGCCGCGTTCCTCGGCGAGCCGGGCGTGCAGGACCACCTGAAGCAGCACATCGCCCAGCTCGGACTTCAGTTCGGCGTCGCCGCCGGCCGTCTCGATGGTCTCCGCGACCTCATAGGCCTCCTCCAGGAGGTACTCCACAAGGGATTCGTGGGTAAGGGCACCCATCCAGGGGCAGTGGGCGCGCAGCTCGCTAATGCAATCGACCAGCGCGCCCACGGCGTTGTCCTCGTTAGCCAAGGTCGGCGTAGGCCTCGTTGATGTATTCCACCAGTGCTTCCTTCTCCTCGAGCGGGAGGAAGGCGGCCTCGGCTGCGTTCAGCGTCAGTTCCAGCAGGTCGTCGAGGTCGTAATCGAACGTCTCCACGAGGAGCTCGAACTCGTCGGTCAGCGTGACGCCGCTCATGAGCCGGTTGTCGGTGTTGATGGTGACGTTGAAGCCCAGCTGGTAGAGCATGTCCAGCGGGTGGCTTTCGATGCCCTCGCCGAAGCCGGCGATGGCGCCGGTCTGCAGGTTCGAGGACGGGCAGATTTCCAGGGCGATGCCGCGGTCGCGGACCCAGCTGGCGAGCTCGCCCAGGGTCACCATGCCGATGGTGTCGTTGACTTCGTCGCCCCCGGCGTCTTCGTCCTCTTCGAATTCGATCGTGACGTCTTCAGCGATCCGCACGCCGTGGCCCAGGCGCAGGGCCCGGCCGTCGACAAGCGCCGACTGGATGCTTTCCAGGCCGGCTGCTTCGCCGGCGTGGACGGTGGCCGGGAAGTTGTGCTGGGCCAGGTAGGTGAAGGCGTCCTTGAAACGGGACGGCAGGAAGCCGTCCTCGGCACCGGCGATATCGAAGCCGACGGCGCCGTTGTTGCGGTGGCGGACAGCCAGTTCGGCGATCTCCTGGCCGCGGTCGGCGTGGCGCATGGCGGTGATGAGCTGGCCCACCTGGATGTCACGGCCGGTCTCGGCCACGGCGTCCACGCCGGCTTCGAGACCTGCCTGCACGGCTTCGACCACTTCGTCCAGGTTCAGGCCCTTCTGCAGGTGCTGTTCGGGGGCCCAGCGCACTTCGCCGTACACGACGCCGTCGTCGGCCAGGTCTTCGACGAATTCCTTCGCGACGCGGAACAGGCCTTCCTTGGTCTGCATCACGGCGATGGTGTGGTCGAAGGTCTCGAGGTAACGGACCAGGGAGCCGGAGTCGGCGGATTCGCGGAACCACTCCCCCAGGGCGACGGGGTCCGTGGAGGGCAGCGTGTGGCCGGCGGCCTCCGCGAGTTCAATGATGGTGGCCGGGCGGAGTCCGCCATCCAAGTGGTCGTGAAGGGAAACCTTGGGAAGGCCCTTCAGGTCGAATTCGAGGTCAGGGGCAGCGTCAGGAATAGTCTCAGTCACGTTCCAACCATAGGGTCGGAGCGCGCGGGACGCTACTTTCTGGTGGCCTCGGCATCCCCGGAGGCGGTCATCGGTGCAGGAACGGCGGAGGCGGGTTCGTGTGTGGGCCCGCCGTCGAGCCATTCGTCCACGACCTCGGCGTCGTGGCGGCCGAGGCGCTTGTGCCACCAGCGCAGGAGATGGTCAATGAGGACACCGAGGACGATCGCGAACACCACCGCGATCCCCGCGCTAAGCAGCGGGTTGTGATGCAGCCACGGGAAGGAACTGGCCAGGACGCCGATGCCGATCGAGTAGGCCACCCACGTCAAGCACGCGAAGGCGTCCAGGAGGAAGAATCTCCGGTGCGGGAACGCCGTCGTGCCCGCCACGTAGTTGACGGCGACACGGCCCCACGGGATGTACCGGGCCGTGAAAATCAGGACGGCGCCGCGCTTTTCGAGTTCGTAGTGTGCCCAGCCGAAGACCTTTTGGACCTTCGGTTTGCGCATCCAGCGGAACCGCTCGAGGCCAATTTTGCGGCCGAGCATGTATGCCATGTTGTCGCCGGCGATGGCCCCAACCAGCGCTGTGAGGCCGAGAATCCACAGATTGGGCTGGCCGCTGTGCACGGAATACGCCGCAAGGGCAACGATGAGGGTCTCGCTGGGGACCACCATCGCGAAGCCGTCCACGAAGAAGAAAACCAGCAGGAGGGGGTAGATCCACCACTGGCCAGCGGCATGGAGCACGGCCTCGTTAATGAACTCCATGCGGGCGGTGCTCCTTGATGACTGGGAACGGACAACTAAGCCGTACCGTACATGCGATGACAGTGGGTGGAACCTTGGACGGAACCTTGGACGAAGGGCGGCCAACAAACGTGACGCAAATCGCTCCTAAGTGTCCCATGGGCGGGGCCAATCCGCCTAGGACTCGGCGGGTGGAACGGAACGCGTCGATTGCTCCGGGGTACGGCCGCGCACCTTACTGATCACGCGGTCCAGGACGATGCCCAGAACGATGGCGCAGATGATCGCCATGGCCGCGCCCAGCACGTGGTTTTTCTC
Organism: Arthrobacter sp. P4_F10; assembly: GCF_056401435.1. Lineage (NCBI taxonomy): Bacteria > Bacillati > Actinomycetota > Actinomycetes > Micrococcales > Micrococcaceae > Arthrobacter > Arthrobacter sp. P4_F10. The sequence continues at coordinate 85,303 of NZ_JBFUJJ010000008.1, forward strand.
AAACCAGGGGCCAACAAACAGGCCGATCCCCACCGAATAGACGGCCCACAGCAGCGCCGAGAGGATCGTCAGGCTGACGAATCTGCTCCGCGGGTAGTGCGTGGCGCCGGCGGTCAGGTTGACGGCCACCCGTCCGATCGGGACGAAGCGCGCCACGAGGATCAGTGAGGCAGGCCGTTTCCGCAGTTCCCGTCCGGCCCAGCGGAAGGCCGCCTGCGTGCGGGGGCCGCGCATCCATGCCCAGCGCCGGGTTCCTACGCGGCGGCCGAGCACGTAAGCGATGTTGTCGCCCAGGAATGCACCGGCGGCGGCCGTGGCGATCAGGAGCGCCGGATTGGGAACATCGGCCGTGGCGGCAACTGCAGCCAGGCCCACCACCACCGACTCGCTCGGGATCGGCGGAAAGAAGCCGTCGATCACGCAGCAGGCGAAAACCAGGACGAGGACCCAGGGTTGCCCTGCAGCGGCGAGGATGAAGTCGTTGATTGCCTGCACAGCTTCCTAACGCGCGGCGGGGCCAGATAGATCCACAGTGTACCGGCCGGGTCAGCGGTTGCCCTATCACTTATGGCGGCTAACCCGGGGGTTTGGGGACCATAAGTGATAGTGCAACGGGGTTAGGCGATGCGGTCGATGATGAGCTTCTGGGCCGGCCGGGAGCCCTCGGGTGCGATCACGGCGGCGTGTTCGAGCGCTTCCTTGGCGCGCTCGAACTTCTCCGGGGTGTCCGTCAGGAGGGTCATGAGCGGTTCGCCCGCCCTGACTGTGGCGCCGGGCTTGGCGTGCATCCGCACCCCGGCCCCGGCCTGGACCCGGTCCTCCTTGCGGGCGCGTCCGGCGCCGAGCCGCCAGGCCGCGACGCCGACGGCCATCGCGTCGAGCTCCACCAGGACGCCGTCGGCCGGAGCGTAGATGACCTCGGATTCCTTGGCGACCGGGAGCTTGGCGCGCGGGTCCCCGCCCTGCGCCTCGATCATCCGGTTCCAGACATCCATGGCCCGGCCGTCCCGGAGTGCGGCCCGGGGATCGGCGTCGCGGACGCCGGCGCACGCCAGCATTTCCTCCGCGAGCCGGACGGTGAGTTCGACGACGTCGTCCGGGCCTCCCCCGGCGAGGACCTCGACGGATTCCTGAACCTCGATCGCGTTGCCCGCGGTGAGGCCCAGGGGGGTGTTCATGTTGGTGAGCAGGGCCACCGTGTTGACGCCTGCGTCCTTGCCCAGGGCCACCATGGTCTCGGCCAGTTCGCGGGCGCGGGCCTCGTCCTTCATGAACGCGCCGCTGCCCACCTTGACGTCGAGCACCAGCGAGCCGGTGCCTTCGGCAATCTTCTTGCTCATGATCGAGGAGGCGATCAGCGGGATGGCCTCCACGGTCCCGGTGACGTCGCGGAGCGCGTAGAGCTTCTTGTCCGCCGGGGCCAGTCCCGCGCCGGCCGCGCAGATGACCGCGCCGACGTCCTGGAGCTGGGCCATCATTTCCTCATTGCTCAGGGCCGCCCGCCAGCCCGGGATGGCCTCGAGCTTGTCCAAAGTGCCGCCTGTGTGGCCGAGGCCGCGGCCCGAGAGCTGCGGCACTGCCACGCCGAAGACCGCTACCAGGGGCGCCAGCGGCAGGGTGATCTTGTCCCCGACGCCGCCCGTGGAGTGCTTGTCCGACGTCGCCTTTACGCCGCCGTCGGGCCTGCGCAGGCCGGAGAAGTCCATCCGCTCCCCGGAGGCGATCATGGCCGCCGTCCAGCGGGAGATCTCGGCCCGGTCCATGCCGTTGAGCAGGATGGCCATGTTCAGGGCGGCCATCTGTTCGTCGGCGATGGCGCCGCGGGTGTACGCGTCGATCGTCCAGTCGATCTGGGCCGGGCTGAGCACGCCCTTGTCCCGCTTGATGCGGATGATGTCGACGGCGTCGAACGCTTCGGTGTTGCTGGTGCTCTGAGTCGCTTGTGTCACCGGGGTTCCTCCAGGTGTTGGGGGCCAAAGGCATCGGGAAGGACCTGGTCCATGGTCTTGATTCCCTGCGTGGTCATGAGCTCCATATCCGGAGCCCGGAATTCGTAGAGCAGCTGGCGGCAGCGCCCGCACGGCATGAGGACGTTCCCGCCGGCGTCCACGCAGTAGAAGGCACGGAGCCGTCCCCCGCCGGTCATCTGCAGGTTGCCCACCAGGGCGCACTCGGCGCACAGGGTCAGCCCGTAGCTGGCGTTCTCGACGTTGCAGCCGCTGACGATCCGCCCGTCCCCGGTGAGGGCCGCGGCCCCCACCGGAAACTTCGAATACGGCGCGTAGGCGTTCTTCATGGCGGACACTGCCGCGGCTTCGAGCGCTGCCCAGTCGACGTCGGTGCTGTCCATTCTCAGCCCTTGACGTAAGGTATGCCGTCGGCGGCCGGCGGCCGGGAGCGGCCCACGAGCCCGGCCACGGCAAACACGGTCACGACGTACGGCAGCATGGCCATGAACTGGCTCGGCACGGGCGTGCCGATGATCGTCACGATGCTTTGCAGGTTGTCTGCGAAGCCGAACAACAGCGCGGCGAAGAAGGCCCCGATCGGGTTCCAGCGGCCCAGGATCATGGCGGCGAGGGCAATGAAGCCGCGGCCGCCGGAGATTTCCTTGGTGAAGCTGTCGATCGCCACGAGGGTGAAGAACGATCCGCCGATTCCGGCGACGGCGCCGCCGATCGTGACGTTCCAGAAGCGGGTCGCGTTGACCTTGATGCCCAGGGTGTCAGCGGCCTGAGGGTGCTCGCCCACGGCCCGGACGCGCAGGCCCCACTTCGTCTTGAACAGCCCGATCCAGATCACAATGACGGCTATGTACATCAGGTAGCCCACCACGGACTGCTTGAACAGGATGGGCCCGATCACCGGGATGCCGGACAGGACCGGGATATCGATGTTGGGCAGCTCGCCGGGCGAGTTGTATTTCTCCGGGTCGGACTGCATCACGGTGCTGAACAGGAAGCCGGTAAGCCCGGAGACCAGGACGTTGAGCACGACGCCGACGATGATCTGGTTGACCACGTACTTGATGCTGAACAGCGCCAGCACCATGGAGACCAGGGCGCCCGCCACGGCCGCCGCAAGCAGGCCCAGGTAGGGGTTGTGCGTCAGGCTGGCGACGAGCGCGGCCGTGAAGGCACCGCCCAGGAGCTGGCCTTCGATGGCGATGTTAACGACGCCGGCACGTTCGCACAGCACACCTGAGAGGGAGCCGAAGACGATCGGCACGGCGAGCGTCACGGACCCGGCGATGAGGCCGGCCAGCGAAATGCTGGGGGTCCGGGCGCCGCCCACCACCCAGATCAGGAAGGCGACGACGAACACCACGGTGAACACGGCCGGCACCCAGCGCGGGGGCCGCTGGTTATTTCTTGCCTTCAGGACCAAGGCGTAGCCCGCGAGGCCCAGCAGGATCATGGAGAGCACGATGCCGCTGAGGAATGCGGGCACTTCGATCGCCGGGAGCTGGAAGAAGTCTCCGCCGGAGGAAACGCCGAACTTGGCATTCCCCTGCGGACCCAGCAGCCCGAAGAAGATGAAGGCGAGGGTGGCCAGTACCGACAGCGTCACCGGCAACTTCCAGGTCACGGGCTTGGCGGACACCGCCGGCCCGCCGTTCTTCTCCGGCTGGGGCTTTCCTTGGACGGGCGAGGTTGCTGTTGTGCTCATGCGGCACCTCCGGTGGTTGCGGCCTGCTTGGTTTTGCCGGCGGTCGCGGCCTTCTTCTTGCGCGGGTTGAGTCCGAAGATCGCCCGGACCAGGGGCGGCGCCGCGATGAACAGCACAATGAGCGACTGGACCACGAGGACGATGTCGATCGGAGTTCCGGTCTGGATCTGCATCTGGACGGCGCCTGCTCGGAAGGCTCCGAACAGCAGGCCGGCGGCAAAGGTGCCCCACGGCGACGAACGTCCCAGCAGCGCCACAGTGATCGCGTCAAAGCCGTAGGTTGCCGCGACACCATCGGTCAGGACCTTTTCGGTGCCGGCCACCTGCGCCACGCCGGCCAGGCCGGCCAGGCCGCCGGCGATGGTCATCACCAGGATGGTGGCCCGGGAGACGTTGATGCCGGCGGTCAGGGCTGCCTTGGGGTTGGCTCCGACGGCCCGGAACTCGAAACCGATCGTGGACCGGTTCAGCAGCCATGAGACAAACACGGTGGCCGCGATGGCCAGCAGGAAGCCCAGGTGCAGCCGGTACTGGCTGCCGAAGATCAGCGGGTACGCGGCGCTGGGGTCCACGATCGGCGATATCGGTGTGTCCGCCCCCGGGCGCTGGAACAAGTCCGTGTCCAGCAGGTAGCGCAGGAAATAGAGGGCGATGTAGTTGAACATGATGGTCACGATGACCTCGTGTGCACCCGTCCTGGCTTTGAGCACACCGACGATGCCGCCCCAGACGGCGCCGCCGATGACGCCGGCCACGAGCACCAGCAGCAGGTGCAGCCCGGTCGGCAGGTGCAGCGCGAAGCCGACCCACGAGGCGAGGATGCCGGCCATGATGATCTGGCCCTGCGCACCGATGTTGAACAGGCCCGCGCGGAAGGCCAGGGCGACGCCGAGGCCCGCCGTGATCAGTGGGGTGGCGATGGTCAGCGTCTCCATGAGGGGGGCGAACTGTCCGGCCGCTCCGGTCCCGCGGGGGTTATAGACCGCGCCCTGGAAGAGGGCGACGTAGGACTCGGTGGCGGCGGACCAGACGGCGGCGAGGAAGTCGCTGGGCCGGGCAAAGAAATAGCCGGCCGTGGTGCCGACCACCTTGTCCGTCATGGCGATCAGCAGACCGCCCAGGATCAGTGCCAGCAGCACCGCCAGGATGGTCACGATGCCGTTGCCGGTGAAGATCTTGCGCAGCACCGATTCCTCTTCCGGGGCGCCGGGAAGGGTTCCGCTCTGGGCCGAGACCGGGACGGCCGATGGCTGGTGGGCGCCGCCCGCGGTGTCCAGCGAGGTGACGAAGTCTGCATCGTCCTCGAGCGGCTCAGGCTCCACGGCGGTGGTCTGGGCGGCCGGAAGCCGGTCGGGGTCCGGTGCGGCGGCGGGCCGAGGCTCGGTGTTCTCACTCATGGGGGTCTCCTACGGCGCCGGAGCGGGGCTCCTGCACGGACGGGGCGGCGGGCGCCGGGTTCGTTGCTGGGGTTTCGGCCGGGTTTTCTGCCGGGTTTTCTGCTGCGTTCCCGGCCGGGTTTTCAGAGAGGGATGGAGCCGCGTGCTTGCCTGCGGCGTCGGCCTGGGCTTCGTCCGGGGAAACCCCGGCCATCATCAGGCCCAGGACGTCGCGCCCGGTRCCGGCCGGGACGATCCCGACCAGCCTGCCCTTGTACAGCACGGCGATCCGGTCGGCGAGTTCAATCACCTCGTCCAGTTCGGTGGAGACGATCATGACAGGCGTGCCGTGGTCCCGCTCCGCGACGATCCGCTTGTGCAGGAACTCGATGGAGCCCACGTCCACGCCGCGGGTGGGCTGGGAGGCGATGAACAGCCGCAGCGGCCGGGAGAGCTCCCGGGCCATGACGACCTTCTGCTGGTTGCCGCCCGAGAGGGTGCCGGCCGCGAGCATGCCGGACGGCGTGCGGACGTCGAATTCTTCGATCCGGGTCTTGGCGTTCTCCAGGACCTTGGCCGGGCTCATGCTGATGCCCTTGGCGAACGGCGCGCGGTCGTACCGGTCCAGGATCAGGTTCTCAGCGATGGAGAACGTGCCAATCAGCCCGTCGAGTGAACGGTCTTCCGGCACGAATCCGACGCCGGCATTGAGGACGTCCTTGACGCTGCTGCCCAGGAGTTCTTCACCGTCGAGGGTGATCGAGCCGTGGACCCTCTCCTGCAGGCCGAGGATGGCCTCGGTCAATTCGGTCTGGCCGTTGCCCTGGACGCCGGCGACGGCGAGGATCTCGCCGCGGGCGATCCCGAAGCTGATGCCGTCCACAACATGCTGGCCGCTGGGTGCGATGACGGTGAGGTCCTTGACCTCGAACGTGGTCTCCTGCGGATTGGCAGGAGCCTTGTCCAGGGTCAGGCTCACGGCCCGGCCCACCATCATGGACGCCAACTCGGTGGTCGAGGCGCCGGGATCGGCCGTGCCCACCACCTTGCCGCGCCGGATGACGGTGATGGTGTCCGAAACGGCTTTCACCTCGCGCAGCTTGTGGGAAATGAAGACGATGGAGGTGCCGTGGCTCTTGAGCTGGCGCATGATGTCCAGCAGCTCATCGGTGTCCTGCGGGGTCAGCACGGCCGTCGGCTCATCGAGGATGAGCACCTTGGCGTCGCGGACCAGTGCCTTGATGATTTCGACGCGCTGCTGCACGCCCACGGGGAGGTCTTCGATCAGCGCGTCGGGGTCGACGTCGAAGCCGTACCGGTCCGAGATCTCCCGGATCTTCCGGCGTGTGTCCTCGAGGTCCAGGAATCCGCCGGTTTTGGTGGTCTCCGCTCCCAGCGCGACATTCTCAGCGACGGTAAAGACCGGGACCAGCATGAAGTGCTGGTGCACCATGCCGATCCCGGCCGCCATCGCGTCGCCGGGGCCGCGGAAGGTGACCGGTTTGTCGTCGATCAGGATTTCGCCCTCTGTGGGCTCGTACAGTCCGTACAGGACGTTCATCAGCGTGGACTTGCCAGCGCCGTTCTCGCCGAGCAGACAGTGAATCTGCCCGGGTTCAACAACCACATCGATGTGATCGTTGGCTACCAGGGAGCCGAAGCGTTTTGTAATGCCCTTGAGTTCAAGTTTCAAAACTCTGACCAATCTCGAGATGTCCGGAAGGCTTGATCCGGACGCGTAGTGGGGGCTGCAGCACCAGCTTAGTGCCTGCGGTGTGAGGCGAGCGGGCCGCAACGAAAAGCGCCACAGCCCGTGCGGTGGTGACCGGACGGGCCGTGGCGCTTAGCGGAGGAAGTTAGGCCTTGGGGCTGGCTGCAGATTCAACCTTCAGCTTGCCGTCGGCGATGTCCTTCTTGATCTGGTCCAGCTCGGACTTCAGTTCGGCCGGGACCTGGGCATCCATGTCGTGGAACGGAGCCAGCTGGACGCCGTCGTTCGCGAGGGTGCCAATGTACGGCTTGTTGGTGAACTGGCCGTCCTTGTCCTGCTTGACCACCGTCTCGACGGCCTCGCCCATCTGCTTCATGACGGAGGAGAGCATGATGTCCTTGTAATCCGGTGCCGTGAGGAAGCCGTCGGAGTCAACCCAGATGAGCTTGACGTCCTTGCCTGCTGCCTTGGCCTCCTGCAGGGCCGCGCCCGCACCCTTGCCGACCGGACCGGCGACGGGCATGACGATGTCGGCGCCCTGGTCCAGGAAGTTCTGGGTGAACTGCTTGCCCTTGTCCTGCTTTTCGAAGTCACCGGTGAAGGAGCCGTCCTGCTTGGCCTTGTCCCAGCCAAGGACCTTGACGTCCTTGCCCTTCTTCTCGTTGTAGTACTTCACGCCGTCGGCGTAGCCGTCCATGAAGATGGTGACCGTGGGGATCTTGATGCCGCCGAAGGTGGCTACCGTTCCGGTCTTCGTGGTGCCTGCCGCGAGGTAGCCGGCCAGGAACGCGGCCTGGGCCGTGTCGTAGATGATCGGCTTGACGTTGGCGACCGGGGTTTCGTAGCCGAAGTCGATGATGGCGAAGTGCTTGTCCGGGTTCGCGGTGGCCTGGGCCTTCGTGGCGTCGCCAAGCAGGAAGCCGACCGTGATGGTCAGGTTGCAGCCGGCGGAGACCATGGCGCGCAGGTTGGGCTCGAAGTCGTTGTTGGTCTTGGACTCGGCCTCGGCCGTCTGGATGCCAAGATCCTTCTCGGCCTTCTTCAGGCCCTCGTAGGAAGACTGGTTGAACGACTGGTCGTCGAATCCACCCGAGTCGGACACGATGCAGCCCTTGAAGTTGCTGGCCGTGTTGGTGGCGGTGCTGGCCTCCGGGGCGGCCCCGCAGCCGGTCAGCAGGAGTGCAGCCGCGCCGGCGGTGGCGACGCCGGCCATTGATCCGCGCTTGAAGGTGGCACGCAGAGAGTTCTTCAATTTTCCTCCAGGAAGAAAGAGTAGGCGCTACGACGGAAGTTCAATGAGTGTCTGTCTGCGGTGTTCCGCTGATCTCTGTTGTCACTGATGGATTCGCAGCACTGCGCCGAGGCGCACTGATGGAAGCTACTTTAGTGGCCTGCGCCACGTGCACGTAGCAGACTTCACGGCAATTACCCAGATTGTTGAGAACTTGTTACCTAGGGGTAGCCGGGGTCCGTAGCCGGCCCTCCTGCCAGCGAGGGCGCGCAAACGCCTCCGGCGCCGGTCCCCGCAGGAACTGGCGCCGGAGGCGTCGAAGCGGAAACTGGCGCCGGAGGCGTCCACGTGTCCGGCAGGCGGTTTCTGGTGATGCGCCGGCGCCGTGTTAGAGCCGCACCAGCATCTTGCCAGTGTTGGCGCCGTCGAGCAGGTCCATAAAGGCCTGCGGGGCGTTGTCCAGGCCGTCCACCACGGTCTCGTCGTAGCGGACCGTTCCATCGGCGAGCCAGGCGGACATGATCTCGACGAACTCGGCCATGTGCTGCCAGTAGCCGCCCACCAGGAAGCCCTTGAGTGTCAGCTGTTTGCCGATCGCCTGCATGAGGTTCCGCGGCGCGGGCGTGGGTTCGGTCGCGTTGTACTGGGCAATCGCCCCGCACATGGCCACCCGGCCGCCGACGGTGAGCGTGGACAAGGCTGCTTCCAGGTGCTCGCCGCCGACGTTGTCGAAGTAGACGTCGATCCCGCGCTCACCCGCGGCCGCGGCGAGCTGTTCCGCAACCGGGCCATCGTGATAGTTGAACGCAGCATCGAAGCCGAGTTCGAGCAGCCGTGCCACCTTTTCCGGCGAGCCGGCGCTGCCGATGACCCGGGACGCTCCCATGGCCCTGGCGATCTGCCCCACGAGCGAGCCGACCGCGCCGGCGGCGCCCGAGACGAAGACGGCGTCGCCGGGCTTGAATTCTGCGACCTTCAGCAGTCCCGCGTAGGCGGTCAGGCCGGTCATGCCGAGGGCTCCGAGGAACGCGGATGCCGGGGCCAGATCGGTGCGCGCCAGGGTGGTGGCCGCGGCATCGACGACGGCGTATTCACGCCAGCCGAGGCTGTGCACGACAGTATCGCCGACAGCGCGCCCGTCGGCGCGGGATGCGATGACTTCGCCGACGGCGCCGCCGTCGAGCGCCTTGTCCAGCGCGAACGGCGCGGAGTAGGACTTGACGTCGTTCATGCGGCCGCGCATGTACGGGTCGACCGAGATGTAGAGGTTGCGGACCAGAACCTGGCCGTCCTGCAGCTCGGGCAGCGGAGACTGGGCGAGGCGGAAGTTCTCCGGCACGGGGCGGCCGTGCGGACGGGACGCCAGCTGGATCTCGCGGGTGGTGGCGGGAAGGGTGAGAGTTTCGGTTTTGGCGCTCATGCGGCTACCTCCAGGATGGTGATGTCGACAGTGATGTTGCCGCGGGTGGCGTTGGAGTAGGGGCAGATCTGGTGGGCTTTGGCCACCAGAGCCTCGGCGGTCTGCCGGTCCACGGCGGGCAGGGCGATCTCGAGCTCTGCGGCCAGGCCGTATCCGGCACCGTCTGCGAGGGCGCCGAAGTGGATTTTGGCGGCGACGGCGGAGTCCGTCAGGTCGGCGCGTTCCTTGCGTCCCACGAGGCGCAGGGCGGAGTGGAAGCACGCGGCATAGCCGGCGGCAAAGAGCTGTTCGGGATTGGTTCCGGCGCCGTCGCCACCGAGTTCCACCGGGCTGGCGAGGGTGACGCTGAGCTTACCGTCCTTGCTGACGGCGGTGCCGTCGCGGCCTTCGCCTGAGGCCAGTGCCTCGGCTGTGTAAAGGGTCTTCATGGGGTTTCCGTTCTGTGGGCGGTAAGTCGTGGTGGGCAATGGCCCGGGGGAAGGCTTCAGGGAAAGGGTTTAGGGGAAGGGGCTTAGCGGGAGGCGTGGAGTGCGCTGGCCAGCCGGCCCAGCGTTTCGCGGAGCTGGTCCAGTTCCGCGGCGGTGAGCCCGGCGGCGTCCGCCAGGCGCTGCGGGATGCCGCTGGCCCTGGCGCTCAGGGCGGCGCCGGTTTCGGTGAGGAAGATCTCCACGCGGCGCTCGTCCTCGGCGGACCGGCGGCGCTGGACGAGGCCGAGCGCTTCGAGCCGCTTGAGCAGCGGCGACAGCGTGCCGGAGTCGAGTCCGAGCTCCTCCCCCAGCTCGCGGACGCTGCGCGGCTCCGCCTCCCAGAGCACCAGCATGGCGAGGTACTGCGGGTAGGTCAGGCCGAGTTCCTCCAGCATGGGCCGGTAGGCGGCCGTGGCGGCGCGCGAGGCCGAGTACATCGCGAAGCACACCTGCCGGTTCAGGCGGAGCGCTTCCGGGCTGGCAGGGCGGGCCTCTTCTGGCGTGGTCATGGATTCACCATATCGCACAATTGAGTTGTACACAATTTAGTTGTGCACAACCGAACATGGCCGGCTGACCCCAGAAGCTGCCGCGGCCGCTGAATCTCCCCATCTTCGCCGGGCTCCGACGGCGCGTCGGCCCGCAACGCCAGCGCGTCCCGGCGTCGTGCTGGCAAAGGTGGGGAAACTCAGCGCGGCAGGTGCGGTGCCGGTGCAGGGAGAGTCGGGGCCAGGTGCCGGGACTGTAGTTAGAGGTCGCGGATGGTGCGCAAGGCCGCCGCGGTGAGCACCTGGATGCCGAGGCCGAGCGCCCGCTCGTCGACGATGTAGTCGCCGCGGTGGAGGTCATACTCTTCCCCGCCCGGAGTCTTGGTGCCCAGGCGCATCATGGCACCGGGGGTGTCGGCCAGGAACCAGGCGAAGTCTTCCCCGCCCATGGACTGCGGTGTCAGGACCACGGCGCCCTCGCCGATTTCGGCGCGGGCCGCCGCCTCGATCAGCGCCGTCTCGTGCTCGGAGTTGACCACCGGCGGCACACCGCGGGTATGTTCCAGGTGGACGTCGACGCCGTAGGGCTCGGCGACTTGCCGGATGATGTCATCGAGCAGCTCGCCGGCGTCGTGCCAGGCCTCGCGGTCCAGGCACCGCATGGTGCCGGCCATGTAGCCGCTGCCGGGGATGGCGTTCGGGGCCGAGCCGGCGGAGATCTGGCCCCAGACCACGGACACGCCGCTGCGGACATCGACACGGCGCGAGAGCACGGCGGGAACATTGACCGCGATCTGTGCCAGGGCGAAGACCAGTTCCTCGGTCAGGTGGGGGCGGGAGGTGTGGCCGCCGCGGCCGGAGAGTTCAATCTTGATGGTGTCCGAGGCGGAGGTGATGGCCCCGATCCGGGTGCCGATCTTGCCGATCTCGATCCGGGGATCGCAGTGCAGTGCCAGGATCCGCGGCACGCCTTCCAGGACGCCCTGCTCGATGCAGGAGGTGGCGCCGCCGGGCATGGTTTCCTCGGCCGGCTGGAAGATGATCCGGACCGTTCCCCGCAGCGGGGACTGCTCATGCATGCGCTGCAGGACCAGCGCGATGCCGAGCATGGTGGTGGTGTGGACGTCGTGGCCGCAGGCGTGGGTCACGCCGTGGTTCTTCGAGGCGAACTCGAGGCCCGTTTCCTCGATGATCGGCAGGGCGTCGATGTCCCCGCGCAGGGCGGTGGCGATGGGACCCTGTCCGACGTCGACCGTCAGGCCCGTGCCCTCGAGGCGGCGGGGTTTGAGCCCGGCTTCCTCGAGCCGTTTCGCCAGCTTGTCGGTGGTGCGGAACTCCTTGAACGAAAGTTCCGGGTGCGCATGGAGGTCGCGGCGGAAAGCGATCAGCTCCGGCAGGAGGGGCTCCAGCCACGGCCCCACGAGAGTCGTGGGCTCAGCTTCAGTCGAGTAGTTGCGCACGGAATAACTCTAGCGAGCGGACAATGAATAGCGGCATCGGGTACGGCGCGTTACGGATTGCTGAACATTTGCACAACCCCTGACCCGCTCCAATCTGCCTACAGGACGTCGGTGTCGCCCTTGGCCTTGATGGCATCCACGGCCTGCTTGACCCGCTGCGAGTGTTCCTTCGTGGTGACCAGCAGGGCATCCGGGGTGTCAACGATCACGACGTCCTTGATGCCGATCAACGCGATGACGCGCTTGGTATCGGAGACCACCACGCCACTGGCGTTCTCGGTGAAAACGCGTGCGCCCTCGCCCAGTACCGTGACCTCGTCGACCTCCTTGGCGCTGTTGAGCCGGCCTACGGAGGCGAAGTCCCCGACGTCGTCCCAGAGGAACGTTCCGGGCACCACGGCGACGTCGCCGGCGGCGGCGGCCGGTTCGGCGACGGCGTAGTCAATGGCGATCTTGGGCAGGGTGGGCCACACCCGGGCCGTGACGGCGTCGCGCTCCGGGGTGTCCCAGGCCTTGGCGATTTCCTGGAGTCCGGCGAAGAGCTCGGGCTGGTTGGCCTCGAGGTGCTTGAGCATCAGCGAGACCGGCGCCACGAACATGCCCGCGTTCCAGACATATTCCCCGCTGTCGACGTACTGCTGGGCCACTTCCTCGCTGGGCTTCTCCACGAACTCCACCACGGACTGCGCGCTGGGAGCGTCCGGAATGTTGAGGTTCGCGCCGGAGCGGATGTAGCCGAATCCGGTGGAGGGATGGGTCGGCTTGATGCCGATGGTGACGATCTTCCCCGCGGCGGCGGTGTAGACGGCCTCACGGACGGCGTCCTGGAAGAGGTCATCGGGGCTGATGACCTGGTCCGCAGCGAACGAGCCCATGATGATGTCCGGGTCCCGCTCATGCAGGATGGCCGCGGCGAGGCCGATCGCGGCACCGGAGTCCTTGGGTTCGCTTTCCAGGACAAGGTTGGAGTCCAGGACCTCGGGCAGCTGGCGGCAGACGGCTGCCCTGTGGGCGGCGCCGGTCACCACCAGCACGTGCTTGCCGGCGACGGGCTGGAGGCGGTCATAGGTCGCGCGCAACAAGGTGCTGCCCGAACCGGTCAGGTCGTGAAGGAATTTCGGGGCTGCTGCCCGCGACAGGGGCCAAAGACGGGTCCCCACCCCGCCCGCCGGAATAACCGCAATAAAACGGTCCAACGGTGAATCCTGGCTTGTCACTTTGTCTGTAGTCATCACCGCTACTTTAGCCGACAGCGGCCAAATCGCCCCAGATTGGGCCGGGATCACGCCCTTCCAGCCCCCATGACGATGGCCAAATGTGGCGTTCGTCTCAAAACCAACGCAAAACAGCACCGGGGCCTGTCAACAAGGGGTTCCTAAATTGAATAAGCTGTGAGCGAAGCCTAGATTTAGGCTTGAGCTTACGAGTGCTCTCGCAGCAGGCGTTCCCCCCGCGTGGATCCCATGCCAGCGCCGCTGTGTTGCAGGGAGGTTTATTCAGTGCCGACAAAACCAGCTGGCACCTTGTACCGCGGCCGTGAAGGCATGTGGTCCTGGGTTGGACACCGCATTACAGGTGTAGTGATTTTCTTCTTCTTGTTGGTCCACGTGCTGGACACCTCATTGGTGCGCGTGTCCCCCGAGGCCTACACCGCCGTGATTGGTGCCTACAAGAACCCCCTCATGGCCCTGGGTGAAACGGGCCTTGTCGCGGCGATCGTGTTCCACGCCTTCAACGGCCTGCGCATCATCGCCGTCGACTTCTGGAAGAAGGGTGCCAAGTACCAGCGTCAGATGCTCTGGACGGTCCTGGGCCTCTGGGTCGTCGTCATGGTCGGCTTCTCCATCCGCCACCTGTCCCTCGCCCTTGGAGGTCACTAAGCCATGACTGCAACCATTCAGAGTCCGCGCAGCGGAAAGATCCAGCCCAAGTACCGCCGGACCGGCGGTTCCAAGGGCAACTTCGAGATGCTCGCCTGGCTCTTCATGCGCCTCTCCGGCGTTGTGCTGGTGGTGCTGATCTTCGGCCACCTGACCGTCAACCTGCTGGTCGGCGAGGGCATCCACGCGATCGACTTCGGCTTTGTGGCCGGCAAGTGGGCCGACCCGTTCTGGCAGTTCTGGGACCTGGCCATGCTGTGGCTCGCCATGCTGCACGGCACCAACGGCGTCCGCACGATCATCAATGACTACGCCGAGAAGGACGCCACGCGCCTCTGGCTGAAGATTGTGCTCTACGCGGCCACCACGGTCATCATCATCCTGGGCACCCTGGTCATCTTCACGTTCGATCCGTGCCCCGTGGCCAACGGCGTCCAGCTTCCCGGCGGCTTCTGCCCGGCGCCATAACGGCAAACGCCGTAACGGCAAAGGCCGTAACGGCGGGGAACCGCCGCGGACCGCTGCCCCAACGGGTAAGAACTTGCGGTCCCTCACGGCAACTGATCTTGCCTGCCAAGCGCAGGCGCAGATTGCACGAGAATCCACCGGGCAGGCACGGCCCGCCGGTGGGTTATAGCGAATTTTGAGAGAAAGAGCGTCTGGTATGCAGGTCCATAAGTACGACGTCGTGATCGTCGGTGCCGGTGGCGCCGGGATGCGCGCGGCGATCGAATCAGGTCAGCGCGCCCGAACAGCAGTATTGACCAAGCTCTACCCCACCCGGTCCCACACCGGCGCGGCGCAGGGCGGCATGTGTGCGGCCCTGGCCAACGTCGAGGAAGACAACTGGGAGTGGCACACCTTCGACACCATCAAGGGCGGCGACTACCTGGTTGACCAGGACGCTGCCGAGGTCATGGCGAAGGAAGCGATCGACGCCGTCCTGGACCTGGAAAAGATGGGCCTGCCGTTCAACCGCACGCCCGAGGGCCGCATTGACCAGCGCCGTTTCGGTGGCCACACCCGCGATCACGGCAAGGCACCGGTCCGCCGCGCCTGCTACGCCGCCGACCGCACCGGCCACATGATCCTGCAGACCCTGTACCAGAACTGCGTCAAGCACAACGTCGAGTTCTACAACGAGTACTACGTCCTGGACCTGCTGACCGTCGAAGAGGACGCTGTCCGCGAGGACGGCACGCCGTACAAGCAGAAGCGCGTTGCCGGCGTCGTGTCCTACGACCTCGCCTCCGGCGAGCTGCACGTCTTCCAGGCCAAGTCCGTGGTGTTCGCCTCCGGCGGCGCCGGCAAGGTCTTCAAGACCACCTCCAACGCCCACACCCTCACCGGTGACGGCATGGGCATCGCGTTCCGCCGCGGCATCCCCCTGGAGGATATGGAGTTCTTCCAGTTCCACCCGACAGGCCTGGCCGGCCTGGGCATCCTGCTCTCCGAGGCCGCCCGCGGCGAAGGCGCCATTCTGCGCAACTCCGAGGGTGAACGCTTCATGGAGCGCTATGCACCCACCATCAAGGACCTCGCCCCGCGCGACATCGTGGCCCGCTCCATGGCCAACGAAGTCCGTGAGGGACGCGGCTGCGGCCCGAACAAGGACTACGTCCTCCTGGACCTGACGCACCTTGAGCCCGCGCACATCGATGCCAAGCTGCCGGACATCACCGAGTTCGCCCGCACCTACCTGGGTGTGGAGCCGTACACGGAGCCGGTTCCGGTGTTCCCGACGGCGCACTACGCCATGGGCGGCATCCCCACCAACATCACCGCCGAGGTCCTCCAGGACAACGACACGGTGGTCCCGGGCCTCTACGCCGCCGGCGAGGTTGCCTGCGTCTCCGTCCACGGCTCCAACCGCCTGGGCACCAACTCGCTGCTGGACATCAACGTGTTCGGCAAGCGCGCCGGCATCGCCGCGGCCGAATACGCCAAGACCGCCGACTTCGTGGAACTCCCCGCTGACCCGGAGGCCTACACGCTGAACCTGCTGGACCACGTCCGCACCTCCGACGGCACCGAGAAGGTCGCTGCGATCCGCAAGGAACTGCAGGACACCATGGACGCCAACATGCAGGTGTTCCGCACCGCGGACACGCTGAACCAGGTCCTGAAGGACATTGCCTCCTTCGAGGAGCGGTACCAGCGCATCAGCGTCCAGGACAAGGGCAAGCGCTTCAACCTGGACCTGCTCGAGGCCGTGGAGCTGGGCTTCCTGCTGGAGCTCGCCAAGGTCATGACCGTGGCGGCCCTGCACCGCGAGGAATCCCGCGGCGGCCACTTCCGCGAGGACTTCCCCGAGCGCGACGACGAAAAATTCATGAAGCACTCCATGGCGTACAAGGACGAGCACGCCCCGGCGGATGGTTCCGCCGAGGCGATTGCCGGCATCCGGCTTGCCACCAAACCGGTGGTCTTTACGCGCTACGAGCCGATGGTGAGGAAGTACTAAGATGAGCGCTGAACTCGCTGAGCCAGCATCCAAGATCGAACTGCCCGCCGGCGTCGGCGGTGGCGGGGAGATCCCGTCCTTCGACGTCACGCTGCGCGTGCGCCGCTACAACCCCGAGGTCTCCGAGGACGCCACGTGGGATGACTTCAAGGTCACCATGTACGGCACCGACCGTGTCCTGGACGCCCTGCACAAGATCAAGTGGGAGATGGACGGCAGCGTCTCCTTCCGCCGCTCCTGCGCCCACGGCGTCTGCGGCTCCGATGCCATGCGTATCAACGGCCGCAACCGTCTCGCCTGCAAGACCCTGCTGAAGGACCTGGACACGTCCAAGCCCATCACGGTCGAGCCGATCAAGGGCCTGCCGGTGGAGAAGGACCTGATCGTGGACATGGAGCCGTTCTTCCAGTCCTTCCGCGAAGTCATGCCCTTCCTGATCAACCGCGGCCACGAGCCCACCAAGGAACGCCTGCAGTCCGCCGAGGACCGCGAGCGGTTCGACGACACCACCAAGTGCATCCTGTGCGCCGCGTGCACCTCGTCCTGCCCGGTGTTCTGGACCGACGGCCAGTACTTCGGCCCGGCCGCGATCGTCAACGCGCACCGCTTCATCTTCGATTCCCGCGATGACGCCGGCGACATGCGCCTGGAGATCCTCAACGACAAGGAAGGCGTGTGGCGCTGCCGCACCACCTTCAACTGCACCGAAGCATGCCCCCGCGGCATCCAGGTCACGCAGGCAATCGCCGAGGTCAAGCAGGCCATCCTCTCCCGCAAGATCTAACGACCGGTTCGCCAGAACCTACAGAGTCAGCACCAAGAGAAAAACGACGACGGCGCCTCTCACCTCACGGGTGGGGGCGCCGTCGTCGTCTACCCGCTCACACGAAAGGGGACACCGTGTCCCGCTCAGAAAAAGTCTCTTTCCAGGGTTCCACCGGCGAACTGCTCTCCGGCGTTGTGGACTTGCCCGAAGGCCCGGTGAAGGGCTGGGGCGTGTTCTCGCACGGCTTTACCCTGGGCAAGGACAGTCCCTCGGCCTCCCGCATGTGCAAGGCCCTGGCGGACAACGGCGTGGGCATGCTCCGGTTCGACAACCTGGGCCTCGGCGAGTCCGCGGGAATGTGGTCGGAGGGGTCCTTCAGCCACAAGGTGGCCGATACCGTCAAGGCCGCCGAATTCATGCGGGACTCGGAACGGCGGGTGTCCTTGCTCGTGGGCCACTCGTTCGGCGGCGCGGCCGTCCTGTCCGCCGCACGGCAGATCCCGGAGCTCAAGGCCGTGGCCACGGTGGGGGCACCCTTCTCCCCCAAGCACGTGGCGCACGTCTTTGACGCGGCGCTGGACCGGATCCTGAGCGAGGGAAGCGCCGAGGTGGACCTCGGCGGCAAGCGGGTGGAGATCCGCCGGCACTTTGTCGAAGACCTCGAAAATGCGGATCTGACGGACTGCATCCGGCAGCTGCACAAGCCGCTCATGGTGCTGCACTCCCCCACCGACAACACGGTGGGGATCGAAAACGCCAGCACCATCTTCCAGACGGCACGCCACCCGCGCAGCTTCGTCTCGCTGGAGGGCAGCGACCACCTGCTGACGGGCAAGGGCCAGGCGGCCCGTGCGGCAAAGATTATTTCGGCGTGGGCCGACCAGTACCTCGACGCCTGAACGCGGCGGACAGCGACCTCCGGCGGGCCCGGTGCTCCACCGGCGTCTTGCCCGGCTGGACCCGCCGGGCGCCCCAGCCGGTGGTCGCGGTGGCGGGCTCCGTCTTGAGGTCTTCCTCCCGGATCGCCACCCACGCGGCGCAGATCACGTAAACCTGGCTGACCAGGTTGAACCAGATCAGCAGGCCGATGATGATGGCGAAGGGCGCCAGGATGGGGTTCTTGCCCGCGCTGGCCAGCAGCTGGGTGCTGAAGATCATCAGAATTGTGGTGCCCACCGCGGCGAGAGTGGTCCCTTCGAGCAGTGAGCGCCGGGCCGGCTTCAGCCCCGCAGCCACCCGGTACATGATCAGGGCGGTGCCCCAGCCGAGCAGCAGCGGCACGAGGATAGTGACGGAGGTCGTCAGCGGCCCGGCCATTATCGGATCGAGGCCCAGCTGCTCGGTCACCCATCCGGCGGCCGTGCCGAAGATCAGCGAGGCTGCGGAGCTGACCACCAGGGCCACCCCCATCAGCAGCAGCGTGCCGACGTCCTTGAGTATCTGCAGGATCGGATTCATCACCAGGGGGCCGAGCTGCATCATGCTCCGCATACCGTCGCGGATGCCGCTGATCCAGCCCAGGGACGTGAACACCGTCACCACGGCGGCGATCCCGGCGGCCCAGCCCAGGCTGGTGGGGTTCAGCAGCTCCTGGGGATCAACCAGCCCCTCGCTGCCGTCGACCTGCAGCAGGCCCGGCGCGGCGGCGGCCACACTCTTGATGACCTGGTCCAGCAGGGCCGGATGATCGCTGAGCACGAGGCCGGCCAGGGACAGGCCGGTGGCCAACAGGCCTGTGATGGAGAAAAACATCCGGAACCCGATGCCGGCACTCAACAGCGGGCCGCGCTGGCGGAGGTAGTGCAAGTAAGCGCGCATTGGCAGCAGCATGTTGAGCTTGGCCAGGAGCCACATCATCATTGCCGTCAGGGACGCAATCGTCCCGCCGCCGGAGCGTCGAACCCTGCCCCATTCGACCCTCTTGCGGATGACTTCCAGTTTCAGCCCGGCCAGATCGGTGGGAAGCGGCGGCTTATCGGGCGTCTGCGGTGCCGTCCGGGCCTCTGTCGTGGTCAGGTTTGGTCCCAAAGTCAAGCTCTTCCCGTAGCTGCCAGATGCCGTTGTCGTCGTGCTCGTAAAGTCCCATGCTAGCCACAGGGAACGTGGCCCTGTAATCCTTGAGGACTGTTTCGGCCTCATCGAGGCTTTCCGGGGCAACGTCGTGGGCCACGGTGACGTGCGGATGGTAGCCGAACGGCAGTTCCCGCTCCAGCGGGCCGGACTGCAGCTGGCGGTGCAGGTTCACGCAGTCCCCGAAGCCGTCCTCGACGTTCAGGAAGACCACCGGGGACACCGGCCGGAAAGACCCGGTCCCCGCGATGGTCACCATGAAAGGCTCCTGCCGGCGCGCCACGTCCCGGACATGGCGTTGGGTCGCGTCCCAGTCCTGCGTCATGGTGGTGGTGACCAGCGTGATGTGGGCGGGGACGACGGCGGCCATCGGATCCCCGAACGATGCCCGCCAGCGCTGGAGCTCCTCAGCGATGTCCGCCGGGAACCTCAGGATCACACCGATGCTGATGCCTTCGCTGCGCTGTCCGTTCGACGTGGCGGCTTTCGCGGTGACTTTGCTGACGGAGGACATTGACCTAGCGGGCTCCCTGGGCGCCGGCGTAAGGCAGGAAACCCACCTTGGCGTAGACGTCGCGCAGAGTGATCGAGGCAATCTCCCGGGCCTTGTCGGCACCGAGGGCAAGGAGCCGGTCCAGCTCCGCGGGATCGTCCAGCAGCTCCTTGGCTCGGTTCCGGATCGGAGTCAGGTGCTCCGTGACCACCTCGGCGAGGTCCGCCTTGAGATGCCCGTACATCTTGCCCTCGTACGCGGTAACGAGGGCATCAACGCTTTGACCGGTGATCGCCGAGTAGATGGTCAGCAGGTTGGACACGCCCGGCTTCGCCTCACGGTCGAACCGGATTTCCGTCTCCGCATCCGTAACAGCGGACTTGATCCGCTTGGCGGTGACCTTTGGATCGTCCAGCAGGTTGATCAGGCCCGCCGGCGAATCCGCCGATTTGGACATCTTGGCCCTGGGTTGCTGCAGATCGTAGATCTTCGCCGATTCCTTCTGGATGAAGGGCTGCGGCACCGTGAACGTGTGGCCAAAGCGGGAGTTGAACCGCTGGGCGAGGTCACGGCTCAGTTCCACGTGCTGACGCTGGTCCTCTCCCACGGGGACACCGTGCGGCTGGTACAGGAGGATGTCCGCGGCCTGAAGGATGGGGTAGGTGAACAGTCCGACGCTGGCGTGGTCTGAACCCTGTTTGTAGGCCTTGTCCTTGAACTGGGTCATCCGGGACGCCTCGCCGAAACCAGTGATGCAGTTCAGCACCCAGGCAAGCTGGGCGTGCTCCGGCACCTGGGACTGAACGAACAGCGTGCACTTCTCGACATCCACGCCGCCGGCAATGTACTGCGCGGCTGTGACCCGCGTGCGGTGGGCCAGCTCGGCCGGATCCTGCGGAACGGTGATCGCGTGCAGGTCAGGGATGAAGAAGACGGCGTCGTACTCGTCCTGCATCCGGACCCAGTTGACGAGGGCACCGAGGTAGTTGCCCAGGTGCAGGGAGTCGGCGGAGGGCTGCATGCCGGAAAGGATGCGGTGCCGGGCCGCGGTGGCCGCCGGGGCGGGTTTCGCGGCGTCAGGGGCGAGGCCGGTGTCGGTCACGGTTGAAGAGGTGGTCATTCGTGGAAGCCTTAAGACTAGAGCCGGTAGTCCACTACCAGCGGGGCATGGTCGGAGAAGCGTGTGTCCCAGGTCGCGGCCCGGTCAACTACGGCTGACACTGCGGCAGCAGCGAGATCGGGCGTGGCCATGTGGTAATCGATGCGCCAGCCGGTGTCGTTGTCGAAGGCCTGGCCACGTTGCGACCACCATGTGTAGGGGCCGTCGACGTTACCCGCCAGGCCCCTGTGAACATCCTTCCAGCCGATTTCTTCGCCGAAGAAGCGGTCAAAATAGGCCCTTTCCTCCGGCAGGAAGCCGGCACGTTTGACGTTGCCCTTCCAGTTCCTGATGTCCAGCTCCGTGTGGCCGACGTTGAGGTCGCCCACCACCAGGGCGTGGTCACTGTGTTTGGCCAGTTCGGGCAGCCGGGTGGTCATGACGTCGAGGAAGCGGAACTTGTCATCCTGCTTGGGAGTGCCGGCCTCGCCCGAGTGCACGTAGGCGCTGACGACGGTCAGCTGTGAGGCCTGCCCGGCCGCATCCCGCACGGTGTAGTCCGCTTCGACCCAGCGCCCGGTGGTGGCGAAGAAGTCATCGCCGATCCCGACCCGGGTGGCAAGGGGCTCTTCGCGCGAGGCGATGGCAACGCCGGCCCGGCCCTTGGCCTCGGCTTCGGCGTGGAGGATGTACCAGCCCTCGCCGAGCAGTTCCTCGACGATCGCATCGGGCGCGCGGACCTCCTGGAGGCACAGAATGTCCACCTCGCGCGGTTCAAGCCACTCCGCCATGCCCTTCTTGTAGGCGGCACGCAGGCCGTTGACGTTGACTGACGCGATGCGAAGGTGGTCCTTCTTCAATGCCGAGCTCACCCGATCCACTCTAGTCGATGATGGTTCCGCTAACGGGTGCGTCGTCGCCGCCCGGGGATTTGATCATGTCCCGCGCGTTGGTGGCGGTGATCTCGATGGTCTCCAGGGCACGGTTGATCGTGTCGCGGTCCGCGGCGTCGCCCTTCGCGCGCTCCTGTTCGATGACGCGGACCTGGACCTGGACGATCTTGAAGGAGTGGTCGAGCTTCATGTCGCGGACGCCGTCCGATGCGCGACTTTCGCTGACCACGCGGGTGCCGCCGTGGTCAGCGCTGCCCGCCGCCGGCGGCCGCCCGGCCGCGGCGTTGAAGGCGTTCTGGGCCTCGTTCAGCCTGGCCCCGGCCTTCTTGGCGGCCTTCTGGATGCTGAACACCACGAAGGAGGCCAGCGCCAGCCAGAAGCCGGCGATGATCGCCACGATCCATCCCACGACGTCGTTCTGGTTGGCCGCGAAGATCACGGCCACCACGAACGCGATGATGAAGACCAGCAGCCCCGGCCCGCTGATGCGGAGCATGGAGAACCGGCCTTTGGCCGTGGTGTCGTTGGACGTGGACGCGGAGCTACCCAGAGATTGCATGAGCCCATTATCGCAAACGGGGCCGGCCGGCCGCTGCGCTTCCACCCCGGGCGAACGCCGCACCAGACTGCCTAGGTCAGGACGGGTACTTTTAGGTCAGGACCAGCTTTTAGGTCAGGACCAGCTTTTAGGTCAGGACCAGGCAGAACGGGTGGCCGCTGGGATCCGTGTAGACCCGGAAGGTCTTGCCGCCGCCCGTCTGGCGCGTGGCCCCGAGCCGGAGGACTTCCGCCTCGCCGGCGTCGAGGTCACCGACTATCACGTCCACGTGCATCTGCTGGGGATGCTCGGGGTCCGGCCACTGCGGCCGGACCAGCCGGTCCACACGCTGGAAGGCGACGGCGGGACGGTCGGCGGCGTCGCCGATCGAAATAAACTCCTCTTCCTCCTGCACCCGGATCATGCCCAGGAGCTCCTGGTAGAAGTCGGCGAGCTTGTCCGGGTCCTCGCAGTCGATCACGAGTGCCTGCCATTTTCCGATCATGGGGTCTCCTTATCCGGGGAACGTGCGGGCCGTGGCCCGCGTTTCATGGCCTGGTTTTATGGCCTCATTTGAGGAACAGCTTGCGCAGGCGGCTCGTGGTGAGCAGGACGCCGAGGGCAATCATGACGAGGTAGTAGCCGATGTGCACCGCGGTGGCCGGGGTGAACACCCCCACGCTGATCTGGCGCAGCAGTTCCACGCCGTGCCAGAGAGGCATGGCCTGGATGAGCCACTGGATGGACTGCGGGTAGACGCTGAGCGGGTAGAACGTGGCGCTGAAGAGGAACATCGGCAGCATCACGAAGTTGATCCAGTCCATCTGCTGGAAGGTCTTCATGAAGCTCGTGATCCCCATGCCGAAGCTCGCGAAGCCGAAGGCGATCAGCACCGAGGCCGGGATCATCAGGACGGCCCATGCAGTGGTGATGAGGCCCATCACGCCCATCACTGCGGTGAAACCGGTGGCGTACATGGCCCCGCGCAGCAGGGCCAGGAAGATTTCGCCCATGGCGACATCCAGCGGCCCCAGCGAGGTGTAGAGCATGCCCTGGTAGAGCTTGGCGAAGTTCATCTTGAAGAAGACGTTCCAGGTGGAGTCATAGACGGCGCCGTTCATGGCGGACACTGCCAGCAGGGCCGGCGCGATGTACGCGGCGTAGCTGATCTCCTGCCCACCCGGGCCCTGGACGGAACCGACAATGGCGCCCAGACCCACGCCCATCGAAATCAGGTACAGCACAGGTTCGAAGAACCCGGAGACCATGACCATCCAGTTGCTGCTCTTGGTGGCCATGAGCCCGCGGGCGACGACGGCGCGGACGTTGCGGGAGTAGATGGGCCCGAAGTGCCGGCGGCGTGCGGCTTCCGTGACGCTGCTCTCCCCTGCGTTGAAACTTCCGGTCAGGACGCTCATGAGGCCATCCTTTTGGCGAACTGGTGTTTGGTCAGGACCCAGCCGGCAGCCGCCAGGCCCAGCAGGAAGACAAGGTGGACGACGGTGAGCCACGGCTCTTCCTCGTACCCGTAGCTGACCACGCGGCCAAGTTCCGTTCCGTGCCAGATCGGTGAGATCCAGCCGATCCAGCGGACGCCGAGCGGGAGCGTGTCCAGCGGGAAGAACGTGCCGGAGAACAGGAACAGCGGCATGACAATGAACCGCATGACCATGGCGAACTGGCCCCGGTCTTCCTTGATGGTGGCCGCGTAGGCCATGAGCGGCAGGCCGAAGGACAGGCCGGCGAGCGTGGCGATGAGGATCGAAACCCAGCCCCAGGCGCCGGGTGAGGCGCCGAACAGCGCGACGACGGCGAAGTAGATGGCCGACTGCAGCAGGAAGCGGACGGTGACGGCGATGACCTGGCCGCCGGCGATCTGTTCCGGCGTCAGCGGCGACGCGTGCGGGCCGTAGTAGACGCGCCGCCATTTGAAGCCGTCCATCACCGGGAACGTGAACTCGTTGGCGGCCGTCATGACGGCGGCCGAGATCAGCAGGGCCGGCGCGATGAACGTCAGGTAGCTGACCCCGCCGAAGACGGCGGCGCCGTTGGTCTCGACCAGCGTGGCCAGGCCAACGCCCATCGCGAACAGGTAGGCCACCGGCTGGCCCACGCCGTACATGACGATGGTCCAGCCGTAGCCCTTCATGACGCGGAGGACCTGCTCGGCGTAGAAAAAGGCGCCCCAGCGGCGGGCGCGGGCGGCCGAGACTTCCGGGGAGTGCGCGCGCAGGGCCGGCGCCGCCGCCGTCGTACCCGCCTGTGTTGCCCTAGTCAACTCTGCTTTCTTAGTCAACTCTGCTTTCTTAGTCAACTAGGCTCCTGCCGGTCAGGCGCAGGAAGACGTCTTCGAGCGAGGAGCGGCGGACCAGCGACGTGACGGGACGCAGGCCCCGGGCGGAGACCTGCTCCAGGGCGGCCTCGCCGTCGTGGGCGTAGATGAGCACCCGGTCCGGCAGGGTCTCGAGGCGTTCGCCGATGCCTTCGAGCTCCGCGCCGACGCTCGCATTGCGCTCCGAGCCGAAGCGCAGTTCAAGGACCTCCCGGGTGGAATATTCCCGGATCAGGCTGGCCGGGGATCCTTCGGCCATGATCTTGCCCTTGTCCACCACGATCAGGCGGTCGCACAGCTGCTCGGCCTCGTCCATGTAGTGCGTCGTGAGGATCAGGGTGACTCCCTGTTCCTTGAGCCGGAACAGGCGGTCCCAGAGGATGTGCCGCGCCTGCGGGTCCAGGCCGGTCGTCGGCTCGTCCAGCAGCAGGATCCGGGGCTCGTTGATCAGGGAGCGGGCGATCGTCAGGCGGCGCTTCATGCCGCCGGACAGGGCGTCCACCTTGGACTTGGCCTTGTCGGTGAGCTGGGCGAATTCGAGCAGCTCGTCGGCCTTGGGTTTGAGGTAGCTCATGGGCAGGCCGAAATAGCGGCCGTACACCAGCAGGTTGTCCCGGACTTTCAGTTCCTCGTCCAGGTTGTCCTGCTGCGGCACGACGCCCAGGTGCGCGCGGACTTCCGGCCCGTGCTGTTCGGGGTCCAGGCCCATGATGCTCAGGGTGCCCGAAGTGCGCTGCGAGACCCCGCCGATCATCTTCATCGTGGTGGACTTGCCGGCACCGTTGGGGCCCAGCAGGCCGAAGGCTTCCCCGGCGGGGACGCGGAAGGAGATGCCGTCGACGGCGGTGACGTCGCCGTAGCGTTTGGTGAGGTTCTCGGCGGTGATGACGTACTGCGGAGCGGCGTCAGAGGGGCTGCTCACGCGTGATTCTTTAGAGGCAAGTTCGGACACCCGCACTACGGTAGTGGATCCCCGCAAACTATGAAAGAGTCTTTTCGTAAAAACTCCTGACGTATCCGTTCCGTTATGCCTGYCGGCGGTGAAACGTGCGCAATCCTGCGGTGGTTGGGCCTGCCGGAGCCCGGCCCAACCACCGCAGCCTCAGGCGAGCCCGGAGTGGCGTTCCTGTGCCAAGTGGCGTTCCGCGGTCTCCACCACGTTGGCGAGCAGCATGGCGCGGGTCATGGGGCCCACTCCCCCGGGGTTCGGCGAGAGCCATGCGGCGACGTCGGCCGCAGCGGGGTCCACGTCGCCGGTGACCACGGCCTTGCCGTTGCCGTCGTCGACCCGGCTGACGCCGACGTCGAGCACGATCGCGCCGGGCTTGAGGTCCCCGGCCTTGATCATGTGCGGTTGCCCGGCGGCGGCGATCACGACGTCGGCCTGCCGCAGTTCCGCCGGCAGGTCCACCGTTCCGGTGTGGGCCAGGATGACCGTGGCATTGACGTCCTTGCGGGTCAGCAGCAGACCCACCGGGCGGCCGATGGTGACGCCGCGGCCCACCACGAGGACGCGCTTGCCGTTCAGGTCGATCCCGTGCCGGGTCAGCAGCTCCACGCAGCCCTTGGGTGTGCAGGGCAGCGGGGATTTCATGGGTCCGCTGACGTTGGCCACGAGCCGGCCCAGGTTCATCGGGTGCAGGCCGTCGGCGTCCTTCTCGGGATCCATGGCCTCCAGGATGACGTCCTGGTCGATGTGCTTGGGCAGCGGCAGCTGGACGATGTAGCCGGTGCATTCCGGGTTCTCGTTGAGCTCGCGGACCACGGCCAGGAGTTCGTCCTGCGTCGTCTCTTCCGGCAGGTCGCGGCGGATGGACGTGATGCCCACCTCGGCGCAGTCCTTGTGCTTTCCGCCGACATACCAGGTACTGCCGGGGTCGGAGCCCACCAGGATGGTGCCCAGTCCGGGAGTGATTCCCTTGGCCTTGAGTGCGGCCACGCGCCCGGTCAGCTCGGCCTTGATGGCGGCGGCGGTAGCCGTGCCGTCAAGGATCTGCGCTGTTCTTGCAGTCTTAGTAGAAGTCATGGACTACCACTGCTCGTGCTGCGGGTACAGCGGGAAGTCGGCGGCGAGCTTGTCCACGCGGGCCTGCAGGGACTCGATCTCCGTGGCAGCGCCGGACTTCAGCGCGGTGGCGATGATGTCGGCGACCTCGGTGAACTCCTCGGCGCCGAAGCCGCGGGTGGCCAGGGCCGGGGTGCCGATGCGCAGGCCGGAGGTGACCATCGGCGGGCGGGGATCGAACGGCACGGCGTTGCGGTTGACGGTGATGCCCACCGAGTGCAGGAGGTCCTCGGCCTGCTGGCCGTCCAGCTGGGAGTTGCGCAGGTCCACCAGGACCAGGTGCACGTCGGTGCCGCCGGTCAGGACCGAGACGCCGGCGTCGGCGACGTCGGCCTGGCCGAGGCGCTCGGCGATGATCTTGGCGCCTTCGAGCACGCGTTCCTGGCGCTCCTTGAATTCCTCCGTGCCGGCGATCTTGAAGGCCACGGCCTTCGCGGCGATCACGTGCATGAGCGGGCCGCCCTGCTGGCCGGGGAACACCGCGGAATTAAGCTTCTTGGCCCATTCCTGCTTGGCCAGGATCACACCGGAGCGCGGACCGGACAGCGTCTTGTGCACCGTGGAGGTCACGACGTCGGAGTACGGGACCGGGCTCGGGTGCAGTCCGGCGGCGACGAGGCCGGCGAAGTGCGCCATGTCGGTCCAGAGCAGGGCACCGACCTCGTCGGCGATCGAGCGGAAGGCAGCGAAATCGAGGTGCCGCGGGTAGGCGGACCAGCCGGCGATGATCACCTGGGGCTTTTCGGCGATGGCCTGTTCGCGCAGCTTGTCCATGTCGATCCGGAAGTTGTCTTCCTCGACCTGGTAGGCGGCCACGTTGTAGAGCTTGCCGGAGAAGTTCAGCTTCATGCCGTGGGTGAGGTGCCCGCCGTGGGCCAGGGAGAGGCCCAGGATCTTGTCGCCCGGGGTGATCATGGCGGCGAGCGCTGCGGCGTTGGCCTGCGCGCCCGAGTGCGGCTGCACGTTGGCGTATTCGGCGCCGAAGAGTTCCTTGACGCGGTCGATCGCGAGCTGCTCGGCGACGTCGACGTACTCACAGCCGCCGTAGTAGCGGCGTCCCGGGTAGCCCTCGGCGTACTTGTTGGTCAGGACGGAGCCCTGCGCTTCCATCACGGCGCGCGGGGCGAAGTTCTCGGAGGCGATCATTTCCAGGGTGCCGCGCTGGCGGCCAAGTTCCTGGGCAAGTACGGCGGCGATTTCCGGGTCGAGTTCGGCCAGCGGCTGGTTGCTCACGGCGGCTGAGGTGGCGGTGGTAGTAGTCACGAGGAACTCCTGGTAGGCAACGGGTACGGCTATTGGTCAGGCTACCGGCTGGCCCGTTGCGCCGCCCTATGATTACGGGCCCCTTGACAGCGGACCGCGGCAGCGGCGGTTAGCACCCCGTGCGGGCGCCAGCAACGGTACGGCAGCGGTGATGCTGCCGACCGGTAAGACATGACCCTCGGCCCAGGCGTACGATCCGTGGTCTTCGTGAGTGCCGCTCCCTGATGGTTAGCCATCCAACGCCAGTTGCGACGGGTTAACACTACCAAAACCCTTTCAAAACTGCCCTTGAAGCGAAGGTAGGCTGGTCTTCGTGACTGACGAGAACCTGACTGCCTCCTACATCCTGACCCTGTCGTGCCCTGACCGGCCAGGCATCGTGCATGCCGTCGCCGGAGCCCTGCTGGTGGCGGGCTGCAATATTACCGACTCCCAGCAGTACGGCAGCCAGGGCACGGGCACCTTCTTCATGCGGGTGGAGGCGACGACGGCGGCGGCCCAGGCGGAGCTGCAGGCGGCACTTGAGCCCGTGGCGCAGGCCTTCGGGATGCAGTGGAGCCTCAACCCCGCCGGCCGGAAGGTCCGCACCCTGCTGATGGCCAGCACGTCAGCCCACTGCCTGAATGACCTGTTGTTCCTGCAGCGCTCCGGCACCCTGCCGATCGAGATTCCGGCCATCGTGTCCAACCACCGCGACCTTGAGGGTTTGGCGGAGTTCTACGGCATCCCGTTCCACCACATCCCCGTCACCGCGGACACCAAGGTCCAGGCCGAGGACGCCCTCCGGCTCCTGATGAAGGAGCACGACGTCGAACTCACCGTCCTCGCCCGGTATATGCAGATCATCTCTGACGAGCTCTGCACCGAGCTCACGGGCAAGGCCATCAACATCCATCACTCGTTCCTGCCCTCCTTCAAGGGCGCCAGGCCCTACCACCAGGCGCATGCCCGCGGAGTGAAGCTCATCGGCGCCACGGCACACTACGTCACGGCCGCCCTGGACGAGGGACCGATCATCGAGCAGGAAGTGATCCGGGTGGACCACCGGCGCACCGCGGAACAGTTCGTCCAGATGGGCCGCGACGTGGAGGGCCGCACCCTCGCCCAGGCCGTGCAGTGGCATGCCGAGCACCGCGTCCTGCTCGACGGCAACCGGACGGTTGTCTTTAACTGAAACCGGTTCTTCACTAGAGCTATGGAACCCACCCGCAGGGACCGGCTCGAATCGTTCGTGGCGCTGTTGAAGAACGAGGGCCGGCACGCAGTGCTGGGGCTGGATTGCGGCCCGGGCACCGACGGGCTGCACTTTGTGCAGTCCGGCATCCATTTCACCGGCGTAGACCGGTCCGAGGAGAACATCCACATCGCCCGGGCTCACGGGCTCGAGGCCACCGTGGCGGGCCCGGCATCGCTGCCGTTCGCCGATGCCGCGTTTTCCTCGGTGTGGGCGGTGGACGCTTTGGCGGGCCTGGCCCCGGAGGAGTGGGACGACGTCGTCCGCGAACTTGGCCGGGTGGCGGAACCCGGCGCGCCAATCGCCGTCGTGCTGCCCGTCCCGGACCCGCGCCGCGAGGGCGGCAGCCGCGGTGAGGGCTTCACGGTCCTCCGCTCCCCCGCCTGAAAAACACCCGTTGCGCTATCACTTGTGGTGGTTCTCAGCGCCCCGTAAGGACCACATCTGATAGCGCAACGGCCTCGTCTGGGCTCAGGGACGCTGGACGCTGCGCATGTAGCCGCCCAGGAAGCCGCCAACAACCAGCAGGATGGCGCCCACCCGGGCCAGAGCGACGCCGAGACGGTGCCGCTCCCGGCGCCGGGCATGCCAGGACGCCAGGAAGATCAGCGTCGCGACGAGATTGGCGCCGGCATGGACGACGCCGATGCGGCGCGTGGTGTGGTCGGCCCGCGCCCACTCCGCCCAGCCGCTGAGCCCCGCCGGGGCCGCGGCGACGACGCCGAGGCCCACCAGCCGCCGGGCCGCCAGACGCGAGCCATCGTCCGGGAAGAGGTCCAGGAACATCGCCATGAACCATGCACCCAAGGGCACGCGGGTGAGGATGACGTGCGGCGGGATGCCGGTGGCATCACCGTGAAAGAAGCTCCGGAGCCGGGCGTCGGCGATAAGCCGGGAAGCCAGCGGCTCCGCGGTCCGGACGGCCGGGTCAAGAGTTTCGGCCTCCCCCAAGCGTTTCATCAGCTGCAGGAACATTTCGGCCACCTCCAGTAGGGCGTGGGAATGGCCCCGATCCTACTCAGCGCCGCCCCGCCCGCAAGAGGCTCATGTCCTAGGCTGGTGGCATGGCTCCCCTCTACGCATTCGCCGGCACCGCTCCGGCCGTCCATGACTCCGCCTTCATCGCCCCCACGGCGTCCGTGATCGGCAACGCCGCCCTGGCCGAGAACTCGAGCGCCTTCTACGGCGTCTGTGTCCGCGCCGACACCGCCGCCATCACCGTGGGCGCCGGCAGCAATCTGCAGGACAACGTGGTGCTGCACGCCGACCCCGGCTTCCCCTGCACCGTCGGCGCTCGGGTCAGCGTCGGCCACAGCGCCGTGGTCCACGGCTGCACCGTCGAGGACGACTGCCTGATCGGCATGAGCGCCACCATCCTCAACGGGGCGGTGATCGGCGCCGGCTCCCTCATCGCCGCCGGTGCCGTGGTGCTGGAGGGCACTGTCATCCCGCCCCGCTCGCTCGTAGCCGGAGTTCCGGCCAAAGTCCGGCGCGAGCTCAGCGACGAGGAGTTCGCGGGCGTCCAGCACAACGCCGCCCACTACCAGGAACTGGCACGCGCGCACCGCGAACTGCACGGCGCCTGAGATAGCGGACTGAGCGGTCCAATCTGACCGACCCGGCCGCTCAGCCCCCCGGTCGCGGTGCTCAGTCCAGCGCGATCGGGCCCAGCTCGGACAGCAGCTCGCCCGGTCCGGGGTTCCCCGTCGGGGTCCGGCCGCCGAGGTGGTTGACCACACCCCAGACCGCGTTCAGGCCGGTGGTGACGGCGCCCTCGGCCCAGCCGGCGGTGAACGAAACGTCGTCGCCGGCGAGGAAGATCCCGCGCTGTTCGTCGGGCAGCGCGTCCTGCTTGAAGTGGGTGAACAGCCGCTGCTGGTAGCGGTAGTGCCCCGGCAGGTTGGCTTTGAAGGCGCCCATGAAGTTGGGGTCGGCCTCCCACGAGACGGTGATCGGCTGGCCCACGATGTGGCTGGCGATGTCGACGCCGGGGTAGATCTGCTCCAGCGAGTGCAGCATGAGCTCCGCCCGCTCGTCCGCGTCGAGCGAGAGCCACTTCAGCGCGTCGTCGTTCCACGTGTAAGACAGCAGGATTACGGCGGGCTTGTCCGGGCCGTTGTCCAGCAGGTACGTGGCTCGGTTCAGCCGGTCGGTCAGCGTCATGGACAGGACCTCGCGGCCCGTTGCAGGGTCGATGTCCTTCCAGAACGGCCGGTCCACCATGACGAAAGTCTTGGAGGACTGCATGTAGTGCGAGCGTTCGATCGCCGTCCACAGCTCGGCGGGGAACAGGGTTTCGTCGGTGTGGATCCGTGTCGACAGCAGCCAGGACTGGCATGTGGTCACCACCGCCGGGTAGGCGGATTCGCGTCCCCAGCGTTCGCGGATCCGGAAGTCTCCGCTGCCGTCGCGGGCGATGCGCTCCACGGCGCCCCGCGGCGCACCCGCGTGCAGGGATGCCAGGGACGTGCCGTCAGGCCAGTGGGCCATGCCCGACGGCGTGTGCTCCCACAGCGCCTCGGGGAGCCGCTGCGCGCCGCCGGCGATGAGCCGGTGCTGGTCATCGGCGTCGGTGTAGACGACCCGGAGGATTTCGAGGATGGAGTTGGGGAAGTCGGTGTCCCAGCCGCCGGTGCCGAAGCCAACCTGTCCGAACGCCTCGCGGTGGGCGAAGCCGGCCTCCTTGAAGGAGTCGCTGCCGGCGATGAAGCCATAGAACGTCTGCTCGTCCAGCTCCGGGAGCAGCGCGTTCCACAGTTCCTTGATCCGGGCGGTGTCCCGGGCCCGGATGGCCTCCTGCATCTCGGCGAACCGGGCGCCATCGTTCACGGCCGCCTTCCACGCGTCCGCCACCTCGAGGAAGAACGGGGGCAGGTCCGCCGCGGTCTCGGCGTAGTGCTTCTCGCCCGCGAGCTCGATCACCGTGCTGGAGGTGGCCGGTGCCAGCGGGTTGGGGAACTCCTGGGTCTCGAGTCCGAGCAGGTCCACATAGTGATGGAAGGCCTTTCCGGAGACCGGGAAACGCATGCCGCCGAGGTCCGCCACGATGCCCGGCGCGGACGGGAAGCTGGCGGTCCTCAGCCGGCCACCGATCCTGTCGGCCTCGTAGACCACCGGCCGCAGGCCCAGCTTCATGAGTTCATAGGCGGTCACCAGCCCCGACAGGCCGGCACCGACGACGGCGACCTCCGTCCCGTAGAGTTCGGGCGGCAGCGACCCCAGGCCGTCGGGGTGGGCGAGGTAGTGGTCGTAGCTGAACGGGAAATCCGGATTCAGCATGGTGATGGGCGCCTCGACCGGACGGTGGCCGGCCAGGCTGTCTGCCGGGGTGAAAGCCGGTTCGGGGGCCGGCAGTTCGGTGGCGGTGGTCATGAGATTTCTGCCTTCAGTTCCTGGGTTGTGGTGGTGGTGGCGGGTTGGCGGCTTGATAGTTCACGGTATTCCTCGTGGCTCAGGGCGGCCACCCTTGAGTTCTTCCGGCCATAGCCGAAGTAGGCGGCCAGGCCCACGAGCATCCAAACACCGAAGACCACCCAGGTCCCGGCGCCGAGGTTGGCCATGAGGTAGGCGCACATGAGGGCGCCCAGAATCGGCGTCAGCGGAAAGAGCGGGACGCGGAAGCTGCGCGTGAGCTCCGGCCGGGTCCGCCGCAGGTAGATGACTGCCACGTTGACCAGGGCGAACGCGAACAGGGTGCCGATGCTGGTGGCGTCCGCGAGGGCACCCAGCGGCACCAGGCCGGCAGTCAGTGCGACGGCGGTGCCCACAATCAGGGTTCCGGCAACCGGTGTGCCCGTCCGGGCCGAGACCCGGCCGAAGACCCTGGGGACCAGGCCGTCCCGCGACATCGAGAGCAGGATCCGGGTCTGCCCGTAGAGGACGGTCAGCACGATGCTGGCGATGGCAAGCACGGCGCCGACGGCGAACACCACGCCAACCCACGGCTGGCCGGTGATTTCCTCGAGGATCTTCACGAGGGCGGCTTCGGTGCCGTCGAACCAGCCCCAGGGGCGGGCGCCGATGGCGGCGACGGCGACGAGCACGTAGATGCTGGTGACGATCAGCATGGAGAGCAGGATGGCCCGCGGGAGATCGCGCTTGGGGTTGCGGGCTTCCTCGCCAGCCGTGGAGGCGGCGTCGAAGCCGATGTAGGAGAAGAAGACCCTGGAGGCCGCGGCCGAGACGCCGGCGGCGCCCATCGGCATGAGGGGTTCGAAGTGTCCGCCGTTGAAGGCGGTGAAGGCCACGGCGCAGAAGAACAGCAGTATGCCGACCTTGACCAGGACGATCGCCGTGTTGATCCAGGCGCTCTCCTTGGCACCGCGGATCAACAGCATCATGGCCAGGACCACAATGACGATCGCGGGCACATTCAACACCCCGCCGGCTCCCGGCGGCTGCGACATGGCGTCCGGGAGCGCCAGACCGAAGACCGCCAGGGCCTCGTTGACGTACTGGCCCGCGCCGACCGCGACGGCGGCCACGGAGACGGCGTATTCCAGGACCAGGCACCAGCCGCAGATCCAGGCCATGCCCTCGCCCATGGTGGCGTAGGTGTAGGAGTAGCTGGAACCGGCGGCGGGAACCAGGCCGGCCATCTCCGCATAGGACACGGCGGAGAGCAGGGCTGCGAGTCCGGCAATGGCAAAGGAGATCCAGATGGCCGGGCCGGCGAGCGGCACCGATTCGCCCAGGATCACCAGGATGCCGGTGCCAAGCGTGGCGCCGACGCTGATCATGGTCAGCTGCAGCACGCCGAAGCTGCGGACCAGCTGCGTGCCGCCGTGCCCGGTTTCGGCCTCGCTGACCAGCTGCCCGATCGGCTTGCGGCGCAGGAGCTGGGTGGCGAGCCCGGGACGGCCGGCGGCGGCCGGCGGGCGTTCCCCGATCAGAGTTGGCACAGTCATCGTTGACGTCCTTATCTTCAGTAGTGGTCGGTTTCCCCTGACCACCCTAGGCATGTGAGCCACCTCTCATGGTTGTGCAAAATGACCTGTATTCTTCAGACATGAGACTTAATGCACCGCGGGCCCGGCGTCCTGCCCGGCGGCCGGCCCGGCTGGACGGGGGCCGCGGCCGTGGCTGCTGAGGACTCCGAGCGGTTTGGTTTCGTCACGCTGCCACAGTTCCTGCGCCAGCTGCCGGAGCTCGGCGTCCTGCACGACGGCGGCAACGGGGACGAGCGCCTGCGCTGGGTGGAGCCGAGCGAGCTGGATGATCCGACCCCTTACCTGCTCGACGGCGAATTCCTGCTCACCGCCGGCCTGCCGTTCGTGGGTGATGGTGGCAGCGAGGAGGCGGTGGACGCCTACGTGCTGCGCCTGGTCGGGGCCCGCGTCGGCGCCCTCGGCTTTGGCCTGGAACCCTACTTCGAGGCCGTGCCGGATACCGTGGTTAGGGCCTGTCGGCGGCACAACCTGACCCTGGTGTCCATCCCGGGGACCATCCCGTTCGCCGCGCTGGGACTCGAGTTCTCCCGGCTCCTTGAGTCGGACAACGCCAAGACCTTCCGCCAACTGGCCGACACCAATCGGCAGCTCATGCGGGCGGTCTTGTCTGCACGCCCCGAGCACGAGCTCCTCGCGGCCCTGGTGCAGCGCGTCCCGGTCTGGGCCGTGCTGGTCGGGGCGGACGGGCGGGTGCGTGCCCGGGGCTCGGGCGGCTCCCCCGGCCCGCACTCCGCGCACTCCGTTGCCGGCACCGTGCCGGGCGTTGATTCCGCCGCCTTGCAGCCGCTGTTGGCCCGGCTGCTCGCCGGCAGCGGCCCCCGGGTGGAGATGGATTCATTCGACGCGGCAGGCTCATCCCTGGTCTTCGGGTATCCGCTGCGCAGCACCCGGGACGCCAACCTCGGCGCGCTCGTCCTAGGCACGGACGCCCCGCTGACCCCGGCCCAGAACAACGTGGTCTCCACCGCCGTCGGGCTGCTGGAACTGCTGGTCCGCCAGCGCACCAGCGGTTCCCTGGCCCCCAGCCAGCTTGCCACGGCGCTGCTGTTGCATCCGGAGAGCGTGGCGTCGGGAACTGCACGGCAGGTCAACGGGTTGAAGGACCTGCTGGCACAAAGCCTTTCCTCCACCCGGTCCGGCCATTTGCGGGTGGTCCAGGGCATCCGGGTGGACGCCGCCGCGGGCAGCGACCGGGCGGCGGGCGGACCGCGCCAGACGGGCGAGGGCCCGGTGCGGGAGCTGCTGGAATGGCGCAGGCTGTTCGACACCAAACTGGTGGAGCACACCGACTACGGCTTTGCCGCCATCACCCGGCTCAAGGTCGACGACGCCTTGCTCGCCGAGGTGGAGCGGCTCGGCTGGCGCCTGGTAATCGGCAGCGGCACCGAATTCTCGGGCCTGGCGGGCGCGTACCAGGACGCCTCCTCGTTGCGCAACCGGGTGCTGACCAGCCGCCGAAGCGTCCGGGCGGACGACGTGACTTGGTCCGTGACGGGCCTGCTGGGTTCCGAGGCCGGTACCATGCTGGCGGACCGCCTGCTCGCACCGGTGCTCGCGCTGGAACCGGAGCGCCGCGACACCCTGCTGGGCATCCTGCGGGCCTGGCTTGGTGAGAACGGCAGCTGGGACGCCACGGCGAAGGCCACGGCGCTGCATCGCAACAGCGTCCGCCGGCAGATCGGCGTCATCGGCGAGCTGCTGGGCCTGGATCTCAATCAGGCCCAGGCCCGCGCGGAGCTGTGGATCGCCCTCCAGTACATCGCCCATCAGGACCAGGGCGGACCCGAGTTGCCCGACGCAGTATCCCCGGGCGGCGCCCCGGTCGCTGCTGCCGTCGCGGCCGCTTCACCCGATACCGGACCTCCCGCGGGTCAGATGCCCCAGGAACGGTAGACGTCCGGGCGGCGGTCGCGCAGGTAGGCGACGGCGTCATCCGCGTCGTCTGCCCCGTCCGCATCATCCGTCCTGTCCGCGTCGGCGCGCACAGCTCCTCCCAGCTCGGCAAAGAGCAGTTCCGTCCCGGGGCCGGCCGCGGCCAGGACCGTGCCGTCCGCGCCCGCCACGATGCTGCCGCCGCGGAAGTCGTAGCCTTCCTCCGAGCCGGTGTGGTTGGCGTACGCCACCGTCAGCTGGTTCTCCAGCGCCCTGGCCCGGACCAGTACGTTCGGCACCGCGTCGAACCCGCCGGCGAGTGCGGTCGGCACCAGCAGCAGTTCGGCGCCGCGCACGGCAGCGGCCCGTGCGGACTCGGGAAACTCGATGTCGTAGCAAATGACCAGGGCAGTTTTGAGCCCGTGGAAGTCGACGACGCCAGGGGCTGCCGCGGCCGGCGCAAACGCTGCGCGTTCCTCGGGGCCGAACAGGTGCACCTTGTCGTAGGTGAGCAGTTCGTCGCCGGACGCGTCAACCAGGGTGGCGGAAATGTGCCACTCCCCCGCCGGCGTTACGGCGGGGAGGCTGTAGACCAGGGCAATGTTGTGGCGCCGGGCGATTCCGGCCAGGGCCTCCCGGAGCGCAGGCAGCGTGCCGGGATCGAAGGCTGACCGCAGCCGGCGCGGCGCATAGCCCACGGGGAAAAGCTCCGGGGTCAGCAGCAGCTGCGCACCAGCGGCGGACGCCTCGCGCGCCGCCGCCTCCACCGCGGCGCAGTTCGCCTTCGCATCCAGCACGGCGGCGTTCGCCTGCATCAGGGCCAGCAGCACCATTACCACCTCACGACTCTCCGGGTACCTCCGCAGGAGCACTGCGGACTCTCTGCTCCCAGAGTAGCCGCGGCCCGGGAAGCCGCATTTGGTGCATTTCCACCCAGCCAGCCGGCGAACAGGGCGGAACGTCCCGGCGGTGAAGACCGGGAGGGCCGGCGGCCCGTCGCGTCCCCGGAAACCCAGACGGCCGTTATCAATGCGTTAACTTCTTGACTACAAGCCGCCGATGCGTCACGCTTCATAGCATGCCCTCACCAACGCGCTCAACGAGGAGCCGAACCAAGAACCCCGGATCGCAGTCCGCCCTCCGGCATCTGAACCAGCAGCGGATCATCGAATGCCTCCTCGCGGGCCCCTCCACGCAAGCGGAACTGGCCCGCCAGACAGGGCTATCGACGGCCACTGTTTCGAACATCGTCAAGATCATGCAGGACGCCGGGCTGGCCTCCACTGAACCGATTACCAGCTCAGGGCGGCGCGCCCTGAACGTCCGGCTCAACAGCAACGGGGCCGTCGCGGTGGGGATCGATTTTGGCCGGCGGCACCTGCGCGTCGTACTGGCCTCGCTCAGCTACCACGTGATCGCCGAACAGTCGGTCCTGCTGCCCCTGGGCCACCACGCCGAGGAGGGCATCCAGGCCGCCGTCGGCGTGTTGGACCGATTGCTCGCGGACAGCGGCGTGGAGCGCAGCGCCCTGGTCGGTGCCGGCGTAGGAATTCCCGGCCCCATCGACCGCCGCACCGGCACCGTGGCGCAGGGCGCGATCCTGCCCGAATGGGTGGGCATCAACATCCTCAAACGCCTCGAAGAAGCGCTGGAACTGCCTGTATTCGTGGACAATGACGCCAACCTGGGCGCCCTCTCCGAGGTCACGTGGGGACCGCACAGCGGCATCAGCAACCTGATGTTCCTCAAGATCGGCTCGGGCATCGGCGCGGGGCTGATCCTCAACGGCATCCCCTACTACGGCAACGTCGGCATCACGGGCGAAATCGGCCATGCCACAATCCACGAGCACGGGCTGATCTGCCGGTGCGGGAACCGCGGCTGCCTGGAAACGATAGCCTCCACCACCACCATGATCGAGCTCCTGAGCCGCGGTGAGGACCGGCCGCTCACGCCCGGGGACATCGTGCGCAAGGCCCTGGAGCGGGACTCCGCGACGCTCCGTGTGGTGGACGACGCCGGGCTCGCCGTCGGGCGCGCCCTGGGCAACGTGGCGAACCTGATCAACCCCGAAGTGATCGTGGTCGGCGGCCCACTGGCGGGGCTTGGCGAACTCCTTTTGGACCCGATCCGGCGCGGCCTGATCCGCCACGCCGTGCCGGTCATCGGCGAGACAACCACCCTCACAATGTCGTCCCTGGGCGACCGGGCGGAGGCCCTCGGGGCCACGGCTTTGGTCTTCCAGCACGCCGGAATCCGGCGTAACTAACCATTTCGTTATCCGCCCGTTGCGTTAAAGACTTGACGACAAGGGCGTGATCCAGTTTACTTTTCCATCAGACGGCCCTGCGGTTTGCAGGGGCGGACAACGAAGTCATGCATTGGAGGCGTAAGGGCAGATGACGTCCCTCAACACGCACAGTGATCCGCTAATTCTCGAGATGCGCTCCATCACCAAGGAATTCCCCGGCGTTAAAGCTTTGGCCGATGTAAGCCTGCGGGTGAAGGCCGGCGAGATCCACGCCATCTGCGGTGAGAACGGCGCCGGGAAATCGACCCTGATGAAGGTGCTCTCGGGGGTATACCCGTTCGGCACCTACACCGGCGACATCGTGTACCAGAACGAGGTCCAGGAGTTCAAGGACATCCGGGCCAGCGAACACGCCGGAATCGTGATCATCCACCAGGAACTCGCGCTCATCCCCGAGCTGTCGATCATGGAGAACATCTTCCTCGGCAACGAGCCCACCAAGCGCGGCGTGATCGACTGGGCCGAGGCCCGGACCCGCTCCACCGAGCTGCTGGCCCGGGTGGGGTTGCGCGAGGACCCGGACACCCCGATCAAGGAGATCGGCGTCGGCAAGCAGCAGCTGGTCGAGATCGCCAAGGCCCTGAACAAGTCGGTGAAGCTCCTGATCCTGGACGAGCCCACGGCCGCGCTGAACGAGTCCGACTCCCAGCACCTGCTGGACCTCATGCTGGGCCTGAAGGGCCGCGGCATCACCTCGATCATCATTTCGCACAAGCTCAACGAGATCGAACAGATCGCGGATGAGATCACGATCATCCGCGACGGCAAGTCGATCGAGACCCTGAATGTCAAGGCCGACGGCGTCGACGAGGACCGCATCATCAAGGGCATGGTGGGCCGGACGCTGGAATCCCGGTTCCCGGATCACGAGCCGAAGATCGGCGATGTCCTCTTCGAGGTCAAGAACTGGAACGTCGGGCACCCGGCGATCCAGGACCGCCTGGTCTGCAAGAACTCCAGCTTCTTCGTCCGCCGCGGCGAGATCGTCGGGTTCGCGGGCCTGATGGGGGCCGGGCGCACCGAGCTGGCCCGGTCCGTGTTCGGCCGCTCCTACGGCCGCTTCATCTCGGGCCACGTCTACAAAGACGGCAAGGAGCTGCAGCTCAAAAGCGTCCGCCAGGCGATCGACGCCGGGCTGGGCTACGTCACGGAGGACCGCAAGTCCCTGGGCCTGAACCTGCTGGACGACATCAAGGCCACGACCGTCTCGGCGAACCTGCGCAAGATCAGCAAGCACTTCGTGGTGGACGCGAACAAGGAATACGCCGTCGCGGAGGAATATCGGAAGGCGCTGCGGACCAAGACGCCCTCCGTGGAGGAAGGCGTCGCGAAGCTCTCCGGCGGCAACCAGCAGAAGGTCGTGCTGGCGAAGTGGATGTTTACCGACCCGGACGTGCTGATCCTGGACGAGCCGACCCGCGGGATCGACGTCGGGGCCAAGTACGAGATCTACGGCATCATCCAGAAGCTGGCCAACGAGGGCAAGGCAGTGATCGTCATTTCCTCGGAGCTGCCCGAGCTGCTGGGCCTCTCGGACCGGATCTACACGATCTTCGAAGGCGCCATCACCGGCGTGCTGGACAAAGACCAAGCCAGCCAGGAAAGCCTCATGAAACTCATGACGTCCGCCCGCAAAACCGCCTGACCCTGTGGGACCAACCAGAACAATCCGAACACCCCGGACACAAGGAATGAAACAATGAACGCGCTCAAGAAGCTCTTTGGCGGCAACACCCGCCAATTCGGCATGATCTTCGCCCTGGTTGCGCTGATCGTGTTCTTCGAGATTTTCACGGAGGGCCGCACGCTCACGTCGGGCAACGTCATCAACCTCTTCAACGGCAACTCCTACATCCTGATCCTCGCCATCGGCATGGTGCTGGTCATCATCGCCGGCCACATCGATCTCTCCGTCGGTTCCGTCGCGGCCTTCGTGGGCGTCTGTGTGTCCCTCTTCATCCGCGACTGGGGAATGCCTTGGTACATCGGCGTCCTGATGGGGCTGGGGCTGGGCGTCCTGATCGGGGCCTGGCAGGGATACTGGGTGGCCTACGTCGGCATTCCCGCGTTCATCGTGACGCTGTCCGGCATGCTGATCTTCCGCGGCGCCAACCAGTTTGTCGGCAAGTCGAACACCATCCCGGTCCCTGCGGATTTCCAGTACATCGGCTCCGGCTACCTGCCCGAGTTTGGCCCGAATACCGGCTACAACAACCCCACCATGCTCATTGGCCTGCTCGCCGTCGCGTTCGTGATCTTCAGCGAGATCCGGTCCCGCCGGAACGCCAAGAAGCTCGGCGCCGAGGTCTCCGAAACCTGGGTCATGGTCCTGAAGCTGGTGCTCGTCTCCGGCGCCATCCTCTACGCCACCTACCTCTTCGCCACCGGCCGGCCGGGCACGTCCTTCCCGGTGCCGGGCCTGATCCTCGCGGTCCTGATCCTCGTATACGGCTTCATCTCCTCCAAGACCGTCATCGGCCGCCACATCTACGCGGTCGGCGGCAACCGGCACGCTGCCGAGCTCTCCGGTGTCCAGTCCAAGAAGGTCAACTTCCTGGTCATGATGAACATGTCCTTCCTGGCCGGCCTCGCCGGCATGATCTTCGTCGGCCGCTCCACCGCCTCGGGACCGTTCGACGGCGTCGGCTGGGAACTGGACGCCATCGCGGCCGTGTTCATCGGCGGCGCCGCGGTCACCGGCGGCGTGGGCACTGTGATCGGCTCGATCATCGGCGGCCTGGTCATGGCCGTGCTGAACAACGGCCTGCAGCTCATGGGCGTCGGCGCCGACCTCACCCAGATCATCAAGGGCCTGGTCCTGCTGATAGCCGTCGCGTTCGACGTCTACAACAAGACCCAAGGCAAGACATCGATCGTCGGCATGCTCATGAAGAACTTCGGCCGCAGCAGCGAGATCAAGGCCGACGAGACCACCCAAACCAAAGAGGTCATCTCGCGAGGGATCTGATCCACTCCCCGGCTCCCAAAGCCCACGTTTCTCCGCACACCACCAAAAGAAAGTGAACCAAGCAATGCGAATGATTGGTAAAGCAGGAAAGGCAGCAGCGATCGCTGCTATTGCGGCACTGGCGCTGACAGCCTGCGGCCGTTCCGACACCGGGACCACCGGCGGTTCGACCACTGGAGGCGAAGCATTCCCGAAGGGCTCCTCGATCGGCGTCGCACTCCCCCAGAAGACCTCCGAAAACTGGGTCCTGGCGGAGCAGCTGTTCAACGACGGCCTCACCGCGGCAGGCTACAAGCCGGACGTGCAGTTCGCCAACGGCGGCGTTTCGGAGCAGCAGAACCAGATCAGCGCCATGATCACCAAGGGCGCCAAGGTCATCATCGTCGGCGCC
The DNA here is from genome assembly GCF_056401435.1 of Arthrobacter sp. P4_F10. Taxonomy (NCBI): domain Bacteria; kingdom Bacillati; phylum Actinomycetota; class Actinomycetes; order Micrococcales; family Micrococcaceae; genus Arthrobacter; species Arthrobacter sp. P4_F10. The sequence goes on from NZ_JBFUJJ010000008.1 coordinate 126,713, forward strand.
ATCGACGGTGCGCAGCTGGGCACCCAGCTCAAGCAGGCCAAGGACGCCGGCGCCACGATCATCGCGTATGACCGTCTGCTCCTGAACACCGAGAACGTGGACTACTACGTGGCCTACGACAACTTCAAGGTCGGTGAACTCCAGGGCAAGGCGCTGCTGGACGGAATGAAGGCCAAGAAGCCGGAAGGCCCGTACAACATCGAGCTTTTCGCAGGATCCCCTGATGACGCCAACGCGAAGGTCTTCTTCGACGGCGCCATGAGCGTCCTGAAGCCGAAGATGGACGACGGCACCCTGAAGGTGCTCTCGGGCCAGACGACCTTCGAACAGGCCGTGACCCAGGGCTGGAAGGCCGAGAACGCCCAGAAGCGCATGGACACCCTGCTCGCCGGAACCTACGGCACCGCCGCGCTCGACGGCGTGCTGTCGCCGAACGACACGCTGGCCCGCGCCATCATCACCTCCGTCAAGGCCGCCGGCAAGCCGATCCCGGTTGTCACGGGCCAGGACTCCGAGGTTGAGTCGGTCAAGTCCATCATGGCGGGCGAGCAGTACTCCACCATCAACAAGGACACCCGTGCGCTCGTTGAGCACTCGATCGTCATGGTCAACGACATCCAGGCAGGCAAGAAGCCGGAGATCAACGACGACAAGTCCTACAACAACACGGTCAAGGTTGTTCCGGCCTACCTGCTGGAGCCGGTCATCGTGACCCAGGAAAACGTCCACACTGCCTACGTCAACGATCCGGTACTCGGACCGATCACCAAGCAGTAGTACCCGTCGAGGCGCCAGCTGCACCGGCGCAGGCGAGACAACAGAGCCCCGGCTCCCCCGCAAGGGAGGGCCGGGGCTCTTGCGTTGGCCGTGACGCGCTGGCTCTCACCGTGGCGGTGGCGCTGCCTGCGGCAATCCTCTTCACAGCGGAGACATAGCTTCGCCGGGAGGTTCGCACAGCGGCCCGTACCACTGTGGGACCAGCGCCGGGCATCGGGTCCGGCAAGTGGCACCCAAGAGACACCCAAAAAATTAGGAGTACCGTGAGCGTTCTTGCCCGGAGTGTAGGCAATGCCTTCCGAAACAAGGTCAGGACCGCCGCCGTGGTGGCCGTGCTGGCCGTAGCCATCGGACTTGCCCTGGCCATGCTCGTGGCCAACCAGGCCGTCACAGGCAAGGTCGCCGAACTGAACGCCTCGGTGGGCACGGTCCTGACCGTGAACCCGGCCGGCGGCCAGGGTTTCGAAGGCGGTGGCGAGCCGCTGACCTCGGCACAGGCGGCCACGGCGGCGGCCGTCCCCAACGTCAGCAGCGTGGTCGGCACCAAGGCACTGCGCCTGCGCAACGCCGCAGAAATTGCCGCCGAGGCGGCCGCGGGCCAGACAGGAAGGACAGGCCAAGGCGGCCCCGGCGGGCAGTCTGCCACCTCTGTCACCACGAGCCTCACGGCCGCCGTCGACGCCGGAACTCTCGGCAACCGAAACCAAGCGACTTCCGGGACAGCGGGCAGCACAAGCGGCACCACGGGCAGTACCGCTGCGGCCGCGCCGGCGTTCTCGCTGCCCATCACCGCAACGGGCATCGGCGCCGAGATGGACTCCACCGGCAAGGCCCTGCAGTTGACGCAAGGCACCGGTCTGGGCAACTACACCGCCGCGTCCACCGGCGCCCTGCTGGGCACCACCCTGGCCACCAAGAACGGCCTCAGCGTGGGCTCGACGTTCACCATCCAGGACCAGACCTTCACTGTCCAGGGACTGTTCGACTCCGGCACCGCCTTCGGCAACAACGCCCTCTATGTAACGCTTCCGACCGCCCAGACCCTCGCCGCGCTGCCGGACGAACTCTCCACCATGATCGTCACGGTCAACAGCATGGAAAACGTCGACGCCGCCAAGACGGCCCTGCAGGCGGCGCTCGGCTCCGACAAGGCCGACGTCACCCAGGGGCAGCGGAACCTTGAGACTGCTGTCAGCTCGCTGGACAGCGTCAAGAATATTTCCTTCATCGCCTTCGTCGCGGCCCTTGGCACCGCCGGGCTGATCATCCTCCTGATCATGGTCATGCTGGTCCGCGAACGCCGCCGCGAGATCGGCGTTCTGAAGGCCATCGGCGCCCCAAACCGCACCATCGGCCTGCAGTTTGTGCTGGAGGCCCTCGTGCTGGTGGCCGTGGGCAGCGTGGTGGGCGCCGCCGTCGCCTCCCTTGCCAGCGGCGGCATCGCCAGCGCCCTCATCAGCTCAAGCAGCACCACGAGCGCGGCAACCGCCCAGCGCGGCGGCCCCGGCGGTTTCCCGGGCGGGCCGGGCGGCCCGCTCGGCGGGGCCAGCCAGCTGCTGACCTCCGTGACGGCGAGCGCCTCCCCCGGCGTCATTGCCGCGGGCATCGCCGCGGTCTTCGGCGTCGCCATCATCGGGGCCCTGGTGCCGGCCCTGCTCACCGCCCGCATCCGTCCCATCGAAGTCCTCCGAGGAGAATAGCCATGATCGAAGTCAAGAACCTGGTCCGCACGTTCAAGTCCGGCGACCGGACCATCAAGCCGGTCAACGACGTCAGCTTCGAGCTCGAACAGGGCGCGCTGGCCTCGATCGTGGGCAAGAGCGGCAGCGGCAAAAGCACCCTGCTCTCCCTGCTCGGTGCCTTGGACAAGCCCACCAGCGGCGATGTGGTGGTCAACGGCGTGAGCCTGGCCACCATGCCGGACGGGAAGCTGACCAACTACCGGCGCCGGGACATCGGATTCGTGTTCCAGCAGTTCAAACTGATCCCGAATCTCTCGGCCGTGGACAACGTGATGCTGCCGATGGAGTTTGCCGGCGTGCGCAAGGGCGTCCGGGCCGAGCGTGCCCGGCAGCTGCTCGAACAGGTCCAGCTCGATCCGGACAAGCACGTGCGGCGCATCAACCGGCTCTCCGGCGGCGAGCAGCAGCGGGTCGCGATTGCCCGGGCGCTGGCGAACGAACCCAAGCTGATCCTGGCCGATGAACCCACCGGCAACCTGGACGAGCAGACCGGCGAGCACATCATCGAACTCCTCAGCACGCTCAGCCGGGACAACAACACCACCATCCTCGTGGTCACCCACGACCGCGCCCTGGCCAACAAGACGGACCGGCGCTTCCGGCTCCAGCAAGGCCGGCTCACGGAGGAACCGGTACGGACCCGTGCGACGGCGGCCGTAACCGGCTGAGGCCCGCCGGGCTGACGCCCACCCGGCTGAGGCCCGCCCGGCGCCGCCCCGCGGGCGGTCCTTCCGGGGCCGTCCGCGGTTTCGGCGTCGAGCCTCCTGAACTGAACCTCCTTGCGCGCTGAACCTCACGCGTGCCGGGCCTGCAACACCGCGGCCCTTCCGCCCCCGGGTGAGAAGATGGCACCATGTCTGATCTCATCGCGAAACCGTGGCTGTTCAGCCAGCCTGACCAGGATCCCCGCACAGCCACCGGCGCCAGGCTGCGCTGGGGAATCATCGCCACCGGAGGGATCGCCGCTGCGCTCACCCGCGACCTTGAACTTCTGGCGGATGCGGAACTGTACGCCGTCAGTTCCCGCACCCAGGCGGCGGCCGATGCCTTCGCGGCCGACTACGGCTTTGTCCGCGCCTACGGTGACCGGGACGGCGTCAGCGGTTATGCCCGCCTGCTCGCGGACGACGGCGTCGACGTCGTCTATGTCGCCACGCCACACGCCCACCACCACGAGATCGCCCTTGCCGCCCTCAACGCCGGCAAGCATGTGCTGTGCGAGAAGGCCCTGACCGTCAACGCCCGGGAAGCCGCCGAGCTGATTGCGGCGGCCCGGGCAAAGGGCCTGTTCCTGATGGAGGCGGTGTGGAGCCGGTTCCTGCCCAGCATGCAGCGGGCGTTTGAGATCGCTGCCTCGGGCGAGATCGGCGCGGTCAAGTGGGTGGGCGCCGATCTCGGCTTTCCGGCGCCGTACTCGCCCGCCTCCCGGCTCTGGGCGCCCAAGGACGGCGGCGGCGCCCTGCTGGACCTGACGGTCTACCCGCTGCTTTGGGCGCTTGGCACCCTGGGGTTCCCGCAAACCGTCAGCGCCACCGGCTGGCTCAATGACGACGGCGTGGACGCCCAGAACGCCTTGACGCTCGGCTACCACCACGGCGGGCAAGCCCAGCTGACATCCTCTTTGCTGGCGCACGGGCCCCGAACGGCCACCGTCGCCGGCAGCCAGGGCTTCCTGCAGACGTCCGGCTCCATCAACAACCCCAAGGAACTGCTGGTCAGGATCGGCTTCGACGATCCCCGGACCGAGCGGTTCGCGGTGGTCGGGCGCGGCTACACCTACGAACTGCGCGAGGTCACGCGGTGCATCCAGCACGGACTCACCGAGAGCCCGGTCATGCCGCTGGAGGACTCCCTGAACACCATGCGGCTATTCGACGGTGTGCGCGCGCAACTCGGGGTGACCTACCCGAACGACGCCCACTGACCACGTCCCACTTTCCACGTCCCACAGGCACCGGATCCGACGCCTTCCGAGTGTCTCGGTATGCCTACAGTTTCGGTTCCGCTCTGGACTCTCCCGTCGGGGCCGACTTACCCTGTAGGCAATCGTCCAGATTTCCGGGAGCGGGGGTGCGCGCATGGATCCAGCAGCAGCGTCCTCCCGCGCGGGCCGCACCCTGCGCCCCTTGCGCCCCTTGCGCCACGTGCTGTTGGCCGCCGTCGCCGGTGCCGCGTGGTTGACCCTCTCCGGCACGGCCGCACAGGCCGATGACGCGTGCACGTTCTCCGGGACAGCCGACGACGCCGGCGAGAGAGCGGCGGTCGCCGGCTGCATGGACGCCGACGACCTCCCTGTTCCCTCCCTCGACGGCCCGATCTCCGTGGACATCGCTCCGGTACCGGCCAGCACCTGGTCCGCTGGTGCCGTTCCTGGCCCGAGGCCAGATATCGCGGACGTTGATCCCGCCGACGCCGACGAGCCTGCGCAGGCGGACCCGGGCTCGGCGGCCCAGGTTCCGGACTCGGCACCGCCCGCCACAGGGCCGGCGGCAGTCGACCCGGCGCTCCCTGCTCCGGCAGTGACCCCGCCCGTGGTGGACCCCGGCGTCCCCGGTGTGGATCCTGCCGTCCCGGACCCCGGCGTTGTCCCACCGGTTGTTGATCCACCGGTTGTTGACCCACCGGTTGTTGACCCACCGGTTGTTGACCCCGCGGCACCGGATCCCGGCGTTGTTCCGCCGGTTGCAGACCCCACGCTTCCGATTACCGATCCGGCTGGCCCACTGCCCGGTGACCCGGCAGCCGTCCCTCCAGGCGGCGTCGTTCCGGGCGAGGTCCAAACGGGGACGCCGGCGGGCACGCCGGCAGCCGCCGACGGCGCATCGTCGTCGGCCGGCACTCCCACCGCGGGTAGCGCAAAAGCAGACACCGCGAAGGCAGCATCATCAACGCAGCCGGCGCCCGCTACCACCGGTCCCACTGCGGCCCGTCCCCTCGAGGCGTACCATCCCCCGGTCACCCCAGTAACCTACGCGCCCTTGCTGCTGCCTGAGCCCCGTGCGGCGGCGCCTGTCCGGCCTGGCGCTGCCCCTGCGGCCGACCCCCCTGCCGGGACTGGTGAACCGCCGGTTCCCTCCGGCAACCCGGGCCCGAGCCCATGGCATGGCGGCACGGACCTGCCTGCCCCGGAAGCGCTCCCGCCTGCTCCGGGCTCGGGGTCCGGCAGCGGGCACTGCGCCAACGGACCTGCCGGAACAGCTGCGTGGATGCCCAGCCTGTTCTTCTACCTGCCCACCATCGGGGCTGACCCCATCGGCGGTCCGCTCCAGCACGAGTACTCAGCCGTATGCGCTGATCCTGGTTCTTCTCCTGACTAGTCGGGCCGTCTCTGCCTCCACAGAGCACGGCCCCTCGGGCTGCCTTGGCCGCCCACAGTCACCCAGGAGAATCCCCCATGGACTCGACCGTCCACCGCCGGGTATCCGGCACCCCAATTCCCGCCCGCCTGACCCCGTCAGCGCCTTCGCCCTCCACGCCTTCGCCATCCACGCCTTCGCCGTCCACGCCCGGGCTGGCCACGCCCGGGCTGGCCACGCCCGGGCTGGCCCGGGAAGGACTGGCCCAAGGACGGCGCCCTCCCTCGCACCCTGAGCGCTCCGGTCCGCAGCCGCGCCCCGGCTGCAAACCCCGCCCGCCCTAACGCATGCCACCGCTCCCATCAAGGTGCTGTAACCGCCGGAGCGAGGTCGTTGGGTCCGCTGGGGGACCCAACGGCATGCTCCGGCTCCGGCGGACGGGCACCCGCGGATGAGCGGACCGTCAATAAGTACGTCACGTAATGCGCTTCAATACAGGGACCGGCGCCTTTGCCGCAGTGAGCAAATCTGCTGCCTGAACACATCTGCCGCATCGAACTGATCTGCTGCACTGAACAGAAGCGCATACCCGTCCCCCGTATCATTCTTTAGGAGCGCCGCCGGTGCGCACACGGAAGGTATGGGGAAATCGTGGACAGTTCGCCCAACAGCGTCACGGCGGAGCCCCTGGGTGGCCGCTATCAGCTGGGGGAGTTGATTGGCCGGGGCGGCATGGCGTCGGTCTACGCTGCCAAGGACCTGAATCTTGGCCGGGACGTTGCCCTAAAACTCTTCGCGCCTCAATCAGCTGATCCTGACGAGCTTCGCCGCCAGGAGGCAGAGATCCAACTGCTGGCAACCCTGAGCCATCCAAGCCTGGTGACGCTGTTCGACGTCGGGACGGACACCCGGGTTCCCGACGAACCCCGGCCCTTCCTGACCATGGAACTCGTAGACGGCCAGGATCTGCGGACCCGGATCCGCCACAGTCCCCTGCCGCTGGACGAGTTGGCCGTGGTCGGCGCAGGGATAGCCGACGCCCTCGCTTACGTCCACGGGCTCGGCATCGTCCACCGGGACATCAAACCCGCCAACATCCTCCTGGTGCCGGTCCGGCCAGGCGAGCCGCTTCGGCCCAAGCTCACAGACTTCGGCATTGCCCGGATCATCGATGGGACACGGCTTACGTCCACGGGAACCCTGGTGGGAACGGCCGCCTATCTCAGTCCGGAACAGGCCCGCGGCGCCGATCTCGGACCAGCGAGTGACATCTACTCCCTGGGCCTGGTCCTGCTCGAATGCCTCAAGGGCGATGTGGAGTACCCGGGAAGCGCCGTCGAATCCGCCGTGGCCCGTTTGCACCGCGCACCCGTCATCCCGGACGCCGTGCCCGAGGAGTGGGCACAGCTAATCCAGGCCATGACAGTCCTCGACCCGTTGGACCGCCCCTCGGCCGCCGAACTCGAGGCTGCCTTCCGGACCGCCCTCGTTTCCCCCGGGTCCCTGCCGGGGCCCGTCCAAGCGGAGCCCACCCGGACACTCCCAGTCCCGCCGCCGAGGCGGCCCCGCCCATCCCGGCCCGAATCCGCAGGAGCAACGGGAGCGGCGGCGGGAGGAACACGCTCCTTGAGCTGGCTGGACCCGGATGCTCTGCCGCGCCGGCCGCGCCACCGTCTTTCGCATTCGCATGGAGCCTCCTGGTTCCTCCGGGCCGGGCTCCGCACCCGCCTGGCCCTGCTGCTTGCCGGACTGGCAGTCCTTGCTGTCGTAGCAACGGTCGCCGTCACACTGTCCGTCCCGGCGGCCCCCGACGTCGTCCCCTACCCCACCGTTACGGGGCCACTCGGCGATCATCTGAAGAATCTGCAGAAGGGCGTGGAACCATGAGCCATTCGCGAACAGCCGGGCAGGACCACAACGGTCCCAGGTACCGGGTGCCGGCGGGTCTCCTCGCGGGACTGCTGGTGGCCGGGGCACTGGCCGGCTGCGGCTCCCCTGCGCCCGAGCTCGGCCGCGACGCGGCCAGGCAGCTGCAATCCCAGGTTCTGGCTGTCAGCGAGGCTGCGGCCGCCAATGATCCCGCCGGTTCCCTGAAGCACCTTGACGAGCTGCTGGCCCGCCTCGATGCCGCAGCCGCGAGCGGCGAGGTGTCCTCCAGACGCCACCAGAGCATCAAGTCATCGATTGAGGCCGTCCGGGTGGATCTTGCCGCGCAGCAGGCGGCCGAGGCGGCCCGAAAGGCGGCGGAAGAAGCATCGGCTGAACAGGCTGCCGCGGCTCAGGCGGCAGCTGCTGCCCAGACTGCCCCTGCCGCCGTTGCCCCGGCGCCGGCTCCCGCTCCGGTCGCCAGCGATATCGCGAACAGTAACGGCAAATCGAAGGACAAGGGGAAGGGCAAGGGCTGAGGAGCCGCCTACCTGGTGCCGCACCAGATTCCGCGACGGTAAAAGGCCGCGACATCGGCCCTGGCCGCAGACCGACCGGGACGCCTCCGTCGTCACCATCGTCAGCCTGCTTACTATTTCGGAGGAAGTCCGCTAGCGTGGAGAAACGGCCTTGCGCCGGTCAACGACAAGAATCGCGGACTGCCGTCCGCCAATCGAAGGAGTGACGCCTGCATGGCAACTGTTCAGGAATCCATCGAAGTCAATGTTCCGCTGAACCAGGCCTACAACCAGTGGACACAGTTCGAGGAATTTCCGCTCTTCATGAGCGGCGTGGAATCCGTTAGTCAGCTGGACGACACCACTGTCCATTTCAAGACCAGCATCGGTGGAGTCCGGCGTGAGTACGACGCGCGGATCACCGCGCAGGAACCGGACCGGCGCGTGTCGTGGGAAAGCCTTGACGAACCACGGAATGCTGGCACCGTTTGGTTCGAGGACCTCGGCGACGCCGAAACGAAGGTGAACGTCGAGCTGACCTGGGAGCCGGACTCGGCCGCGGAAAAGGTCGGCGCGGCCATCGGCCTTGATTCCCGCCAGGTTGCTGCCGACCTGAAGAAATTCAAGCTGTTTATCGAAGAGCGCGGCGCCGAGACGGGCGGATGGCGCGGTCGCGTGGACGCAGTCGCGCCGGGCGCCACCACCGCCGTGCCGCTCCAGGAGGAGGTGGGCTACGGCGCGGAACCTGCCTTCCAGCGCGTGGACACCGATCCCGACCTTGCCCCCCAGCCGCCCTTCGGCCAGGACCAGCAGCGCTGACCTGGCGTTCGCACTGATCCGGCTGGGTTGCGCTGCCGGACTGGCGGCAAAACGCCCCGCCTCCCTTTCGGGAGACGGGGCGTTTTGCATGGCGACCTAGCGGGCGCCGTGGAGCGCTGCGGGAGCGCCGCGGCGGTGACTACTTGGTCAGCGTCGCCAGCACTTCGCTGAACTTCGCCGAGGGGCGCATGACCGCTGTGGCCTTGGCCTCGTCCGGCCGGTAGTACCCGCCGATGTCCACCGGGGAGCCCTGCACGGCCAGGAGTTCTCCGGTGATGGTGTCCTCATTGGAGTTCAGTGCCTCGGAAACGGCGGCGAAGGCCGCGGCGAGCTCGGCGTCGTCGCTCTGGCTGGCCAGTTCCTGGGCCCAGAACTTGGCCAGGTAGAAGTGGCTGCCGCGGTTGTCCAGCTCGCCGGCCTTGCGCTTCGGGGACTTGTCCTCGAGCAGGAACGTGCCGGTGGCGCGGTCCAGGGTGTCAGCCAGGACCTGGGCGCGGGCGTTGCCGGTGCTGGTGGCGAGGTGCTCGAAGCTGACGGCCAGCGCGAGGAACTCGCCCAGGCTGTCCCAGCGCAGGTGGTTTTCCTTGAGCAGCTGCTGGACGTGCTTCGGGGCGGATCCGCCGGCGCCGGTCTCGAACAGGCCGCCGCCGTTGATCAGCGGCACCACGGAGAGCATCTTGGCGCTGGTGCCCAGTTCCAGGATCGGGAAGAGGTCCGTGAGGTAGTCGCGGAGCACGTTGCCGGTCACCGAGATGGTGTCCTCGCCCTTGCGCAGGCGTTCCACCGTGAAGGCGGTGGCCTCGTCCGGGGACATGATGGCGATCTCCAGGCCCTCGGTGTCGTGGTCCTTGAGGTATTCCTCCACCTTGGCGATCATCCGGGCGTCGTGTGCACGGCCCTTGTCCAGCCAGAAGACGGCGGGTGTGGCGGAGGCGCGGGCACGGGTGACGGCGAGCTTGACCCAGTCACGGATCGGCAGATCCTTGGTCTGGCAGGCGCGCCAGATGTCGCCCGGGGCGACCTGGTGCTCGATCAGCACGGTGCCGGCGTCGTCGACGACCTGGACGGTGCCGGCGGACTGGATCTCGAACGTCTTGTCGTGGCTGCCGTATTCCTCGGCGGCCTGGGCCATGAGGCCGACGTTCGGGACGGTGCCCATGGTGGTGGGATCGAAGGCGCCGTGGGCGCGGCAGTCGTCGACGACAACCTGGTAGATGCCGGCGTAGCTGCTGTCCGGGAGGACGGCGAGGGTGTCGGCCTCCTGGCCGTCACGGCCCCACATGTGGCCCGAGCTGCGGATCATGGCCGGCATCGAGGCGTCGACGATCACGTCGGAGGGCACGTGCAGGTTGGTGATGCCCTTGTCGGAGTCGACCATGGCGAGTTCGGGGCCGTCGTTGAGGCCCTTTTCGATGGCCGCCTGGACGTCGCCGCGGATCTCCTCGGGGAGGTCCCCGAGGCCGTTCAGGATGGAGGCCAGGCCGTTGTTGGGGCTCAGGCCGGCGGCGGCGATCTGCTCGCCGTAGGTGGCGAAGAGGTCAGCGAAGTAGGCCTTGACGACGTGGCCGAAGATGATGGGGTCCGACACCTTCATCATGGTGGCCTTCAGGTGGGCGGAGAACAGCACGCCCTCCTCCTTGGCCCGGGACACCTGGGCGGCGAGGAATGCATCCAGGGCCGCCGCGCGCATCACGGTGCCGTCGATGACCTCGCCGGCCAGGACCGGGAAGGCACGCTTAAGGACCTTGACAGTGCCGTCTTCCTTGACGAGCTGGATCTTGATCTTGGTGTCCGCATCGATGACCACGGACAACTCGTTCGAGCGGAAGTCATCGGCCTCCATGTGGGCCACGTTGGTCTTGGAGTCCGGAGTCCACGCGCCCATGCTGTGCGGGTTCTGGCGGGCGTAGTTCTTGACCGAGAGCGGAGCACGGCGGTCCGAGTTGCCTTCGCGCAGGACAGGGTTCACGGCGGAGCCCTTGATCTTGTCGAAGCGGGACCGGATGTCCGTTTCCTCATCGGAGGTGGGGTTGTCCGGGTAGTCCGGCAGCGCGTAGCCGTGGCCCTGGAGTTCGGCGATTGCGGCCTTCAACTGGGGCACGGAGGCGCTGACGTTGGGCAGCTTGATGATGTTGGCTTCGGGCGTCTTGGCAAGGGCACCAAGCTCGGCCAGGGCGTCGCTGACGCGCTGCTCTTCGGTGAGGTAGTCGCCGAACGCGGCGATGATGCGGCCGGCCAGCGAGATGTCGCGGGTCTCCACTTCCACACCGGCCGTCGAGGCGAACGCCTCAATGATCGGCAAGAACGAATAGGTGGCCAGCATCGGCGCTTCGTCGGTGTGGGTATAGATAATCTTTGCCATTGCTCGGGCGTCTCCCTGAAGGTCTGGGTATTTCCGGAATCTTGTGTTATCTCAACACCCCTAACTTACCCGAGGTGCCCCCGTTGGCGCCTACCGGCGTCGTGCGCGGACGGATAGGTGACACCCCAACACGGCATAACAAGAATTGACAAGCTACTTTACAGGTTAGTCAATTTGCCGTAGTTTCGTTCCATCCAGCGGCCGCCACCAGCGGCCGCCCCGCATTTCCACCGGTTAGGACACCCATGAGAACACCCAAGACTCTGGCCACCAGCCTGCTGACTCTGTCGGCCGCCGCTCTGCTGGCCCTGAGTGCCGCGGGGGCGGCCACCGCCTCCCCCGCCCCGGCCAAGGCACCGGTTTCCGCCTCCGATGTCGCAAGCCACACCGTCACCGAAACGGGGACGGCCGACTACTGGACCCCGGAACGCATGCGCAATGCCGTCCCCGGCGACGTCCTGGCCGACAGGGCCATGAAGCGCAGTGGCAAGGCCGCCTCGGCCCAGGGCCCAGCGGAAACGGGCGCGCCGAGCAAGGTAGAGGCCGCTGCTCCGAAGCTGCAAACCCAGGCGCTCCAGACCAAGGCCAATGCGAGCGAGACCCCCGTCCCGCACATCGGCAAGGTCTTCTTCACCCTCGGCGGCACCAACTACGTCTGCTCCGGCAACTCGGTCTCCTCCGCCAACAAGAGCACGGTCTCCACGGCCGGACACTGCGTGAATGAGGGTCCGGGCGCCTTCGCCACCAAGTTCACGTTCGTCCCGGCGTACCTGAACGGCGCGGCCCCCTACGGCATGTGGACGGCCAAGGCCCTTTACGCCCCCACCCAGTGGAGCTCCGCGGGCGACATGACCTACGACACCGGCTTCGCCGTAATGTCCACGCTCAACGGCCAGTACCTGAGCGACGTCGTCGGCGGCTCCGGACTGCAGTTCAACGCCGCCCGCGGCCTGAGCTACAAGTCATTCGGATACCCGGCCGCGGCGCCTTTCAACGGTGAATCCCTCAAGAGCTGCAGCGGCACCGCCACCAACGATCCCTACAACCCGCAGTTCAACACCCAGGGGATCCCCTGCAACATGACCGGCGGGTCCTCGGGCGGTCCGTGGTTCATCGGCACCAGCGCTTCCGGCTACCAGAACTCCATCAACAGCTATGGCTACGGCAGCAAATCCACCAAGATGTACGGCCCCTACTGGGGCACAGTCATCCAGCAGGCCTACACCACCGCGGCCGCTTCCTAGCCTGAGGGCACGGGCCCCGTTCACGCGGGGCCCGTGCACCCAGCCTTGTCACCCCAGGTGCGTGGACAGGGTGCGTGGATGCCCAGCCTTGTTACCCCGGGTGCGGACCGGGGTGGATGCCCAGCCGTGTTATCCCTAGCGCGGGCACCCCCGCTTTGATTCGCGGCCTGTTTGTTCAACCCTTGATTGCCCAGCCTCTTGTTTAGCCCAACCCTTGTTTCCTCCAGCCTTTGTTACCCCGACCTTATGCACCCCAGCGCGGGGTCACTTGCGGCCCCTCTTCAGCAGTGGGGAGGACGCGGTGGCCCCGCGTTGGCATCAGTCGGCGACGGCGGCTATCCGCTGGACATGCCCTCCCCACACGGCATGGCTTGGACATATACCCTCTATGTCCGGGCCTTGGCGCGAACAATGGGCATGTCCCCCGGGGCAGGTCCTCGACGGTCCGCAATCAATGAGCCTGTCCCCCGGGCTGGTCCCCGGCGCTCCGGCAAGATTGAGCATGTCCCCAGGTTGGCCCGGCCAGCGTCAGGGCTCACGGGACATGCCCTCCTCACACCCCGAGGCCTGGACATATACCCCTGTGTCCGGGCCTTGGCGCGAACAATGGGCATGTCCCCCGGCCGGTCCCCGGAGTCCGTAATGAATGAGCATGTTCCCAGGCAGGAATGAGCATGTCCCCAGGTTGGCCCTGCCAGCGTCAGAGCTCGTGGGACATGCCCTCCCCACACCCCGAGGCCTGGACATATCCCCTTCATGCCCACTCCTTGCCGCGAACAATGAGCATGTCCCCCGGGCAGGTCCCCGGAGTCCGAAATGAATGAGCATGTTCCCAGGCAAGAATGAGCCTGTCCCCAGGCCGGCCCGGCCAGCGTCAAAACTCACAGGACATGCCCTCCCCACGCCCCGAGGCCTGGACATATCCCCCATATGCCCACTCCTTGCCGCGAACAATGAGCACGTCCCGCGGAAAGAATGGGCATGTCCCGCGGGCCGGCCACCAGCCCACTTTTGGGCACAAAAAATGGACATGTCCTCCGGATGAGGGAGGGCATGTCCATTCTTTGTGCGGCTTGGTGGACAGACCTTGGTGGAACAGACCTAGTGGAAGAAGTGGCGGGCTCCCGTGAAGTACATGGTGATGCCGGCGGCGTTGGCCGCGGCGATGACTTCCTCGTCCCGGACGGAGCCGCCGGGCTGGACGACCGCGCGGACGCCGGCATCGACCAGGATCTGCAGTCCGTCGGCGAACGGGAAGAACGCGTCTGACGCTGCCACCGCGCCGCGGGCACGCTCGGGTGCTTCGGACGCGTCGGTTCCGGCTGCCCCGCCGGCGGCATCGACGTCGGACTCCACGGTGACGCCGAGCGTGTTGGCGCGCTCGACCGCGAGCTTGCAGGAATCGAGCCGGTTGACCTGGCCCATACCGATGCCGACGGCGGCACCGTTGTCCGCGAGCAGGATGGCGTTGGACTTGGCTGCGCGGCAGGCGGTCCAGGCGAACGCGAGGTCGGCCAGGGTGGCGGCATCGGCGGCGTCGCCCGCGGCAAGGGTCCAGTTCGCGGGGGTGTCGCCGTCGGCGTCGACTTTATCCGTGGCCTGGACCAGCATGCCGCCGGAGACCTGGCGGAACTCGGTCGGGTAGCGGCCGTATCCGTCGGGGAGGGCCAGGAGGCGGATGTTCTTCTTCTTGGACAGGATCTCCACGGCCTCTTCGTCGAAGCCCGGCGCGATGACGACCTCGGTGAAGATGCCGGCCACGGTGCGGGCCATGCCGGCCGTGACCGTGCGGTTAGCGGCGATGACGCCGCCGAACGCGGACACGGGATCGCAGGCGTGGGCCTTGGCGTGGGCGTCGGCGATGGGGTCCGCGGCGGAAGCGGAACCCACGGCCACGCCGCAGGGGTTGGCGTGCTTGATGATGGCGACGGCAGGCTCGGCGAAGTCGAAGGCGGCGCGCAGGGCGGCGTCGGCGTCGACAAAGTTGTTGTAGCTCATGGCCTTGCCGTGGATCTGGTCGGCCTGTGCGATGCCGGCCGGGGCGGCCTTGTCCACATACAGTGCGGCCTGCTGGTGCGGGTTTTCGCCGTAGCGGAGCACCTCGGAGCGTTCCAGGGCCAGGCCGGCGTAGGCGGGCCAGTCGATCACGCCGTCGCCGTCCTCGTCGCGGAACTGGCTGGCGGTCCAGGTGGCCACGGCGGTGTCGTAGGCCGCGGTGTGCGCGAACGCCTTGGCGGCGAGCCGGCGCCGGGTCTTCAGGTCAAAGCCGCCCGAGGCGGCCGCCTCCACCACGGCACCGTAGGACGACGGGTCCACCACGATTGCGACGGCGGCGTGGTTCTTCGCGGCGGAGCGCACCATCGCGGGGCCGCCGATGTCGATCTGCTCGACGACGTCGTCCGGCGCGGCACCGGACTTCACGGTCTCCACGAAGGGGTAGAGGTTGACGACGACGAGGTCGAACGGCTCGATCTCCATGTCCGCGAGGGTCTGCATGTGGGCCGGGACGCGGCGGTCCGCGAGGATGCCGCCGTGCACGCGCGGGTGCAGGGTCTTGACGCGGCCGTCCAGCATTTCCGGGGAGCCGGTGACTTCCTCGACTTCCTGCACGGGGATGCCCGCGGCGGCGATCTTCTTGGCCGTGGAGCCCGTGGAGACGATCTTGACGCCGGCGGCGTGCAGGCCTTGAGCGAGCTCCTCCAGACCGGTCTTGTCGTAGACCGAAATCAGTGCCCGGCGGATGGGAACTCGGTCGATGGATACACGGTCAAGCTGCGTGAAGCTCACAAAAGTCTCCGTCTTATATCGCGGCGGGGCCGCGGGTGGTGGGGATGCGGCCAGTTTATCGCGTCCCGGCGCCGGGCCGTCCCGCGCGCCAGAGTGTGAAGCACACCCGGGCCGCGGCCGGGGCACGTAGAGTTTTCACAGGAGGCCAAGATGAACACGTACACCACTGTGCCCAGCGGCGAACAGGTGGTCCAGGAGCTGCCGTGGCGGTGGAAGGTCCAAGGCCGGATCTTCCTGATCGGCGGACTGGGCTTCATGTTCGATGCCTGGGACGTCACCCTCAACGGCATCCTCATTCCGTTGCTGTCCAAGCACTGGTCGCTGAGCCCGGGCGATGCCGCCTGGATCGGCACCGCGAACCTGATTGGCATGGCCCTGGGCGCCTTTGTCTGGGGCACCATCGCGGACACCATCGGCCGCAAGAAGGCCTTCACCGCGACCCTGCTGATCTTTTCCATCTTCACCGTGCTCGGCGCGGTTTCCCCTGATTTTCTGTGGTTCGTCGTGTTCCGTTTCCTGGCCGGGTTCGGCCTGGGCGGCTGCATTCCGGTGGACTATGCGCTGGTGGGCGAGTTCACTCCCCGCAAACAGCGTGGCCGGGTGCTCACCGCGATGGACGGCTGGTGGCCGATCGGCGCGGCCCTCTGCGGTTTTGTCTCCGCCGGCCTCGTGGCCCTGTACGGGGACTGGCGGCTGACCATGCTGGTCATGGTGCTCCCGGCGCTGCTGGTGTTCTGGATCCGCCGCAGCGTGCCCGAATCCCCGCTGTTCCTGATCCGCAAGGGCCGCCGCGAGGAAGCCGCGAAGGTGATCGACAACCTGGTCCGGGCCACGGGCGCCGAGGCCCGGGTCTACAGCCTGCCCGAACCGCAGGATGCGCCCCGCCTCTCGGCAGGCAGCGCATGGACGCAATTGCGCGCCCTCTGGCAGTTCAACTGGAAGATCACGACGGCGGCATGGGCCCTCTTCTTCAGCATCCTGCTGGTGTACTACCTGTCGCTGACGTGGATGCCGCGGATCCTGATCGGCGCCGGCTTCGAGGAGTACAAGGCCTTCCTGACCACGGCGTCGATGGCCGCCGTCGGACTCCTCGGCGTGGTGGTGGCCGCTCTGCTGGTGGAGCGGGTGGGCCGCAAGTGGATCCTGGCGATCACCGGTCCGCTGTCGGCCCTGACGCTGGTGATTGTGGCGATCGTGGTGGACATCCCCACCGCCGCCGTGTTCTGGCTCCTCGTGTTCGGCTTTGTGGTGCAGGTGGCCATCCCGGTGCTCTATGCCTACGTCTCCGAGCTGTACCCCACGGAGCTGCGCGGCTCCGGCTTCGGCTGGGCCTCGACATTCTCCCGGCTCGGCGCCGGGTTCGGCCCGCTGATCTTCGCGGCCTTCCTGTGGCCGGAACTGGGGCTCGCGACGTCGTTCGCGCTGGCCGGCGTCCTGGTGCTGATCTCCGTGCTGTGGATGGCGTTCTTCGCCCCTGAAACCAAGCAGCGCCGGCTCGAATAACGCGCCCACACCACCCGTTGCGCTATCACTTCAGGCGGTTCTGGGTGCTGCGAGACCACCTCAAGTGATAGCGCATCGGGGAAATCAGGCGGGCGGGTCAGGCGGGGGCGTGCTGGGCCGCGGCCAGGGTCGCCAGGGTGGAGACCAGGAGCCGGCGCTCCACGACCTTGATGCGCTCGTGCAGGGATTCCTCGCTCTCGCCGTCCCCGATCGCCACGGCTTCCTGCGCGATGATGGGGCCGGTGTCCACCCCGGCGTCGGCCCAGTGCACCGTGCAGCCGGTGACCTTCACGCCGTAGGCCAGTGCATCGCGGACACCGTGGGCGCCTGGGAAAGACGGCAGCAGCGCCGGGTGCGTGTTGAGGTATTTGCCGCCAAACGCGTCGATGAAGTCCGCGCTGACAATCCGCATGAAGCCTGAGGACACCACCACATCCGGGGCGAAGCCGGCGACAGCCTCGGTCAGGGCCGCATTCCAGGCTGCCCGGTCCGGGTAGGCCTTGAAGTCCACCACGAACGTGGGAATCCCGGCGGCGGCGGAGCGCTCCACCCCGAAAGTCCCCGGCCGGTCCGCGCCGACGGCGGCGATCTCGACGTCGAGCGCGCCGGACGTCACCGCATCGATAACTGCCTGGAGGTTGGAGCCGGTGCCGGAAACGAGGACAACTATGCGCATGGTCCTAGCTTATGGGGCCGCTCGCGTAGGCTGGAAAACATGAATTCCCCCACGGACTCCGGCAGCGAGCCGGGCCGGCAACCCCGCGATACGGCTGTCAAAGAATCCGCGCGGCTGACCCACACCCTATTCCGGCTGTTCATCGTCGCGGTCCTGGGCTCGTTCTTCGTCTTCCAGCTCGACGTGAGCTACCTGTGGCTGACGGCGCTCCTCACGGCGGCCGGGATTGTGCTGGGCGTCGTGGTGCTGATCCGGGCCGTGAAGTACAAGGAATCCCGGCTGGTCCTGTTCGGCACGATTTCCGGGCTGGTGGTCTCGGCGGTGATGCTGCTGGTGATCCTGGCCTCGACGCTGTTCTTCAACCAGATCCGCGACTACCAGCAGTGCGTCCGCCACGCCCTGACGGAGCAGTCAACGTCCGCGTGCAGGACGCAGCTGGAGAACTCCATGCCCACGGGGCTGCGCTAGCAGCTGCCCCGGAAGCTGCGCTAGGCCGTTGCCTTAGCGGCTGTTGACCGTCTCCAGGTCCGCCTCACGCAGCTTCTGCTGGCGTTCCAGCCAGGGTCCGGCCGCGTACCCGATCACGACGCCGATCCCTACCTCCGCGGCAACGAACAGTGCCGTGCGGAGCGGATCCGGCCCGATCTCCGTCAGCCGCCCGATGCCGGCCGAGCCCCGGGCCAGCCAGGCGAGTCCCGCCGCGAGCAGCCCGGCGACGGAGCCGATCACCGCGCCCAGCACCAGGGTGGAGGCCGCGGCGGTAAACCAGCGGGCCCGGATCTTGATGGACAGCCATTCGTCGAAGTGGTTTTCGCCTTCGCGCAGGAACCACCAGCCGGCCAGCGCCCCGGCCAGCGCCGGCACCACCAGTGCCACGAAGCCGAAGTCGAGCGAGCCGGCCGGCAGCGCGGCGAACACCGGAATGGACGGCAGCGGCCCGACGGCGGTCCCGAGCGGTCCGGCCAGCGAGCCGACGCCCAGGGCGAAACCCGAGCCGCAGATCCATGCCAGGGCAAACACGACGAGGTTGGGCAGGAAGCCCAGCTGCACGATGGTGAGCACGCCGCCGCCCATGGCGCCGGCGTCGAGCCCTTCATAGACGGCGACCACAAGGTTCCAGTGGATGAAGAGGTCGACGGCGAGCAGCGCGGCAGACATTGCCAGGCTCGCCATCAGCGCCACCGATCCGGCTTTGATGGCCGAGCCCAGGTAGGACCCGGCCCAGCGGGAGTGCTGGCTGGTGCGGGACAGCCAGGCCACGGCGTCGACGCCGATCAGCCGGCTCCACGAGCCTGCCTCGCGGCGCGCGCCGACCACCATGCCGAGCCCGAACGGGATGAGCGGGATAAACGCGGCGGCCCAGAGGCTGATGCCGACGTCGGCCGTGCGGCAGACGAAGCCCGTGGCGATCCCGAACCCCGCGTACACCAGCCAGGACCCGAGCAGCGCCTGCCAGAGCTGGTCCGTGTAGGAGGCGCGGGCGAGGCGTCGTCCGGCGCGCCAGGCGAGCAGGAACGGGATGAGGGCCAGCCCCAGCGGAATGAGGGAGAGCGTGTCGGAATCCGGGTGCGCCGCGGACCCGGCACTGGCCGTATCCAGCAGCAGCGGAACGCCGTGGATCAGCAGCCAGGCCTGCCCGGCCAAACGAGCCAGCACGTCGAAGCCGCTGTTCTGGAATCCGGCCGTTGCCCAGACCGTGACGATCGGCGCCACCACCACGAGGGCGGAGATGACGGCGGCCTGGGCGGATTCGAGGCCGCCCTGCAGCCACAAAGGCATGGGCAGCCCACGTTGTCCGGTCTGATCAGCGCGCAGTTTCATCGAGATCCATGGTGCCACGCGCCCGGCATCCGGCCGGTTTCCGACAGGCACAACGCCCGGATCCGCGGAATTCGCCCTCATGGGCCGCCGAGCTTTTTCCAGACCCGGGCCGTAAAATTGTAAATGTCCGCAATCAGTGGTTGGAGGCAGAACATGACTACCGCATCTCCCCATGCGCATGGCGTTCATTTTGGTCGGACAGATGTACAGAACGTTGGCATGGGTGTAGGTATCGTCCTTTTAGTCGTAGGCGTCTTGGGGTTCATCCCGGGCATCACCACGAACTACAGCGAACTGAGGTTCTTCGGGCCTGATTCCAAGGCTATGTTCCTCGGCCTGTTCCAGGTGTCGATGTTGCTGAACATCGTTCAGCTCGCGATCGGCGCCGTCGGCCTGACCATGTCCCGGACCGCCTTGGGCGCCCGGAACTTCCTCATGGGCTCCGGCTTGCTGTACATCGTCCTTAGCATTTACGGGTTTATCGTCGGCGTGGATTCGGCGGCCAACTTCCTGTCGCTGAACACCATGGACAATTGGGCCTTTATGGTGATGGGCATTGCAATGGCCGGCGCAGGCTGGCTGATGTCGAGGCATATTGAAGAAGGTGTGGAGACCCGGTCATCAACCCCCGGGACATAGGGAGCCGCGAATGAGTAACGTTTCATAGAATCGAAAAAATTCGTACTACCTGCTGGTGCAGTGGTTTAGCGGAAACGCGGCGGCTGCACCAGCTTTCTGTCTGCCCGCTTCCTGCCTGCTCGGCACAGTTTCCGTCGACGGCGAAGCGTCCGGCCAGCCGGAAGGCCGGGACCTTGTGAGTCCCGGCCTTCCGTAATGCCTACGCACTTGCCGCTGGTCCCGCGGCTGGCAGTGCCGCGACTGACGCTGCCGCGTTAGGTGGTGCTGTGCTCCAGGCGGGGCGGAAGGGTGTCCCACTCCGTTTCAGCGGCCCGCATCCAGGGAAATGGCAGCAGCTCCTTGATCCGGACCTTCCCCACTTCGCCCTCGGCATCCACCAGGACGGACGTCTCGGTTCCGTATGAACGCAGCAGTTCCCGGCAGAGGCCACAGGGGTTCGTGACTTGGGGTTGTCCCTGTCCGTCCATACTGACGGCCACTACGGAGTGGATTGATGCCTCCTGCGCCATGCGGGCATTGGCGAGGGCGCTGGATTCGGCACACACGTTGATGCGCTTTGCGCCAATGTGGAGCCCGAGGTAGATAGCCCCCGACTCACCGCGCATGGCCGCGGCCACCCGGTGGTTCTCGCTGTGATGGGCGGTAAGCAACAGCCCACGAGCTGCCTCGTAAAGCTCCACGTCTGACACGTCGAGATCAAAGGAGATCACGTTTGCCTCCAGGCTGGTTCGGTCCGGGCGACTGGCGTCCATGAGTGTTCCTGCTTTCCTGTGTTCCTGCCCTGACCGTGTTCTTACCTGCCGATGAAGATGCCGTTTTTCTTCCGGGCCAGCAGGTAGAAGACGATGCTGAGCGCCGACAGGACGGCCACGTAGACCGGGAAGATCCAGGACGCGTTCACGGACTGGAGCCAGACCAGGAGGTAGGAGGCAGTGCCGCCGAAGAGAGCGACGCCCAGGCCGTAGCCGAGGGCAGTTCCGGCGCCGCGGATGGTCTTCGGCATGAGGGAGCTGCAGACGACGTTGTACAGGGTCATGTTAAGGACCAGCACGACGGAGCCGCCGAGGAGGACGGCCGCGAAGCCCGCGATGCCGGGCTTGACGTACATCAGCATCAGGAAGACGGACGGAATGGCGAGCGCGCGGGTGATCAGGAACCACTTGGAGATCGACTTGCCATCGCAGACCTTGCTGATGATGAGGCTTCCGATAACCAGCACGACGCCCAGGACGGTCGTGAGCGCGAAGACAGCGGTTGCGTCTTCCTTGAAGCCGCTGCGGGCCGCCGTCGGGAGGCCCGTGTTCCACGCGTAGTTGTACGCCTGCGCAGCTCCGACGACGAACGTGATGGCCAGCACGCTGAGCCAGTGCTTGCGCACCCCGCCCCAGACCTTTTTCGCGGAGTTGTCCGCCAACTCCTCGGGCTTCATGGTTTCCGGAAGCGTCCGGCGAAGGTAGACCACCACAAAGCCGAAGGCCGCACCGACGATGAAGGGCACACGCCAGCCCCAGTCGGCCATGACGGCTCCGCCGAGCATCAGGGACGACAGGTAGCTGACCAGCGAGGCGAGCAGGATGCCCGCGTTGACGTAAAAGGAGATGATGCCCGCGACAAAGCCCTCGCGTCCCTCAGGGACGAGTTCGACGGCGTGGGCCGTGGACAGCGGAGCTTCAACGCCTGTGGAGATGCCCTGGATGACGCGGCAGACCAGCAGGATGACGCCGGCGGCGGCCCCGATCTGGTCGTAGGTGGGGCACAGCGCAATGATCAGGGTGGTGCCGGCCATCATCATGATGGACCAGAGCATCACCCGGCGGCGGCCTATCCGGTCGGCCAGGGTGCCGAGCATGATTCCGCCCAGCGGACGGAATGCGAAGCCGACGGCGAAGACTGCCAGTGCGCTGAGCGTGGCGGCAACGGGGTCCTGCGACGGGAAGAACTTCGGCCCGATGAATGCCGACAGGAGGCCAAAGACCATCCAGTCGTACCACTCCAGGGTGTTGCCTAGTCCGAGGCCCAGCAGCCCGCGGCGTACTTCCGGCGAGAGCCGGGACTTCCGGCCGCTCTCTAGGTCAATCTTGACGGCAGTGTCAGTCATGATACTTTTCCTTCCCCCGCGCCTTCGGGGCGCGGGAGGGTACGGATCACCGGCGGACGCCCTGTTGGGGTCACCGGTAATCTAAACTATCGTTTGGCTTGGTCCGCAGGGCGGGACCGGCTCACCACATGGGAGGCGAGTTAGCCCAGATAGCTACGCATGCCTCTTCGTAGCGATTGAATGCAAACGGGCCATCCAGCTCGGCAACACGGAACGTATCCGCAAAGGAACGTGTCTTTGTTGGCCGGCCAGCATCAGGCTTGCGGATGGCTTTGGCAGATGCCACTGCATCAGTACTAAGGGAACGATCACGAACGCTGGCCGGGGCGCACCTTCCGCCAGAAGGTCGTTGCGTTCCACCCCTGTTCGCTTAGCGTCGAACCCTTAGTGTTGCGGCTCACACAACTATATTGAAGATCTTCACAGAGTCAATGGTTCTGCGGAAAAAGCGGCCTCACCTCGGACGACGCCGCCAGGGCCAAGTGGGAGCGCATCGGGACCCTGGTCCGAACGGCAGGAACGGTAAAGAAATTTACAAAAAGCATTGATTCGCTAAAAGTTTTCACTATAGTTATGTGTGTCAGCTCACCAAGAGAAAGACGGGCCATGGCAACCGAAAGCGTCACGGGATCTTCCCCAGCCGGCACGAGCGTCCTCCTTGCCACCGTAGGCAACAAGGTCCGCAACATGCGCAAGGACAAAGGAATGACCCTTGCGAAGCTCTCGGAAGTCACCGGCCTCAGCCCGGCGATCGTAAGCCAGATCGAACGCGGCCTGGCCAATCCGTCTTTCACCACTTTGGCGCAGCTGGCGCACGGCCTGGACATCCCCGTGGGCAAGTTCTTCCTCGGACAGGAAGAAACCAGGTCCCCCGTAGTCCGCAAGGCCGAGCGGCGAAACCTCAAGGGCGTTACCAAGAAGTCTATGGGTGAGGCGGTCTTTGAACTGCTCACCCCGGACCTCAACGGTGCGCTGGAGGCCCAATGGATCGTGAGTCCGCCAGGCCACGACACCAGCGCCACTCCTTTCCGGCACAGCGGCGAGGAATTCGGCATCATTCTCTCCGGCCGGAAAGACGTCTTCCTGGACGGCGAAAAATACACCCTCGAAGCAGGCGATTCGATCACCTTCTCTTCGGATACGCCGCACTGGTACAAGAACAGCTACGAAGAGGTCTGCGTAGCGATCTGGGTTAACGCACCTCACGCGTGGTGATCAGCCGGCCCTAGCCGCCGTCGCCAACTCCGGTCCCGACACCCAAGGTGTCCGCCGGAACCTTATCTACACTCCGCAGCAAGGTCCGCAAGGGGCCGCGCTGCGTCATACCCTCTGCCGGGTGGATTTCACGGTCAGCGTCGCCGCAATCCCCTCCTGAGCACCGTCTTCCACGTCACCGGCCGCCCTTCCAACGGCACTCTCGCCGGAAAAGTTAGGATCCCCATGAACCCGTCTACAGCCATGTCGTCGCTGGAACTCAGCACCACCACGGCGGACCTCACCGCTCCCATCATTTCCCGCTCCGACGTCCTCGTGGTGGGCGGTGGCCCCGCAGGTGTGGCCGCCGCCGTCACCGCGGCCCGCTCCGGCGCCTCGGTCACGCTGCTGGAACGCTACTCCTCCCTCGGCGGCCTCGCCTCCGGCGGCATGGTGCTGGTCCTGGATGACATGATCAACGGCCAGGAAATCACCGTCACGGGCATCGTTTCCGAGTACGTCGAGCGCCTGCAGAAGCTGGGCCTGGCGATCGTCCCGCCCGCCGATGACCGCAAGACCTCCGAGGAACTGTGGAACAAGTGGGGCCGCTACGGCACCTTCGACTTCCACTCGCACACCACCCCCAAGCCGGTCTGCTACGCCGCCGCCTTCGACCCGGACGGCTGGAAGCGCGTCTCCAACGACCTCGTCCGCGAGGCCGGCGTCAACCTCCGCCTGCACTCCTGGTTCTCCCGCCCGATCGTGGACAACGGCGTCATGAAGGGCGTCATCTGCGAGACCAAGTCCGGCCCGCAGGCTTTCATGGCGGACATCGTCATCGACACCACGGGCGACATCGACGTCGCCTCCCGGGCCGGCGCCAGCTACGTCAAGGACAGCTACCTCACCACGCTCGTCTTCCGCCTCGGCAACGTGGACACCAACGCCGCGGAAGCCTTCGAACAGGCCAACCCGAAGGAAGCCCGCGCCATCAACCGCAAGATCAAGCGCCTCCTCGGCGGGGCCTGGGAACTGTGGTGGCTCAAGACCCCGATCGACGGCGTCGTCTGGTGCAACGCACCGCACATGACCGGCTTCGACGGCGTGGACCCGGCGGACATGACCGCCGCCGAGTTCGCCGCACGTGACCGCATCACCGAGGCGGTGGACTACGTCCGCGCCAACCTGCCCGGCTTCGAGAACTGCTACATGCTCGACGTCGCGTCCCAGATGGGCGTCCGGCAGACCCGGCTGCTGGAAGGCGAGTACGTCATGACGAAGGACGACGTCACCTCCCGCCGCCACTTCGCCGACACCGTGGCCCGCGGCCGCGACTACTACTACCCCTACCGCTCGCTGCTGCCCAAGGAAGTGGACCAGCTGCTGGTCGCAGGCCGGCACTACTCCGCCACCCCCGAGGCGCAGAAGATGTCCCGCGAAATCCCGCCCTGCATGGCCATGGGCCAGGCCGTCGGCGTCGCCGCCGCGCTGGCGGTCCAGACCGGCACCCTCGTCCGCGACGTCTCCGCTTTGGACATCCAGCAGGGCATGCGCCGGCACGGCGCGGACCCGGGCGACGTCCCGTCGTCGAACGCCACCGTTGACGCGGACGTGGCGGTGCCGGCATGAGCACCGTCATCGACGACCTGCTGTCAGGCACAACAACTGCAAGCACGACGGCGGCCACCGCCGCTGAACCCGCCGGCACCCCGCTCCCGCTCGATGGAATCAAGATCGTGGACTTCACGCAGGTGTTCATGGGCCCGTCCTGCACCCAGCTGCTGGGCGACTACGGCGCGGACATCATCAAGGTCGAACGCCCGGGCGCCGGGGACATCTCCCGCAACTCGTTCCCGGACAAGGACGGCCAGGACAACCCGATCTTCCTGTCCATCAACCGGAACAAGCGCAGCATCTCCGTGGACACCCGCACCGACGACGGCAAAGCCGTGCTCCGCCGGCTGCTGGCCGACGCGGACGTGGTGGTCAGCAACTTCCGCTCCGGCGTGATGGAGCGGATGGGCTTCGGCTACGAGGACCTCAAGGAGCAGAACCCGGGCATCATCTGGGCCTCCGGCACGGGCTTCGGCCCCGAGGGCCCCTACTCGCACAAGGGCGGCCAGGACGCGATCGCCCAGGCCTACTCCGGCGTGATGTGGCGGCGCGAGTCGGACGACGTCAAGCCGTCCATCTACCCCACCACGCTGTGCGACTACATCACCGGCATGCACCTGATGCAGGGCATCCTGCTGGCGCTGCGCACCCGGGAAACCTCCGGCGTCGGGCAGAAAGTGGAGGTGACCATGTACGACTCCATGTTGCACCTGCAGATGCAGGAGGCGTGCATGCAGCTCAACCGCGGCTACGAGGTCAACTGGGGCGCCATGCCGCTCAGCGGCGTCTTCGAAACCACCGACGGCGCCGTCTGCATGGTGGGCGGCTTCACCCCGGACCCGCTGCTGCGCATTTCCGAGGCCCTGGGCCTGGACGAGGACCTCACGCTCCGGCCCGAGTTCGCCAACCTGGAGCAGCAGTTCGAGAACAAGCCGGCGCTGCAGGCGATTTTCCGCGAGCGCATCGCCACGAACACCACCGAGTACTGGACCTCCCAGCTGGAGGACCAGGGCCTGCTCAACGCCCCTGTGCACACGCTCGAGCAGACCCTGGCCGACGCGCAGACGCACGCCAACAACATGATCGTCGAGGCAGAACACCCCGGTGTCGGCACCGTGAAAATGCTCAACGCGCCCATCCGGCTCTCCGCCACCCCGCCCACCATCCGCCGGGTGGCCCCGCGGCTCGGCGAACACAACGTCGAGGTGCTGCTGGAGAACGGGTTCGACGCCGAGACCATCGAGCGCCTGCAGCAGCTGGGGGTGCTCCGGTGACGGCCACAACAGACTCCCCCGCGAAGACGATGCTGGACCAGGTCACCCTGACCATCGAGAACCACGTCGCCACCGTGGTGATCGACCGCCAGCACGTGCTCAACGCCGTCGACGGCACCGCCCAGGCCAGGCTCAACGAGATCTGGGACCAGCTCGAAGCTGATCCCGACGTCCGGGCCGTGGTCATCACGGGCGCCGGCATCCGGGCGTTCTGCGTGGGCGCGGACATGTCCGCCTCCGCCGTGGACAAAACGGGCCTTGAATACTGGGCGGGCCTGGACCCGAACGGCTTCGGCGGGCTCAGCCTGCGCACCACGCTGGACATCCCGGTGATCGCCCGGGTCAACGGTTACGCGCTCGGCGGCGGCATGGAGATCGTGCTCGGCGCGGACATCGTGATCGCCGCGGACACGGCCCGCTTCGGGCTGACGGAACCGCGCGTCGGGCGCCTGGCGCTCGACGGCGGCATCCACCAGCTGGTGCGCCGGATCCCGTACACCCAGGCGATGGGCATGCTCCTGACCGGGCGGAAGGCCGAGGCCGCGGAGATGCAGTCCATGGGCCTGGTCAACGAGGTGGTCCCCGCGGAGGAGCTCGACGCCGCGGTGCAGCGCTGGGTGGACCAGATCCTCGCCTGCGCCCCCACCTCCCTCCGGGCGGTCAAGCAGATGGTTACGCAGACCGCGCACCTGACCGCCGCCGAGGCCCGCGGGCTCCGGCTCCCGGCCCTCATGGCGGCGCTGGACAGCGAGGACTCAGCCGAGGGCGTCCGCGCCTTCCAGGAAAAGCGCCCGCCGCTCTGGCCTGGACATTAGGAGACGGACGCTAGCCGTTCCACCGCCTGATTTCCGGTGGCTGACGTTCAGCCGCTCGAAGAACAACAAGAGCTTAGAAGGAGAAACCAATGCGGGAGTCACTGACACCCGGCGTGTGGGGCGTCGTCGCCACACCGTTCCAGGGCAGCGCCCTGGATGTCGACACGGACAGCCTGGCCGGACTCGTGGGCTACTACGAGTCGATCGGCGCCACCGGACTCACGGTCCTGGGCGTGTTCGGCGAAGCCGCGGCCCTGACGGCAGCCGAGCGCAGTCTGGTCCTGGAAGTGGTCGTGGAGGAAACGCGCCTGCCCCTCGTGGCGGGGGTGACTTCCCTCTACACCGGCACGGCCGTCGATGAGATCCGCTCCATCCAGGCAGCCACCGGGGACCGGCTGGCGGCCGTCATGGTGCAGGCCAACTCCGCCAACCCCGGCGTGGTCATCACCCACCTGAACGCCATTCACCAGTCCACCGGCGCCAACGTGGTGCTGCAGGACTACCCCCTGGCCAGCGGCGTCAACATCAGCACCGAGGCACTGATCTCCGTGGTGCAGGCCTGCAGCTTCGTCACCGCGGTCAAGGCCGAGGCCCCGCCCACGTCGGTGGCGATCGCACACCTCACCGCAGCCCTCGACGTCTCCGTGTTCGGCGGCCTGGGCGGCCAGGGACTGCTGGACGAACTCATGGCCGGCGCCGCCGGGGCGATGACCGGATTCTCCTACCCGGAGGCGCTCACCGCCTGCGTGCGGGCCTGGCAGAAGGACGGCTACGAGGCCGCCCGGGATGCCCTGCTGCCGTACCTGCCGCTGATCAACTTCGAGCAGCAGGCCAAAATCGCGCTGGCGGTCCGCAAGGAATGCCTGCACCAGCGCGGACTGATTGCCGACGCCGGTGTCCGGGCCCCGGCCGCGGCCTTCCCGGAGGTTCTTCGGACCAGGCTGCGCACCCATCTGGCCGAGGCCGCCAAGGCCCTTGGCCCGAACCCGGCCATCGCCCTCACCACGGCGGGGAGGAACTAATGGACCTCGGAATCAGCGGGAAGACCGCCCTGGTGGCCGCTTCCACCGGCGGACTCGGCCTCGCCGTCGCCCGGGCCCTCGCGGCCGAAGGCGTACGCGTAGCCATCACCGGCCGGCGCCGCGAGCGGGCCGAGGAGATCGCGGCCGGCCTGCAGGCCGACGGGCACAGCGCCGTCGCCGTCGAAGCCGACCTCAGCACCGCCGACGGCGTCGCCGCCGCTGTCGAACGCACCGTGGACGCGCTCGGGCCCATCGACATCCTTGTCCTCAACGGTCCCGGACCGAAGCCCGGCGCGGCCGCCACCCTCGGCGCCGACGACATCGCCGCGGCGTTCGAACAACTGGTCAAACCGCACCACGCCTTGGTCTCGCACATCCTGCCGGGCATGCGGGAACGGCGCTGGGGACGGATCCTGGCCGTCGGTTCCAGCGGCGTCGTGGCGCCGCTGCCCAACCTGGCCGTATCTAACACCGGCCGCGCGGCGCTGGCCGGCTACCTCAAGACCCTCGCGGCCGAGGTCGCCCTGGACGCCGTCACGGTCAACATGCTCCTTCCCGGACGCATCGCCACGGACCGGGTCGCGGAACTGGACCAGGCCGCTGCCAAGCGCCGCGGCACCACGCCCGAGGAAATCCAGCTGGAATCCCGCAAGACCATCCCCGCCCGCCGCTACGGCGAACCCGAGGAATTCGGCGCCGCCGCGGCGTTCCTCTGCAGCGCCCCGGCCTCCTACATCACCGGCGTGGCGCTGCGCTGCGACGGCGGCCTCATTCGCGGGCTCTAACCGACCCGCACACACGCTCTCTGCTCCGACTCTCCCGAAGGAACACCATGACTTCCACGATCACCGACCACTCCACCAACTCCACCGAGCGGGACCTCATCACCGCCCGGCACCTCATCAACGGCGAATGGCTCGGCGGGGCGGACACCGAACGGATGAACCCTGCCCGCCCGGGCGAGCTCGCCGCCCTCTCCCCCAGCGGCACCGCGGCCGACGTCGACGCCGCCATCACCGCCGCCACCGCCGCGCAGCCTGCCTGGGCAGCCCTGCCCGCCCCGTCCCGCGGCGCCATCCTGATGGCCGCCGGAAACCTGCTCCTGGACCGCCAGGCGGCCATCGCCGAGGACCTCGTCCGTGAAGAGGGCAAGACCCTCGCCGAGGCCAAGGGCGAGGTCAAGCGCGCCTCCGACGTGCTGCGCTTCTTCGGCTCCCTCGGCTGGGCCGCCACCGGCGAGGTGCTGCCCAGCGGCCTGCCGGACACCACCATCACCACCCGCCGCGAGCCGTTGGGCGTCGTCGGGCTCATCACGCCGTGGAACTTCCCCATCGCCATCCCGGCCTGGAAGGCCGCCCCGGCGCTGATCAGCGGCAACGCCGTGGTCATCAAGCCTGCCGAGCTCACCCCGCTCTCGGCCACGCACCTGGCCCGGGCCCTCCAGGACGCCGGGCTGCCCGCCGGCGTGATCAACGTGGTCCACGGCAAGGGCCGCGTGGTGGGCGACGTCCTGGCCCGCGACCCCCGCATTGCCGGAATGTCGTTCACCGGCTCCACCAACGTGGGCCTGGGCCTGCAGGAGATCCTCAACGCCCGCCGCGCCCGGGTGCAGCTGGAAATGGGCGGCAAGAACGGCGTGCTGGTCCTGGACGACGCCGATCCCCGCAAGGCCGCCCAGGTGGTGGCGGCCGGCGCGTTCGGCCTCACCGGCCAGGCCTGCACCGCCACGTCCCGCGTCTACGTCACGCCGGGCATCCGTGCTGCCTTCCTGGCAGCCCTGACGGAGGAGGCCGCGCAGTACACCGCCGGTGACGGGTTCGACGCAAAGATGGGCGCCGTCGTCAGCAGCCAGCAGTTCGAACAGAACCAGGCAGCGGTACGCACCGCCGTCGAACGCGGCGCCACGCTCCTGCACGGCGAGTACGACGGCGGCACGGACACCGGCTTCCGCTTCCCGGCCGCCATCCTCACGGACCTACCCTTCGACGACGCCGCCGTGACCGAGGAGATCTTCGGTCCCGTGGTGGCCGTCCTCGAGGTCCCCGACTATGAGGCCGGGCTCGCCGCGATCAACGATTCCCGCTACGGCCTCACCGCCGGCATCTGCACCGACTCCCTGGCGTTCTCCACGGACTTCGCCGCCCGCGCCCAGGCCGGGGTCATCAAGGTCAACCGTCCGACCGCGGGCCTGGACCTGAACGTGCCGTTCGGCGGCGTCAAGGACTCCTCCACCAACACGTTCCGCGAACAGGGGAAGTCCGCGCTGGACTTCTTCACGTGGGGCAAGACCGTCTACACGGGCGTGTAGCCAGTCATGACGTACGTGATCGCCCAGCCCTGTGTGGATGTCAAGGACAAGGCCTGCATCGACGAATGCCCGGTGGACTGCATCTATGAGGGTGAACGCTCGCTCTACATCCACCCGTCCGAGTGCGTGGACTGCGGGGCGTGCGATCCCGTCTGCCCCGTGGAGGCGATCTACTACTCGGACGATGTCCCGGACGAATGGGCCGATTACGTGCGCGCCAACGTGGAGTTCTTCGAGGAGCTGGGGTCGCCGCAAGGCGCCTCAGCCCTCGGAAACCTGCACCGCGACCATCCTGTGGTGGCGGATGCGCCCGCAACGGCCAGCGCCGTCAGCTGAGCCCGTGACTGTGGAGTTCAGCGCTTCGTGCCGGCGTTCTGTGATCGCTTGGTGTCGCTCCGCTACTGCGGGCGGGTGCGAGTTTGAGGTCCGTCAGCTCGCGGGGTCGTACTGGAACGCACGCACCTCGTGCGCGCCATTGTGTCGCCTCCTTGATCGCACTACACGGATGGAATACATCCTCGCGAATGGGCGCGCTACGCAACAGCCCCAGACCTCCCAGCCGACCGCCGACGATCCTCAGCGGGCGCCGCGTCAAACGGTGTGACGGTGATCAACTGGCGGGCCGCCAGGCACACCGATCTGCACCGTCGCGACGCGAGTCGCGCGAATCGTTGTTGGCGGGCGCTGGGCGCGGTAGCCTTGCAGCCATGCTGAGGCCGGTCGCGGAGGGTGTGCTAATCCACGAGAGCGAGTTCTGCCAGAGCAACGCCGTTGTGGTGCAAGGCCGGGCTGGCGTGTTGCTCATCGACCCCGGGGTGCACGGCTACGAAATGTCCTGCCTCGCGAACGACCTGTCCGATTCGGGCCAGACCGTGGTGGCAGGCTTCTCGACGCATCCTCATTGGGATCACCTGCTCTGGCACGCCGGGCTCGGCGCGGCGCCCCGTTACGGCACCGCGCGCTGTGCGGCTACTGCCCGGGATCGACTGTCGGACGGGCTCGATTCACGCCGGCTCGGCATCCCCGAGCAGGTACCGCTGGACCTGCTCGGCCTCATTACCGGCCTGCCCGCCGGGATGGCGCAGATTCCTTGGGATGGCCCTCATGTCCGGATTATTGAGCATCAGGCGCACGCCCCGGGCCATGCGGCGCTGTTGATTGAGGAACGAGGGGTTCTCGTCGCCGGCGACATGCTTTCTGATGTCTTGATTCCGATGCTCGACTTGAACGACACCGCTGACCCGATCGAGGACTACCTCGCCGCGCTGCGGCTGCTCGAGGGCGTGGCGGGCGACGTCGATGTCCTCGTCCCCGGCCACGGGTCCATCGGCGGAGCTGATCAGGTACGCGCACGGATCGACCAGGATCGGGCGTACGTGCACGCCTTGCGTGATGCCCATGTTCCCAGCGACCCGCGGATCGGCCCGTCGGCCATGCCCGGCTGGGACTGGGTGGGCGGCGTGCACGCACGGCAATTCGAGCTCCTCGCCCGAAGAAGCGAGCGCGACGGGACGCCCGGCTAGCGATCGTCCTGCGGGCATGGGGGTGACATTTGGCGCTGCGAAAACGCCGCCACTTATCGCTGCGATTCACCGCCGTTGAGTAGTCGCTCGATGTCGCAGTTGTCGGCGGCAGGTGCCGTCTTACATGGCATGGGTTATGAGATGCAGAGGTTTCGAGACACACTTTTCAGCGCCCGAAGTCGTCTGCACCGATGTCCGAACTCGTCTGCGCCGGCATGCAGGGTCAGTCTGGGATCCATTGTGTGATCGCGTTAACGAGGGCGCGGAGTTGAGGCATTTCAGCGCTGCGGCGTCGTTCGGTAAGCGCCGCCCGTTCGCACCGCTCACCGGTAGCGGGCGTTGAGGGACTCGATCGCGGATCGCGCGCCGGGTGGCACGCGCGGTCTCACGAACTCCAGCTTGGTGCTACGTGCTCGCAGCCGCCCGAAATCTGCGGATCGCAGCGATAAGTGGCGGCGTTTTCGCAGCGCYAAATGTCACCCCTGGTGCCTGGTAGACGATCGTCCAGCGGGCCCGCGTGCGAAAATGCTGGCATGCCGTCCCCGCAGTCACTGAGCGAAACTGATCGCCGCCTCGTCGCAGCGTGGGCGGCGGATTGTGCGGAGCGGGTCCTGGTCCTGTTCGAGACGGAGGCTCCGACCGACGGTCGACCACGTGATGCCATCGCTCGTACTCGGGCATTTGCTCAGGGTGAACTTGATGCCGCCGGTGAAATTCGCCGGCGCTTCGTTGCTGGTCGGGCCGCGCACGCGGTTAGCTCTCCTGCGGCTGTGGCGGCCGCCCGGGCTGCTGGACAAGCTGCCGGGGTCGCTCACATGGGCGCGCACGCTCTCGGCGCAGCCGCCTACGCCGCGAAAGCGGCCGGGCTGGCCGCTCCGAATCAGCCCACGGCCATCTCGGACGAGATCTCTTGGCAACTCGAGCACATGAATGCTCAAGTGAGGGCGGCGCTTCAGCAGTTGCCACCACTTGGTGAAGATTCCGCGGGCCCGCTCGGTACCGGACTTCTCGCGTCGGGCATTCTCGGGTCAATCATTCGGAAGATTCAGGCCGCTATGGACAATATCTCGCCACAGGAGGGTGCCCGGTAGGCGAACGGCTTACGGGCGGGGTCGAGAGCGAACGTAAAGGAACCGGAAACTGCTAGGGCGTCTGACAAACCCGCGACGGGTTGACCAGTGATGCCCCGCGCACGAAAATGCGAACCATGAGTGATCATCGCAGCCTTTCCGAGCCGGCTCCGTTCACCGCCGATGACTTCGCCGAGCGGTTGCGGCGAGCAGCCCACGCCGCCCAAGATGCCGGGCTCGACGGCATCCTGGTCACTCCCGGACCGGACCTGCTGTACCTCACCGGGTATGCACCCGTGGCCATCACTGAACGCATCACCATGCTCGTGATCCCCGTCGACGCGGAGCCCGCCATGATCGTTCCGAGGCTCGAGAGGCCCGACGCGGAAGCGGCCGCCGGCGCCTCGATTCTGCGGATCACCGACTGGACCGACGGGAGCGACCCCTACACGGAATCTGCGACGCTGATGGCCGGCACCGGACGTTATGCCGTCTCTGACTCGGCCTGGGCCATGCACCTCCTCGGCCTGCAGGATCGACTGCCCAAGTCGTCCTACGTCTCGATGACGACCGCCCTGCCGATGCTTCGGGCGATCAAGGATGACGACGAGATCGAGCGGCTGGCGGCGGCCGGCGCGGCCGCAGACCAGGCGTACGAGGAGATCGTCACCGTGCGGTTCGCTGGGCGCAGCGAGACCGACGTCGGCTCTGATCTCGCCGACCTCCTTCGCCAATTCGGTCATTCGCAGGTGGACTTCACCGTCGTCGGTTCGGGTCCGAATGGAGCCAACCCTCACCACGAGATCGGCCCACGGATCATCGAGGACGGAGACATGGTGGTCCTCGACTTCGGCGGCCTCAAACACGGCTACGGATCAGACACGACGCGGACCGTGCACGTCGGCGAACCCACCGCCGAGGAGCGCGAGGTTCACGACGTCGTCAGACACGCACAGCAGGCCGGGTTCGAGGCCGTGCGGCCAGGCGTCGAGTGCCAGGAGATCGATCGCGTGTCCCGGGCGGTGATCACTGAAGCCGGCTACGGCGACTACTTCATTCACCGCGTCGGGCACGGAATCGGACTGACGACTCACGAGCCGCCGTACATGGTCGAGGGCGAAACCCAGATCCTCCACCCCGGCATGTGCTTCTCGATCGAACCCGGAATCTACCTGCCGGGCAGGTTCGGCGTACGGATCGAGGACATTGTGACGGTCGTTCCCGACGGCGGACGGCGACTCAATCAGACCTCGCACGAGATGAGAATCGTCCACTAGTTAGCCGACGTGGTCCACGATCTGACGTGGCGCACTGCCAGCGGAATGCCCGGCGCGGTGAACCGGACGTCCACGGGGACGTCGAGGGTCGTTTCATTCAGTGTTGTGGTCACGGTGTATGCGCTCTCTGTTTCGCCTGCAGCCTGCCGGCCTGCTCTGATCCCATAACAGAACCAGCATCCCCGCGGTATCACTGGTTGGCGAAGCAAAACAGATCCTCGGTAGCTAAATGGGTGATGCCGTGCCGCAGCGTGACATACCCCCTCTGCATCAAGCTGTGGCGGGCCGGCAATGTGACTCGCAGCGATAAATGGCGGTCCTTTCGCAGCGCTATTTGTCATCTCGCAGCCCGCAAGGGGATCGTGCAGCGGGCGGTCAGGCCGGGTTAGCTGCAGAATTCGAGGCAAGGACGTCTTTGCGGATTGCCCAACGGCCGATGGCTGCCGCTGCGCCAACGGTGGCCCATGGGATCAGTAGCCAGGGCTGCCAGCCGAGGCCCAGGGCGCTTCCGAGCAGCCAGAACACTAGGGTGGGCACCGCGAAAAAGGCTCCGATGTGGATCCATTGATTCCGGACCGGGCGCAACAGATAGGCCAGCACCCAGGCCAGTGGCGCCGCGACCACCAGGGAAACTCCGAAGCCATACAGAATCGCCATGCCCAAAAAGCCCCATACGTGGCCGGCGTCGGTGCCGTCCCGCGAGGCGGGCACGCCATAGCCTGCCGCCACCAGGAGAAGTAGCACGCCCACCCAGAGCGAGGTGGCGATGAGCCAGCCCTTGATGAACGCGTACGCATCCAGCACCACTCTTTGTGACCGAACTGCCTGCGGCCGCGCCGCATCCCCCAATGCCATGGGCTTAGCCTACCGATGCGCAAAAGTTTCCCGCCCGTGCCGAGGGTGCGGCCGTCTGATAGGGGATCCTTCACGGGTCAGCTCAGTTGAAACGCGGAGCGAAGGCTATTGCATCCAGATCATTGGCAGTTACGGTGGCTCCATGAGGGACAGGACGCTGCCGATCATATGCGGGACGACAGAGTTCAATGACGCCCTCGACCACGACAAGACGGAAGGCTGGCGCCGTGCGGAAACTAATCTACGGCA
Source organism: Arthrobacter sp. P4_F10 (assembly GCF_056401435.1). Taxonomy (NCBI): domain Bacteria; kingdom Bacillati; phylum Actinomycetota; class Actinomycetes; order Micrococcales; family Micrococcaceae; genus Arthrobacter; species Arthrobacter sp. P4_F10. The sequence continues at coordinate 162,062 of NZ_JBFUJJ010000008.1, forward strand.
TGAATCTGACCCTGGATGGCTACATCGCCGCGGCCGGCGACGACATCGGCTGGGGCGGGCCGAGCGACGAACTGTTCCAGTGGTGGCTCGACCAGGAGCGGGCTAGCAGCCTGTCGCTGTACGGGCGCAAGCTCTGGGAGACAATGAGCTCCTACTGGCCGACCGGCGACCAGCAGCCAGACGCCACCCCGGCGGAGATCGAGTTCGCGCGGAACTGGCGGGACACGCCGAAGGTGGTGTTCTCCTCGACGATCGACAGGGTCGACTGGAACACCCGCCTGGTCAGCGGCGACGCGATCGCCGAGATCACYCGGCTCAAGGCCGGGGACGGCGGCCCGATGAGCGTCGGCGGCGCAACGCTCGCCGGGGCGGCCATGCGGGCCGGGCTGATCGACGARTACGTGCTGGCCACCCATCCGGTCCTGGTGGGCGGCGGCACKCCGTTCTTCACCKCGCTGGAMAGCTGGGTGAACCTGGACCTGGTGGARACGCGGACGTTTCCCGGCGGCGTGGTCCTGACCAGGTACGAGAYGAGGCGCTGAGCGCRATTCCTCCGSGCGGTCAGGGAAGTACTCCACCRCCCGCGGCCCCACGTCGGYGGSCAGCAGATAGTCCGGAATGTGCCTGCGCACCGCCCCGGCGACCTCAGCCTTCAACAGAAACGGTTGCGCCACAATATGGCCCACCGAGCCATCGAAGTCCGCGAACAGCAAACGCGCCAACTCCAATTGGGACTCGCAGATCACCAGATCCCGCTCCGCAGTGTGGCGTCGATGATGGTCCCTTGAACGACACCGAATTGTGCGACCCACGCGAGAAAACTGGCCTATCCGCACACTAGCTCCGCCTCCGCGAGCAGCACCACAAAGTGATCCCTTTCAGTGACGTGGTGCCACGCTGAAGCACCAGCAGGCAGCTCTGCCCGTAAGCCGAACGCTCAGCGGGACGCGGCGGAAGATATCAGCCGGCTGTCGGCTCCTCATCGTTGGCGACAGCCTCGATCCAATCCACAGCCTCGTCGGAAAGCTGGGGACCGTCTCCTGATTCGCCAGCCCACCACTCAGAATCGGTCACGCCGCCCGTAGTCGCCATGATGTCGGCGATGACATGCGGCGGCAGCGGCTCGCCGTTGTGCTCAATGAGCCAGCGGCGTGTTTCCGCATCGACCAGAGGCCACCACTCGAAGATGTTCATCGACGCAGTGTTGCACCGACGAAGTCCTGTGTACAGGTTCCGCCGTGGGACGAGCTCCGGAGGAAAGGACCTTGGCGGCCGACCCCGCCGGGTCACCGACAGTCAGATTCGACGCGCTGTCCGCCTGGTCGAAGGCGGTCAGCCCGCTGCGCAGGTTGCCCGCGATCTCGGAATGTCCCGAGCAACGTTTTATAGACGGGTCGCGAGCACTCAAGGGACTAGCCGCGTCGCATCCTCCCTGAAGGCGACACCAAGCGATCACAGAACGCCGCCGAAGAGCTATCAAATCCACACCCGTGACCTATGGCTCTGGTCTCCTGACGTCCGGCTGAGGAGCATCACAAGGGTCAGGACTGTGCCCGGCCAGGGGCATCCTCCTACGCCGACCACAAACCCGCCCTGCAAGAAGGACCATCATGTCGGTGGCCTGGACTCGAGCATCGTTCCGCCGGCTCACGGCCGCGATCGTCGCCGTCGTGCTCGCGGCGGCGACGGGCGGGTGCAGTCCCGGGCCCCAGCCGCCGGCGCAGCCGGTGTCGCCCGATTCCGGCTACCGGGCCATGCTGGAACAGTTCAGCAGGAGATTGCTCGACGACGGCGCCCCGGCCGTGCTCATCCAGATCCGCGTGGGCGGGGACGAGTGGTCCGCGGCCTACGGTGTTCGARGCCTGGCCAGCCATTCCCGGGCCGAAATAACGGACCCTGTCCACGTGGGCGGCATCACCAAATCCATGGTGGCGGTCTGTGTGCTCCGACTGGCCGAGGAAGGCCGGCTGGAGCTGGACGCACCGGTCAGCACCTACCTGCCGGAGTTTAACAAGGTGATGCACCCGCCGGGACCTGTCACCGTCCGCCAACTGCTGCAGCACCGCTCCGGCATGCCGTCCGTGGACGGGCCGTTGTTCGATCCGGCCACCGTGCGGGAGGCCCTGACCACCAGGGTGAGCCTGGCGGACCTGCTGGCCATGGCGGGGCGGATATCGTGGCAGGCGAAGCTGGCCCAGGGATTTGAGTACTCCAACTCGAACTACATTGCCCTGGCGCTGATCGTCGAGCGCCTGAGCGGCCGCCGGATCGGCGAGGTGATCAGCACCGACATCATCCAGCCGCTTGGCCTGAGCGAAACTTCGATGACGGCCGTCGGGCCGCCGCCGTCGTCCATGATCCACGGCTACATCGCGCTGGACCGCAAACAACTCGATGTCACGTACCCGGCCGCCCAGATCGACAACGCCGCCGGCGGCATGGTGTCCTCCGTGGCGGACGTGAATACGTTCTACCGCGCATTGCTGCAGAACCGGCTGCTCAAGCCGGACACGATCGCGCAAATGGAGAGCCCGCTCTACGCCAGGTACGGACTCGGGGTGGTCCGCTGGAACGACCTCTGCACCAACAACTTCTACTACGGCCATCCCGGCGACGTGCCCGGCTACGGCACCATCGCCATGACCAGCGCGGACGGAACCCGGCAGCTCACCATGGCCGTGGCCTACCCGCCGGAACCGCTCCGGTCCGGGGACACCCGCATCCTGCACCAGATGGAATCCATCGCGGAGGACACCCTCAACGCGACGTGCCAGACCGGGCCGACAGGGCCCCTCAACAATGCCGCAGGAAGTCCGGGCTAACGGCGGCAGTCTCTGTGACAAGCAGGCGTCTCTGTGACCAGTAGTCGTCTCCGTGACAAGCAGGCAAAAGTCACTGCGACAATGGGCAGATGACAGCCATCATCCTCGTCTGGAACCCCGACGAATGGAACGAATGGACCTACCCGGCGGTCCTGGAAGAGGTCGCCGAAACCGGCCGGTTCCTGGCCAGCTGGGAGGTCGGCACTACAGATTTCGCTACCTCCGGCGCGGACGCGTGGCTGGTGCTCCAGGGCCGCCACGGGCGCGGCCTGATCGGCCACGGCGTTATCGTCTCGGAGCGGCCGGCGCCACGGCCCCAAGCACCGGACGCCGCGGGCGCCGCGGAGGACTGGTCCCCGCTCTACGTCCGGGTGGCCTTCGACGCCCTCCTGCCCGCCGGGGACCAGATCCCGCCCGCGGTCCTCCAGGAGACCGTGCCCGGCCTCGACTGGGAAGCGCTGCACGGCCCCGCGCTGGCGGTCGAACCGCCCGTCGAGCCCCTGCTCCGCGGACTCTGGCGAGAGTTTGGCCCACCGCCGGGGGCCGACCCCACCCAGCCGGTGCCCGGAACCGTCACGTCGGCGGCGGTCAGCCGGGTCGAGGTGAACCGGTATGAGCACAATCCGGACGCGCGGCGGGCCTGCATCGCCCATCACGGGACCAGTTGCGCCGTGTGCGGGTTCTCCTTTGAAATCGCCTACGGGGACATCGGCAAGGACTTCATCCCGGTCCACCATCTGGTCCCGGTGTCACAGCTGGGCAGCACCTATGAACTTGATCCCGTCACGGACCTCGTGCCGCTCTGCGCCAACTGCCATGCCATGGCGCACCTCGGGGTGACGACGCCGCGCACGGTCGCGGAGCTGCGCCGGGCCATGGCCGGAGCCGGGTACCTGACCGGGCAGGCGCTGACCCAGAAAGAGCTCCAGGCCCAGCAGGACGCCCGGCGGATCCTTAATCAGCAGTAGCGTTCTCAGGCGGACCACACCTGCCGGAACTTGCCGCTGCGGTCCGGCCGGGGTGGCTCCTCGGCAAACCGGACATCGACGCCGTCGGCGCCTTGGGCCGCGAAGAACGCACTAAGGCGATCCCGAGTCGCCGCCTGCACGGCACCTGGCTCGGCGCCCGGCCAGAGCTCGAGCCGCACGGTGAGCGACCGCAGCCCGGTGCGGATCGCCTGGAACCGCCGGACGCCGGCGGTCTCCTCGATCACCGTCCCCAGCGCCAACGGCAACACGGTCACCACTGCGCCGTCCAACCCTGCGCCGTCCAACCCTGCGCTGTCGAACTCTGCCCCTTCGGCGGCACCAAAGCTCAGTACGTCGCCACTGCGCCCTTCGACCCGCAGCGTGGGAAACGGACTGCCGCAGGCGCACGGCCCGGCACCCAGCTGCACCCGGTCGCCCAGGTTGTACCGGATCAGCGGCTGGACCCGGTTGGCCAGGTTGGTGACCAGCACCGTGTGGGAGAGTTCCCCGGCCGGCACGGGACGGAAGGCGTCGTCCACCGGCTCCACGATGTTCCAGTCCGCGTTGACATGAAGCAGCCGCTGCCGGCAGCGGCTGGTCAGTGCGAGGGCCTCCGAGGCAAGGTACCGCACAGTGACCCGGCAGCCGAGGGCCGCCTCGATGTCCGCCCCGGCATGGGCTGCCAGGGACTCCCCGGAAGCGACCGCCAGGAGCGGATGTATTCTGAGCCGTCCCGATTTCTGTTCGGCGGCCAGTTGCAGCATGGCGCTCGGATAGCCGTAGAGGACGGTCGGCTGGAAGTCGTTGAGGTCCGCCACGAGGTCCGGGAGCGGCCGGAGCACGGAGAACACGCGGACCCTGCGGGCAATGCGGGGGCTGCGTCGCCGCGCGGCTTCGGTCAGCACGACGCCGGCAAAGTGGCCGCCGTCCGCGATCAGCGCCGCGGCCCGCAGCCCCCGGTGCAGGAAAGCGCGGGCCTCCGCAGCCGTCATCAGGGTCCGCCGTTCGCGGATCGGGCCGAGGAGGCTCGCCACCAGCTGCGAGGTCGGTCGTGGACCAGGACCGAGGGGTCCCCCGTGGACCCCGACGACGTCACCACGAGGTACTGCCCGCGGTAGAGGCCGCCGATGCGCGAGGGGTCATCGAGCAGGTCTTGCTTCAGCCCGGCGAGCGTGATGTGCGGGTCGGTGACCCATTCGTCGAAGTTCTCCATGAGCTCGCGTTTGCCCACCGGAGGCAGCTCCCCCAGGTTCGTGACCGGATCGGTGACCGTGTCCGGAACGTCCCGGTACAGCCTGCGGTAGTAGGGCGAGGAGGACCGCGCGCACTCAACCAGCGCGGCGAGCCGGTCCCGTTGCCGGCGGGCGATCGCGTCCTGGCTTGCCCGCCCGGCCCGCCAGATGTCCCACGCGATCCCGGTCAGTCGTGTCATCCCGAGAGGAGAGCCGCGCATCACCCATCATCCTTTCGCGGGGCCGGCACTCCAGATCTCGGCCTCACCCGCTCTTTCACGCTCACCCGCTCTTCCACGCTCGCACCCTCTCCCACGCTGGCACGGCGGCGGCCGCCCCAACAGGGGCTTTAGGCACCGGCGGGACCTGGGCATATGCCCGGACACCGTCGAATTGCTGGACTAACGGCAGGCAGCACCACAGACTGTGTACAACGGCTGGCTGGGCGGCGTAAGAATTCCTGCCTCCAGGCCGGCCGGGACTACCAGCAGCATCGTTTGGGGCTTTGCTTAATACCTTTTTCCACCGCCGTGAAAGGACCTGGTTATGCCGGACTTGTCATTTTTGTATCCGCTCATTTCGATCATCCTGGGGGCGGTCGCCGTCGTCGGCGTCATCTGGGTGGCAACAAAACTGATGTGGAAGGTAGCGGAACCGAACGAGGCCCTCATCATCTCCGGGCTGACCCGCGGCACGCTGGAAACCCGGGAGGGGATGGACTTCAAGATCGTCACGGGCAAGGGGGCCCTGGTGCTGCCCGGCCTCCAGACTGTGCGGCCGCTGTCCCTGACGCTGAATGAAACCGAACTCAAGGTCTCCTGCGTGACCTCCCAGGGCATCCAGGTGATTGTCGACGGCGTGGTCATCTACAAGATCGGGGACGCCCCGCCGTTCATTGCCAACGCCGCACGGCGGTTCCTGGGCCAGCAGCCCAAGATGGAAAGCCAGGTGTACAACGTCTTCGAGGGCCACCTGCGTTCGATCATCGGCAGCATGACGGTCGAGGAAATCATCCGCGAGCGCGACAAACTGGCCTCCCAGGTCCGCAGCGCCAGCGGCGTCGAAATGGAAAAGCTAGGCCTGGTGGTCGACTCGCTGCAGATCAAGGACCTCCAGGACCCCACGGGCTACATCCAGAACATCGCCAAGCCGCACATCGCCATGGTCAAGATGGAAGCCCGCATCGCGGAGGCCACCCGGAACCGGGAGGCCGCAGAAAAGGAAGCGGAGGCCGAGGCCCTGATTGCCGACGCCCGGAGCGTGTCCGCGATCCGGCAGTCCGAGGCGCAGGCCAATGCCGAGCGCGCCAAGGCGAACGCGGCCCAGGCCGGGCCGCTGGCGGACGCGACGGCGCGTCAGCAGGTGGTGGTCCAGGAAACCGAGGTGGCCAAGCTCGAGGCCGACCGGGAGGAGCAGAAGCTACAGACCACCGTCCGCAAGCCCGCCGACGCGAGGGCCTACGCCAAGCGCACCGATGCCGAGGGTCAGAAATCCGCAGACATCAGCGCGGCCGAGGCGCTGGCCCGGCGCACCGAGCTCGAGGCTACGGCCAACGCCCGGCGGACTGAGCTGCAGGCCCAGGCGAACGCGACGGCGGCAGCGGCGGCGGCCGGGGCCACCAAGGTCACCGGCGAGGCCGAGGCTGCCGCCACGAAGGCCCGCGGCGATGCCGCCGCCTCCGCCATCAAGGCCAAGGCACTGGCCGAGGCGGAAGGCATCAAGGCCCGTGCCGAAGCACTCGCAACCAACCAGGACGCCGTCATCTCCCAGCAGCTCGCCGAGAACATGCCGGCGATCGTGGCGGCGGCGGCCGAGCCGTTTTCACACGTTGGACAGATGACCGTCCTCAACGGCGGCGAAGGGGTCAACCGGATGATCGGCGGTATTTTGGCACAGGTGGGCGATTACCTCCCGGCACTCTCCACCGCGCTCAAGCACGGCCGGGACGCCGCCAAACGGGATACCAAGGCTCCGGGGGCGTAGTGGCCGCCATGCGAGGGCAAACACGGGGATTCTGATACGCAGGGGTCTAGATGTACGGGGATTCTGATGCACAGGGATGTTGACCGGAGCCTGACCGGAAAGATCGGGCGGGTCACGGGTCGGATCGGCCCGGGCACCATCGGCGAGGTCATGCTCCCCGTCCGCGGCGGAACCAGCGCGTTCCATGCGCACCCGTTCGACAAGAGCAGCGTCTTCGCCGTGGGCGAGCAGGTCCTGGTCATCTATTTTGAACCGCCGCAAACCGTGTTTGTGGACGAGCTTCCGGATATCCTCAAGGCCGAATGACCCCTCTGGACGCTTGGAGGCGACGGGCGTATTCTGAAGTTCCGTAGCCTCTGGAGGTATTTTCAGATGGAAGGCAATATGCGTGCGCGTAGCGGTCCGGGTGTGAGGATAGCGATGGTTTCCGGCATCCGTTCCCTCTTCCCGGTCGGCAACTGGCCCGATCCGCTGTAGTTCGTCTTTCGTCATGCCGTCCGGCACCGCTGCTTTGTCGGGTTTGCGCCTCGGACGCATGGCCGCAATCAAGTACGCCCTCTTTGCACTTCTTAGCTAAGTCCCCGCAGGCCCCCGCCCTGACCGCCCATTTTCCGCGCTGTCCGCCCCGTGGCAGTTCACGCCTGAGCGCGCCCACCTGTTAACCCACTCTTCCTCTGCAGGCCACACCCGCTCCCCCGCGCCGCAAGCCGCCGCCCGCACCGTGGAGGAGTGAGGATCGCAATCGTCGCCGAATCATTCCTGCCGCTCATGAACGGAGTCACCCACTCCATCCTGCGCGTGCTGGAGCATCTGCAGGAGCGCGGGGACGAGGTGCTCGTGATCGCGCCGTCCACGCAGGACACGGACGTTCCGGACGAGGTCTATGGCGCCCACGTCCATCGGCTCCCCTCGGTTCCGCTGGCCGGCTATGCCAATGTGCGGGTGGCGATGGGCGGTGTGTATCGGGTCAAGCGAATCCTTGCCGACTACGCGCCCGACGTCGTTCACCTCGCGTCCCCGTTCGTGCTCGGCTGGCGGGCAGCGCAGGCCGCCCACCAGCTCGGCATCCCCACGGTCGCCGTCTACCAGACCGAGGTCCCCGGCTACGCGGGCCGCTACGGCGTCCCCTTCCTGGAGAACTGGGCCTGGAACCGGGTGGACCAGATCCACCTGCTGGCCTCGCGCACCCTGGTCCCCTCCACCTTCGCGCTCAACCAGCTCCGCGGCCGCGGCATTCCGCGCGTGGACATGTGGCGGCGCGGCGTGGACACCCAGCGGTTCAGCCCCGCGAAGCGCGACGCCGGCTGGCGGGCTTCGGTGGCACCCGGCGGCGAGCGCCTGATCGGCTACGTGGGCCGGCTGGCGGCGGAGAAACAGGTGGAGGATCTGGCGGTGCTGGGCGATGTTCCCGGGACCCGGCTGGTGATCGTGGGCGACGGGCCCCAGCGGCCAGCCCTGGAAGCTGCCCTGCCACAGGCGGTCTTCACCGGATTCCTCGGCGGCGCCGACCTCGCCCGGGCGGTGGCGTCCTTCGATCTCTTCGTCCATCCCGGCGAGTTCGAGACCTTCTGCCAGACCATCCAGGAGGCCATGGCGTCCGGCGTGCCGGTGGTGGCCACGGGCCGAGGCGGCCCGCTGGACCTCGTGGAGAATTCGCGGACCGGCTGGCTGTACGAGCCCGGTGACCTTGCCGCGCTCCGTGCCCGGGTGGTGGACCTGATGGGCGACGACGCCAAGCGCCGCGCGTTCGCCGCGGCCGCGCACGCCTCGGTCCAGGGCCGGACGTGGTCCGTCCTCGGGGCCGAACTCGTTGGCCATTACAAGGCCGTGACCCGGGAACCCCTAATTGGCCAGTCCCCTCTCGTTGCCCTATCACTTAGGGCGGCCAACCCGGGCTTTTGAGCACCCTAGGTGAAAGCGCAACGGGGCGTTTGGTCCTTACCCGCGGGCCTGGATCCGCTCCGCCCACGTGTTGACACCCAAGGGAGCCTCGGGACGCCTATGATTTCCCGAGGGGAGGGTTCTAAATGTCTCGTTGGTGGTCTCAGGTTCGCACGGCGGCAGCCCGGTGACGGCGTCGTCGTGCCCGGAGGAAGCTTCCGGCGCAGTCCCAGAGGAAGTCTCCGGCGCGGTCCCGGGCTACGGGGATCTCGTGGAATCCAGCCCCGATGCCCTGCTGGTGGTGGCCGAGGACGGGTCCATCAGGATGGTCAACACCGCCGCGGAGCGCATGTTCGGGTACGCCCGCGCGGAGCTCGTGGGCTCGGACCACCGCATTCTCCTGGCCGAGGGGTTCCGGAACGGGCTAGAGCGGCTGTTCTTCAACCTCCGCCGCGACGCGCACACAGACGCCGACGGCGACGAGGCAGACACCGCTCCCGTGGAGGCCTACGGGGTGAGGCGGGACGGCACGGAGTTCCAGGCCGAGGTGGCCGGGGCCATCTTCGTGACCGGGGACGGGGCTGGTAATGGAACTGCGAGCATGATCGCCGCGGTCCGGGACACCTCGCACCGGCCGGAGAACGATGACAGCCTCCGCGAGGCCATGTCGCTGCTGAGCGCGACGCTCGAATCCACGGCCGACGGCATCCTCGTGGTCAGCAGCGAGGGCGAGATCGCCGGCGTCAACAATCAGTTCCTCACCATGTGGGGCATCCCTCGGGAAATGCTGGCCACCGGGGACGATGAGGCCGTCATGGGCTTCGTCCTGGACCAACTGCGGGAGCCGGCCCAGTTTGTCGAAAAGGTCGAGGCTCTCTACGCCGATCCCGCGGCAGAAAGCCACGACATCCTGGAATTCCGCGACGGCCGGACTTTCGAACGCTATTCGCGCCCCCAAAAAGTCGCGGACCAGGTGGTCGGACGGGTGTGGAGCTTCCGCGACGTGACCGCGGCCAAGGTTGCCCAGGACCGGATCACCCGGGCCATGGCAGACCTCGCCGCGCAGTCCGCCCAGCTCAAGGCGCTGGCGTTCCGGGATGGATTGACCGGGCTGTCCAACCGCCAGCTGTTCAACGACCGGCTCGCCAGCGCCCTCGCGGATCCGCGCGGCACCGCCGTGGACGTCCTGCTGCTGGACCTGGACGACTTCAAGGAAGTCAACGACATCCTGGGCCACCATGCCGGGGACCAAATGCTCATTGAGGTAGGCCGGCGGCTGCGCGCGTGCGTGCGGCCGGACGACGTCGTGGCCCGGCTGGGCGGCGACGAGTTCGTGGTGCTCCTGATCGAGTCGCTGGAGCCCGAGGCGGTTGCTGTCCGGATCGTCGACTCGCTGCGCGTCCCGGTGTGGATCGACGGCACCATGTTGCGGCCCAGCCTCAGCCTGGGGATCGCCTCGATCGGCGAGGCCGCCGTGGACGCCTCCGAGCTCCTGCGCCGTGCTGACGTCGCGATGTATGCCGCCAAGGCCGCCGGCAAGAACCGGTACATGCGCTTCCGGCCGGAGATGTTGAAGGCCCTGGTGGACCGCAACGACCTCGAGGCCGGCTTGCGGCTCGCCGTGGACAGCGGACAGATCGCCGTCCACTACCAGCCAATCGTCTCCGCCGGCAGCGGGACAGTGACCAAGGTCGAGGCCCTGGCCCGCTGGGTACGCGACGACGCGCTGGTTCCGCCCAAGCAGTTCATTCCGGCGGCGGAACGCAGCGGCCTCATTGTCGAGATCGGCACCGAGGTGCTGCTGCGCGGCTGCACCGAGCTCAAGCCCTGGCTGGAGGAGGACTCCTCCCGGTCGCTGGCCGTGAACGTCTCCGGGGTCCAGCTGCAGCACGGGGACTTCGCCGAGCTGGTCCTGGCCGTAACGGAATCCTGCGGCGTGGACCCGCGCCAGCTCGTCCTGGAAGTGACGGAGAGCGTCTTCTTCGAGGACGACTGCCACGTGATCCAGCAGCTCATGAGCCTGCGCACGGTCGGCGTGCGCGTGGCGCTGGATGACTTCGGCACCGGCTTTTCCTCCCTGGGGCGCCTGCAGGGCCTGCCCGTGGACACGCTGAAGATCGATCAGTCGTTCGTGTCCATGATCAAGACCGGCACGGAACGGCTGCCCATCCTGAACGCCATGATCGGCATGGCCCACGGACTGGGGCTCACCGTCACAGCAGAGGGCGTGGAAACGTCCGCCCAGGCCGGCTACCTGATGAAGCTGGACTGCGATGCCCTGCAGGGTTTCCTGTTTTCGGGCCCCCAGCCGGAGGCCGCGCTCAAGCCTGCGCTGGACCGCGCGGCCCGGGCCATCGCCGCGCTGCGGGGCGATCGGGTGCCCGGCAACCGGTGACCCGCCAAAGCTCCGTGGCCAATGTGCTGGACACAGGGCCGAAGGACCCTATGATGCAGGGAACGCATTGATCCGGGCACCTCGGCCGGGAACATCATCGCTGTATGAACTTCCGTCGCGGGTCCGGGCGACGTCGTGACCCGGCTGCATTGCTGGCCTGGCAGCAGACTGCCATTCTTGGTGAATCCGCACATCCGACAGCGAACGAAAGGAAGAGACGATGCCGCTCTATCTGTCGAAGTTCAGCTACACACCGGAGACCTGGGCGAGGCTGATGAGCAACCCCGAGGACCGCGGAAAGGCCGCCCAGGCATACATCGAATCGGTCGGAGGAAAACTCCATGGATTCTGGTACGCATTCGGCGCCCACGACGGCTACAACTTATGGGAGGCTCCCGACAACGTGTCCATGGCCGCGGTTGCCTTGGCGATCAGCGGAGGAGGCGCACTGAGCTCTTTCGAAACGACAGTGCTCTTGACCGTCGACGAAACGATGGAAGCCCTGCGGAAAGCCGAACAGATTAAGTACCGCCCGCCCGGCACCTGACATTCCACGCGAACTGGCACCACGGCCAGGCTGCAGTGCAACGCACTCCGCGTCCACCGTCCCCGAAAGCGGTGCGGAAACTCGCGTCCGGGCTCCTCCCAAGTTTTCTATAGGGCCGTGTAAGCACCATTGGGCCTTATCGCGGACTCAACGTGGAGGCACAACCATGGACGCACGCTCCCCCCTGATTTCCGGCCCGGTCCTGAACCGGCGCCAGTTCGGACTGATCGTGGGGGGCGGGGCCTTCCTGCTGATGGCAGGCGGCACATACGCCGCCGTCTCCCGAAGCGGTCCACAGTCTGCAACGCAACTGGATACGGCCTTTGGTGTCCTGGCGGTCACCCGGGCCGGCCGCCTGGCCCGGCTGAACGCCCAGGGCCAACAGGCCTTCCGGTCAATCGAAAGCGCAGCCGCCGTGCTCGCCGATCCCGGAGCCATGGCCGCCGGCGCAAACAGGGCCGTCGCGGGCAGTTTCCATCGGGCCGCGAGCCCGACGACCCTCCCCGCAACTTCCCACGACCATGACCATGACAGCGCACAACCGGAGGATCCCGGCTGGCCCCAGCCGCTAAACCTGACCTGGGGCGACGTCGTCCTCCTCGAGGTTGAAGTCCGCAACTCCAGTCAGGAACCCGTGCTCTTCAGCCCCGGCCAACTGCGCCTCAGGCTGCTCCCGTCCGGAACCACAGTCACTCCCCAGGACTTCGACCGCGGCCTGGGCTCGGTCGGGCCCGGGGCCGCAGAGCATCTCTGGATCAGCTACCTGGCGCCTCACGACGCCGTCGCGATGGAGCTGGAGTATTCGGAACCGGAACACGACGGCTCGGCCATCCTCTCCCTGCCGCCTCTGACGGTCAGCCAGGTGAAGTCATGAGCCCGCTCGATATCCACATCAATGACGGATTCCTGCCGATGGTGGACGGATCCCGCGTCTACCACCGGGGATTCGGTGACCGGCGGACGCTGGTGAACGACCCGAAGCCCAGCCTGACGGTAAGCCCGAGGGTATTCCTGCGCAACGGTTCGATCGTGGCGAGCCGCACCTATCCCCTGAAGGCCGCCATTCCCCCGCTCGGACGCCCGGCACCTGCCGCCAAGGACCCTGCCAACCCCGGGGAATTCCTGGTCCGCCGCGCATTCTGGGCCAGCTTCTTCCCGGAACGGACCCTGATTGCCGAAACAGGCAGCACCGTCAGCATCCGCGTCACCAACCACCTGGCCCAGGAGCACGCACTGCAGTTCCTCAACGCGGGAGCGGGGAACAGCCACGTCGGTACAGGCGTGATCAGGCCCGGTCAAACCAAAACCCTGGAATTCGCGGCCCCCAAGGCAGGCACCTACCTTTACTGCGATCCTGGCGCCGATCCGGCCGATCCGACCGCCGACCCGGTCCAGCGCGTCCTGGGCCTTTTTGGTGCCCTGCTGGTCACCGATCCGGCTTCGCCGTGGCTGCCCATGCCCAACGGGCCGGAATTCGAACGCCAGTGGTTGTGGATGCTCCACAACGTTGACCCAGTGTGGGCCGGCATCGCGTCGCGCAACGGAACGGTGGATCCCGACAAGACACCGGTGTATCCGCGGTTTTTTACGCTTAACGGCCGCAGCGGCTTCCAATCGCTGGCCGCGTCCACTGACCTGGCGCTGAACCGCGTGCGGGAAGAGGACTCCCTGATGTCAGGCTCGCCCCGGCAGATCGACGTCCGCAATTTCAGCCTGAGCGCCGCGGCAGGAACTGTGAGGACCGGCCAGCTGATGCGCTTCCTCAACGCCGGCGTCGTCCACCACCAGCTCCACTTCCACGGAAACCACCTTTGGACCGTCAACCGCAACGGGAGCATGTTTCCGCGTACCGGCGGAAACATTGACGCTGACGGTCACGTGGTGCTGCAGCAGTGGGAAGACGTCATCGAAATGCACCCGCTGGACCGCAAGGACTCCATGCTCCCGTTGAGGCGGCCGCCGGAAATTATCGATGAGGTGTGGAACGCCCGGAAAGAGGACTATGACTACCCGATGCATTGCCATGCCGAGCCCTCCCAGGTAGCGCGGGGCGGCATGTATCCCGGCGGGCTCGTTGGCCACTGGACCGTAGCGGCCCCCGCACCCGGAAGCGAGGCCACCCACGAGCTGTTCCGCACCCAGGTCGATTTCAGCTCCCATCAGATGCACGAGGGAAGCCCCGAAACCGAGTTCCGCCAGAGCCCGGACGTGGAACACGAGTTCAAGTTCTTCAACCGCGAAATGGTGTTCGACGACGGCGGCAAATTCGAGATCTGGACCTTCGAGACCGAGAACTCCGGGAGGATCTTCCCCGCACCGCTGATCCGGCTCACCGAGGGGCAGCTGTTCCACGGCACTGTGCTCCCGAGCAAGAAAGTGCACACCATCCACTGGCACGGCATCGAGCCGGATCCACGCAACGACGGCGTCGGCCACACCTCCTTCGAGGTTTCCGGAAGCTACACCTATCAGTGGCGGCCGGAACGCGGGCAGCCCGGCAACCCGAATGTGGGCGCGTCCGGAACGTATTTCTACCACTGCCACGTCAACACCACACTGCACGTACAAATGGGCATGTTCGGCCCGCTGATCATCGACCCTCCAGTCCACCCGGACTTTCCGGTGACCAAAGGCGCCAGGCGGGCCTTCGTTGACGGACCGGAATACGACATCGACACCGAGACTCTCCTCGTCCCTTTCTCCGTCGACCCCCGCTGGCACGAACTCAACCACGCCGCCGGGCTCTCGGGCGAAGACGCCGGACTGGACAAGTTCAATCCCAAGCACTTCTACCTTCTGGGCGGTGAATTAGCCCGTGCCCCGAAAATAGAAGGCCCAATCCGGCTGACCCGCATCCGGGCCAGGATGGCAGGAGGTGCCACCAAACCCACCCTGCTGCGTCTGCTCAACGCCAACTACTTCCCGGTCAATGTGCGCTTCACCGATTCCGCAGGCAAGCCGGTTGTCATGGCTGAACTCATCTCGCACGACGGGCGGCCGTTCCGGGACACGTCCAACCCCACCGGACCGGCACGGCCGATTTCTTCCACAGGCCCTCTGCGGTCCAGCCTGATCAACTTCGGCGCCGCCGAACGCTACGACATGCTGCTGCGCCCGCCGGCACCGGGCACGTACTGGCTCACCGTGGACCTGCTGGACTGGATCACCGAGAAGGTCCTCTTCACTCGGAGGATTCCAGTCGTCGCCGTCTAGCGCGGCCCGGGTGGCGCGTTCGACACATCTGATTGCGGCGTGATACCCGTCACGTTCGGGGAGCCCGCACCGCATATGATTCAGTCAGTGCAGTGCGCCCTGCTCTTAGCAAGGTGCCCGCTATCCGTATTCACCGCCTGGGGGGCTGTCAGACATCATGGAAGCTGGTTTCGCACAACAACTGCTGGAGTACAGCCCGGACGCGCTTTTGCTGGTCGGCCCGGACGGATCCATTACCTTCCTCAACCCGGCCGCGGAACGGCTCTTTGGCTACCCGCGGGCGCAGCTCCTGGGCGCGGACCACAGCATGCTCCTGGCCGAGGCCTCACGGGAGGAATTCCACGGCGTCCTGGCCGGGCTGGGCAAGGCCGCCAGTCCCCGCTCGCCGTTCGCCGGCTCGGGCCGCCGTGCCGACGGCACTGAACTCCCGGTCGAAATCACGTGTGCCCTTGTCCCCCCGCCGGCAGGATCGGCCGACGCCGGAACGTCCGTGGCCCTCTCGATCCGTGGCGCTGCCGGAGGAAACCCCGGAGGAAACTCCAGTGCCGGCGGCGCCGGCCGTTCCCTAAGCGGCGACTTTCTCCGCCGTCGTACTCTTGTTTCAGGGGGAGCGACTGGCTTTGGGGGACTTCCGGCGGCTGCCGCTCCCGTGGCGTTTGTCGAGCACGACGACGAACTCAAGGCCGGGTCCCTCCGCGACCCGCTGACGGCGCTGCCCAACGGCCCCCTCTTCAACGAGCGCCTCGCCGCGGCCCTGCGCCGCCCGGATCCGGTGGACATCCTGCTGCTGAACGTCGATGACTTCAGGCACCTCAATGACGTGCTGGGACGCTCGGCGGCCGATGAGCTGCTGGTGGAGCTGGCGAGCAGGCTGCGCAACTGCGTCCGCCCGCATGACACCGTGGCCCGGGTCGGCGGCGACGAATTCGCGGTGCTGCTGACCGAGTGCCTCAACGCGGACGCGGTGGCCAGGCGGATCGCCGAGTCCCTCTACGCGCCCCTGCGCGCGGGCGGCTCCATGGTCCGGCCCGGCGTGAGCATGGGCCTGGCGTCCAAGTCAGGGCAGACGCTGGACGGGGCGGAACTGCTGCGGCAGGCCGACGCGGCCATGACCGCGGCGAAAGCCGCCGGGAAGAACACCTGGCTGCGGTTCCGGCCGGGGATGCTGAGCACCGCGGCCCACAAGGCCGACGGCGATTCCGGGCTCCGGCGCGCCGTCGAGCTCGGCCAGATCTCGGTGCACTACCAGCCCGTGGTCTCGCCCGGCATCGGTTCGGTGGTGCAGTTCGAGGCGTTCGCCCGGTGGGAACGGCACGGCCGGCTGGTGCCGCCGAACCAGTTCCTGCCCGTGGCGGAGCAGAGCGGCCTGATCCGCGAGATCGGCGATGAAGTCCTGCGCCGCGCCTGCGCCGAGATCCGGCCGTGGCTGGCCGGCGACCCCGCCTACAGCGTCGCCGTGAACGTCTCGGGCCTGCAGTTCCAGCACCGGGACTTCGCCACGGACGTGCTCGGGATTGCCGCGTCCACCGGTGTTGATCCGCACCAGCTCACGCTTGAGCTGACGGAGAGCGTGTTCTTCGACGCGTCCTCGGACGTGCTGGGCCAGCTGCGGCAGCTCCGCCAGGCCGGTGTCCGGATTGCCATGGATGACTTCGGCACCGGGTATTCCACGCTCGGCCGGCTCCAGGAGCTGCCCATGGACAACGTCAAGATCGACCGCTCCCTCGTGGCCATGATCAAAACCGGCCAGGAACAGCTCCCGTTCTTCGCCACCATGATCACGGCCGCGCATGCCCTCGACCTGTTGGTCACGGCGGAAGGCATCGAAACCCCCGCGCAGGCCAAGTACCTGATGGACCGCGGCTGCGATTCGCTGCAGGGTTACCTGTTCGCCAAGCCGGCCCCTGCAAGCCACCTGGCGGGGACCATGGAGAGCGCCCTGAACGCCCTGGACAAGGTCGACGCCGGGGGGTAGCCGGGCGGTCGCCGGCGGGGCGCGCGCCGTTAGGGCCGGGTCGCCGGCTAAACCTGTCGGGATCCCCGCCGCTGGCGGGGATCCCGACGATTCACATTAGCGCTTTTCGCAGGCGATGCCGTCGTTGTCACGGTCCAGGTCGTATTCGCCCCAGTGCCGCGCACCGCCGTCGTTGTAGCTGTACACGGTGCTGTTGACGCGGAAGGTGGTGACCGGCTTTCCGCTGGTCTTGTCCCGGGCGCCGCTGCGGCCGACCCCGTGCGGAATTACGGCCGGTGCTCCAGCTTGTCGAGGTCCTGGGCCACCATCGCCTCGCTGCGCTGCCACAGGGCCTTGGCGAGGCCGGCGTCGTAAGCCTGCTTGTTGGCCTTGGAGAGCGTCCGTTTGGCGTAGTAGGCGCCGGAGATCCAGTCGTGGCCCGGGGTGGAGTTGGCGAGCCACACAAGGGTGTCTGCGCCCTGGTCCGGAGTCAGCATGAAGCGCTTGAGGAAGGACTTGTAGGCCAGGCGCATGGGGCTCGTGGAGTCGGCCGCGAAGTTGGTGGCCACGCCGCCGGGGTGGAACGCCGCCGTCGAGATCCCCTCGGTGTTGTAGCGGTTGTGGAGCTCAGTGGTGAAGAGGATGTTGGCGAGCTTGGCGTTGCCGTAGGCGCGGTTGGTGGAGTATTTGCGGGCCGCGTCGAGGTCGTCGATGTCCAGCTTGCCGAAAAGCGAATTCGCGACGCTCGAAGTGTTGATGACGGTGGCCTGGCTGGCGGTCAGCACGTCAATCAGTTCGGTGGTGAGCAGGAACGGGGCCAGGTGGTTGACCTGGAAGGTTGTCTCGTGGCCGTTCACGGTGAGCTCGCGCGGTCCCATGATGCCGCCGGCGTTATTCGCCAGGACGTCGATCCGCGGGTACCTTTCCTTCAGCTGCGCGGCCAGCGTGCGCACCTGGGCAAGATCGGCGAAGTCACTGACAAAGAAGTCGGCGCCGATTTCGTTCGCGATCGTCTCGGTCTTCTGCGCGGAACGCCCGACGACGACCACTCGCTCCCCCTGCCCGGCGAAGGTCCGGGCGGCGGACGCGCCGATGCCGTCGCTGGCTCCGGTGATGACGATAGTGCGCTCGGGCATTGAAGTGTCCTTAGAACGAAGCGTTGGGCTGGTCTTTTGGAATCCAGCCCCGTCAAATTCTAACGAGCCCAACCAGGTGTTCGTTCCGGACGGGCCGGGGCTTTCCCCGGAATCTGCTGGGAGTTTCCCTGATCCCGCCGATGCATTGATCGGGGCTTGCGTGCGCAGTCAGCCCGTCGTTGCAGCGAATTTCAAGAGCCACTCGGGATGACTGAACCAACCCCTTCGAGGCCGCTGACCTTGACGGCAACGGTGGAGTCGGTGGTGGTTCCGTTGCCCAGTTGTCCGTCAGCGTTTTTCCCCCAGGCATATACGGTGCCGTCGGAGGTGAGCGCATAGCCGTTGTCGCCGTTCACCGCCAGGTGTTTCGCGTTCCGAACGCCCACGACCGGCGTCGGTACCAGCGCATTCGTGGTGGTTCCGTTCCCCAGCTGGCCGTAACGGTTGTTTCCCCAGCCCAGGACGCTACCGTCCCGACGCACGGCGTAGGCAGCTCCTAATGCCGCGGCGAGGGAGACGGTCCCGGAGGCGCCGTCCACGGGAACCGGGACGGCGGAGTTCGCAGTGCTCCCGTTGCCGAGTTGGCCGAAGTTGTTGGAGCCCCACGCCATGACGGCTCCGCTGTCGAGCAATGCGTAGGCGCTGTACATTCCGGAGACTACCGAGGTCACGCCGGACAAGCGTGGAATCGCCGTGGGCTCTCTCACCACAGCGTCATTGCTTGGGTTTCCATTGCCCAATGCCATTCCCTCGTTGGACCCCCACGACAGGACCTTCCCGTCAGTGGTCCTGGCGTAAGTGGTTTGCCCTGCTGTGGTGATTGCCGCGATTCCAGCTAAGCCGTGCACCTTGACGGGTGTGGACGTACTAACTGTTGTGCCGTTCCCCAGTTGGCCGCTCCGGTTGTCGCCCCAGGCATAGACGCTGCCGTCATTCAGCAACGCGTACGCGACCGATTCGCCGGCAACGACGGCTGCCACTCCGGACAGGCCCTTGACGGCCACAGGTACACGGGAGCCTGTTGTGGATCCGTTTCCCAGCTGACCGCGGGTATTCGCACCCCACGCTCGAACTGAACCATCCCTCAGCACGGCGTAGGCCGTTTGATACCCTGCTTCGATTGCCGCCACGCCGCCGAGCCCCTTGACCGTGACGGGGTTTAGCCCTTCGGCAGTGGTGCCGTTGCCCAGCTGGCCGGCAGCGTTGTCGCCCCAGGCCTTCACGGTTCCATCCTTGAGCAGCGCGTAGCGGGAGTAGTAAGCCGCCTTGATGCTCGTGGCGTTGACCCCCAGCACCTGATCCGGGCTGGAAGTGCCTTCCCCATAGCCTGTGCCTGCTTCACGGGCGTAGTTGCCGCCCCAGGTGTAGGCCGCTCCTTCAGTCGGTGTGCCGGCCACGTAGTAGCCGGCGACGTCGGCAATCAGTTGCGCTCTACCCTTCGAACGGTTGAAGAGCGTGACCTTGCCGTCCGCCCCGACAGGCACTGTGACCAAGTTCGGAACCGTTTGCCCCCTGGAATAGTTCAGGTTTGATGCATCGCTCCGCTTCGTGCCGCTGGGGTAGGCCGAGACGAACCCAAAGGTTTCCGTTTCAGTCACCGTCAGGTTGAACACCACCGACGCAGCTCCCGCCGGGACGCCGTTGGCCCCGGCGGCCTGGAACGAGACCGCCCCGTCGGCCGCCGCTGCGGAACTCTTGCGCGTGTCCAGCACCCGTGACGGCGCCAGCGGATGAAAGACGCCGGGCGCCGTGGGATCTCCGGGCAAGAAGTAGCCTGCAACGTCCGCCAAAAGCTGCACGCTACCGGAGGACTGGTTGAACAAACTCACCTTCCCGTCAGCGCCGACGGGAACAGTGACAAGATTCGGCACCGTCTGGTCCTTCAAATAGTTCAGGCTCGACGACGTCGGCCGCTTCGTCCCGCTCGGATACGCTGTCACGAATCCAAAGGACTTTGCCTCGGAGGCGGTCAGGTTGAAGACCACGGCCGCAGCGGCCGACGGTATGCCGTGTACCCCGGCGGCTTGGAAGGACACTGCCGAGCCCGGTCCCACAGCCTTTCTGGTGCGCGTGTCCAGGAAACGGGTTGGTGCCATTGGCTGGAATGCCCCAGGCTGGCTGACCGCCCCTTCCAGATAGAAGCCGGCCACATCGACAATGAGGTGGGCCGTTCCTGGCGAGCGGTTGAACAGGGTGACTTTGCCATCGGCTCCGACGGGCGCCGTGACGAGATTCGACACCGTCTGGCCAGTGGAATAGTTCAGATTCGAGGCGGACGGCTTGGCGCCTCCGCCGGCGTAGGCTGTCACGAACCCGAAGGACCCGGGTTCCGTCACGGTGAGGTTGAACACCACCGCTGCGATGCCGCTGGATGTGCCCTTGTACTCGGCCACCGAGAAGGAAACCGACGAATCGGAGCCGACGGGCGTGCCTCCACCCCATCGTGTATCCAGCACCCGTCTCGGTGCTACGGACCGAAAGGCTCCAGGGTCCCCCGGAGTCGTCATTCCGGACGCCATTGCCATCGCGGAATGGATGAATGCAGAAGGCACAATTGCCTGCGCCGGGCCAGCTGAAGCGGCCCCTCCCAACATGATGCTGCAAATCAATACTGCCGTCAGTTTTTGAACCCAAGCTTTTGAGCGCACAGTTCGCACAAGTCCCCCCACAGACCAGAATTTATGGGCTACACAAAAGAGCCGTGAGACGGACTCTAGCATCCAAACGGCCGATTCCATCCAGGGCCAGCTCGTCCAATTTCATGGTGTGGGGGTTAAATGCGGGAGGACCCCCAACCTGTGGTTGGGGGTCCTCGACCGTGAATGGTGTTCCGGCGGTGACCTACTCTCCCACACCCTCCCGGGTGCAGTACGTGTCCCTCCAGTCTGGGCCGTGTACCCCGGCCAAAGGGCAACGAGGATCTTCAGGCGACGCGCCTTGGCGCAGGTATCGCAAGAATGATGGCAACGGGACGGATATGTCAGCGCCAGTCGTCAATCACATAGGCGTCGGGGTGGCTGTAGCCGGGCTCGTTGGGCCGGTGCATGGTCACGCCCTGCAACCCGGTACGGAAACCGCGGGCGACCATGCGCTGATAGGCATCCGGGCGGCCCAGATTCATCCCGGCGTCGAGCTGACCCAGTCCGCGCTCGGCGGCCAGTTGCTCAACGGCGTCGAGTAGTCGTTCGAATCTGTCATCGGCCTGYCGGCCCGGGCGTACGGCACCGAACTTGACGAGGCACACATCCGCACCAGCCTCCGAGCCCGGTCCGCAGTGACAGACGGCCAGCCCGTCGAGCCCCGATTCGCCCGGAAGCAGTACGGTGTCGCCGAGCCCCTGCGCGTGCGTTGCCGCAATCTCGCGTTCCAGGTCCAGACCCTCGTATACGGCGTCGGTCAGGGCCTTGCAGGCATTGAGGTAGTCGGGCCGCTCGCCGGCGGACAGTTCGGCATACGTCACCCGGCCGGGCACCGCGCCAGGGGCCGCGACCTGCTTACGCATGACGGCGGTCAGGAAACGGGGCCAGAAGCCGTACCTGCGGTAGAGCTCGAGGTGTTTAGGACTGTGCGAGAAGGTGAACAGGCCGAGGTGGCTGTTCCCCCAGGTCTCGAAGCAGCCCATGATCGGCTCCATCAGGCTTTTGCCGACGCCCTGGTCCCACAGGTCCGGACGCACGGTCAACGGTCCGAAGAACCCGACGCTGCCCCAGTTGGCGGCGAAGTTCGATCCGGCGAGCTCGCCGTCGACCGTCGCGGCGAAGGCGGCGTGCGGATCGGCGGCAAAGCGAGTGCGGACATAGTCGGCGGTCCCGAACGGATCGGGGACCCCGAGGAACGTCCCGAACGCCGCCCTGCAGATCTCGTCAGCGCGATCGAGGTCCGTCTCGCGCAGCGGCCGGACCGACGCCGGGCCCCCGACACTCTTTCGCCCGGGTTCCTGTGCGGTCATGAGTCTCTCCCTCCACGACGTCACGCATCAAACCATCAGACGCAACCCCATCGCGAAACGAGTCCGGCACTCCCGGCGATAGGGTCACGTGGGGTGGTCTAAATCGCTGCGCGCGTTGCTTAGTGGTGGTGTGCATTATGGCGTGAGTTGGGTGGCCTCGTCCAGCACTCCCGCCTACTCTAACCATGCTCATCTGCGAAGGCGCGTTAAATGCGGGAGGACCCCCAACCTGTGGTTGGGGGTCCTCGACCGTGAATGGTGTTCCGGCGGTGACCTACTCTCCCACACCCTCCCGGGTGCAGTACCATCGGCGCTGTGGGTCTTAGCTTCCGGGTTCGGGATGGGACCGGGCGTTTCCCCCACGCTATGACCGCCGTAACCCTGTGTCCGCACCCTGCCGGCCGTGCCGGGGGTGGGAAATCTGGTGGTTACAACATCTGTGGTGTTGTTATTTTGTTGTCGGTTCCTGTGCAACA
>NZ_JBFUJJ010000009.1:0-220654 GCF_056401435.1 Arthrobacter sp. P4_F10
GGGGCCGGCCCCGCCACCGCACCCGCCACCGCACGGGCCGCCCGCACCGGCCAGCCGCCCTACGGTGCCGCCGCACGCGGCTGCGTCGGGCCGCACCGGGCCGTCACCGGCCCCCGCCACCGCACCGGCCCGCCGCCCTTCTCGCGGCGCTGAGTCGCACGAGCGTCAACCTTCGTGGCAGAATTGGTTCTCGTGCCACAGGTCAAGCCCGGCACGGTCCGCTCTGGTGTAATGGCAGCACCCCGGCCTTTGGAGCCGTGGAGTATAGGTTCGAGTCCTATGGGCGGAACTGGCGAGACACACTGCGCAACCAAGCAAGGAGAGCCAATACGTGAGCCCCGAGAACACTGGCCCAGCCGCCGTGATTGTCCTAGCTGCAGGGGCCGGTACCCGGATGAAATCCCGTACCCCAAAAATTCTCCATGAGATCGGCGGCCGCTCCCTGGTCGGCCACGCGCTCCAGGCCGCCCGCAGTATCCACCCCCGCGAACTGGCCCTCGTGGTTCGGCATGAACGCGACCGCGTGGCCGCGCACGTCTCCGCCCTCGATCCGCAAGCCCTGATCGTGGACCAGGATGATGTGCCCGGCACCGGCCGTGCGGTCGAAGTCGCACTGGAAGCGCTCGACGCCGAAGGCCCGTTGAGCGGCACAGTCGTTGTCACGTACGGCGACGTCCCCCTGCTCACCGGCGAACTGCTCGCCGAACTCGTCGCCGCCCACGAGGTCGAGGGCAACGCCGTCACCGTCCTGACCGCCGTGCTCGAGGACGCCACCGGCTACGGTCGCATCCTCCGTGCCGACGACGGAACCGTCACGGGAATCCGCGAGCACAAGGACGCCACCAGCACCGAACGCGAAATCCGTGAGGTCAACTCCGGCATCTACGCCTTCGACGCCGCCGTGCTCCGCGACGCGCTGGTCCACGTCACCACGGACAACGCCCAGGGCGAGAAGTACCTCACCGATGTCCTGGCCCTGGCCCGCGCCGCGGGCGGCCGCGTCGCCGCCGTCGTCACCGAAGACCGCTGGCAGGTAGAGGGCGCCAACGACCGCGTCCAGCTCTCGGCGCTCGGAGCCGAACACAACCGCCGCATCATCGAAGCCTGGATGCGCGCCGGTGTGACGGTCGTGGATCCCGCCACCACGTGGATCGACGCCACGGTGACGCTCGACGAGGACGTCCGCCTCCTGCCCAACACGCAGCTGCACGGTGCCACCACGGTGGCGCGCGACGCCGTCGTCGGCCCGGACACCACGCTGACCGACGTCACCGTGGGGGCGGGCGCGAAGGTGATCCGCACGCACGGCTTCGGCTCCACGATCGGTCCGCGCGCCAGCGTGGGCCCCTTCACCTACCTGCGCCCCGGCACCGTCCTGGGCGAGACCGGCAAGATCGGCGCGTTCTACGAAACCAAGAACGTCACGATCGGCCGCGGCTCCAAGCTGTCCCACCTCGGCTATGCCGGGGACGCGGAAATCGGCGAGGACACCAACATCGGCTGCGGCAACATCACCGCCAACTACGACGGCGAAAAGAAGCACCGCACGGTGATCGGCTCGGGTGTGCGCACCGGTTCCAATACCGTGTTCGTCGCCCCCGTCCGCGTGGGCGACGGCGCCTACAGCGGTGCCGGCGCGATCATCCGCCAGGACGTCCCGGCCGGGGCCCTTGTCGTCTCCCTGGCCAGGCAGCGGAACTCCGAAGGCTGGGTCCCGGCCAACCGCCCCGGTTCCGTCTCCGCCGCCCTGGCAGAGTCCGCCGGCGCCGTGTCCGCCGGCGCCGTGGGCGTCGCCCCAACATCCTCCACTACTCCGGCACCGACAGAAGAGGGCTAGCAATCATGAGCGAAATTACGGCACACGGCGAGAAGAAGCTGGTGCTGGCCGCGGGGCGCGCGCACCCTGAGCTGGCGAAGGAGATCGCGAAGGAGCTGGGCACCGAACTGCTGCCCCTGGACGCCTACGACTTCGCCAACGGCGAGATCTACGTGCGGGCCGGCGAGAGTGTCCGAGGCACCGACGCCTTCGTGATCCAGGCCCACCCGGCCCCGTTGAACAACTGGCTCATGGAACAGCTGATCATGATCGATTCGCTCAAGCGGGCCTCCGCCAAGCGCATCACCGTCGTGTCCCCGTTCTACCCCTACGCCCGCCAGGACAAGAAGGGCCGCGGCCGCGAGCCGATCTCGGCACGCCTCGTCGCCGATCTGTACAAGACCGCCGGCGCCGACCGCATCATGAGCGTGGACCTGCACACCTCGCAGATCCAGGGCTTCTTCGACGGCCCCGTGGACCACCTCATGGCCATCCCGCTCCTGGCCGACTACATCCGCACCCGCGTCGGCTCGGACAAGGTCACGGTCGTCTCGCCGGACACCGGTCGCGTCCGCGTCGCCGAGCAGTGGGCCGAGCGCCTCGGCGGCGCGCCGCTGGCCTTCGTGCACAAGAGCCGGGACCTCACCGTGCCCAACCAGGCCGTCTCCAAGACGGTCGTCGGCCAGATCGAAGGCCGCACCTGCGTCCTGATCGATGACATGATCGATACCGGCGGAACCATCTCCGGCGCCGTCCAGGTGCTCAAGAACGCTGGCGCCAAGGATGTCATCATCGCCGCGACCCACGCGGTGTTCTCCGATCCGGCAGCCCGCCGGCTGTCCGAATCCGGCGCCCGCGAGGTAGTGGTCACCAACACCCTGCCGATCACCCCGGACAAGCGCTTCCCGCAGCTGACCGTGCTGTCCATCGCACCGCTGATCGCCCGCGCCATCCGCGAAGTGTTCGACGACGGCTCCGTCACCAGCCTGTTCGACGGCCAGGCCTGAGCCGGCCGGCGCAGGGCCCGGATTTAGAAACCGGGCCCTGCGCTGGTAGCCTTGTACCGAAACCTTGGCGAGGGAGAGCGCCGGTATCCGTATATTCCGTATATACGGGCAACCGGCCGCTGGTCTCCGTTATCGACTGGGTCTGAATCTCCTTCTGAAGGGCAGCTGCACAGCAGCCCGGCGTTGAAGGTCGCAAACAGACCTCCGCCCTTGCTGAACACCGTTTAGTCCCACAGCTTGAAATCCCACGAGGAGATATCCATGTCTGAGCAGAAGCTCGCAGCAGAAGTCCGCACCGAATTCGGCAAGGGCTTCGCCCGCCGCGCCCGCATGGCCAACCTGATCCCGGCTGTCATTTACGGCCACGGCGCAGAGCCGATCCACATCACCCTGCCGGCGAAAGCCACCACCCTGGCTGTCCGCACCGCCAACGCCCTGCTGACCCTGGACATCAACGGCGAGCAGCACCTGGCCCTCGTCAAGGACATCCAGCGCAACCCGATCAAGCAGATCATCGAGCACCTCGACCTGCTGACCGTCCGCACCGGCGAGAAGGTCACCGTTGACGTGCCCGTCCACCTCAGTGGCGAACTGGCTCCGGGCAACGTCCACAACCTGGAAATGACCACCGTCTCCCTCGAGGCCGAGGCAACCCACCTGCCGACCGCCATCGAGGTCAGCATCGAAGGCCGCAGCGCCGGCGAGCACATCCACGCTTCCGACCTCGTCCTGCCGAAGGGCTCCACCCTGCTGGCCGACCCCGAAGCACTCGTTGTCAACATCTCCGAGTCTGTCGAAAACGTCGAAGAGGGCGAAGAGGGCGAAGCGGCTGCCCCGTCAGCCGAAGCAGCAGCCGAGTAATTCCGGCGATTTTACCGGTGGCCGGGTCCCTCTGGGGCCCGGCCGCCGTCGTCTCTGACGTCGTCGTATCCCACGCCGCAGCCCGGAGCCGGCGGCCCCGCCGGACACGTCCCGCCTGACCGTCCCACCCTGCCGCGTCCCACCGAAGGACTGATCCATGACCGACACCTGGCTGATCGTAGGCCTTGGCAACCCCGGATCCGAGTACAGCCACAACCGGCACAACGTCGGCCAGATGGTCCTGGACGAACTCGCCTCCCGCGTCGGCGGCGGCTTCAAGTCGCACAAGTCGCGCGCCCAGGTCCTCGAAGGGCGCCTGGGCATCGGCGGACCCCGGATCGTGCTGGCCAAGCCGCTGTCCTACATGAACGTCTCCGGTGGCCCCGTCTCGGCCCTGGCCCAGTTCTACGGCATCGACCCCGACCATGTCATTGCCGTCCACGACGAGATCGACATCCCCTTCGACACCGTGCGGCTCAAGATCGGCGGCGGCGAAGGCGGCCACAACGGACTCAGGGACATCTCCAAGGCCCTGGCCACCAAGGACTACCTGCGCGTGCGGGTGGGCGTCGGGCGTCCGCCCGGCCGGATGGAGACTGCGGACTTCGTCCTGCGCGATTTTTCCGCCCCGGAGAAGAAGGAACTTCCCTTCCTCATCGACTCAGCGGCCGACGCCGTCGAAGTCCTGGTCAGGGACGGTCTGCTCGCCGCCCAGCAAAAATTCCACCCGGCCAAGGCCCCTTAGACGCGGCCCGAACCTAAACGCAGCCAAAGCGCGCCCAACGCAGCCGTCGCGGCTCCCTGGCAGGCGCCGGGCGGTTTAGTTGCATCCGCATTACGGGTTTCCTTTCCAAGCTTTCGGCATTCCAGCTATGATCTGTCTACTCTCATGTCGGGGGATAGGGATACGCTACTTCTAAGTGGGCAGTCCGGGGTTGCTGTCTGCAAAGCGGTACGAAGGAAACTACATGTCGAGGGAATCGCTGGGCTGGGGGAATGTTTCCACTACATTGGCACCCGCCGAAGAAGAACATGCTGCCGGTCCGGTCACGAGGCACGGGTGGTCCGGTTTGGCGCGGAACGCTGATGCCGAGCGTGTCCGCCACGAACTGCTGGCGCCGGACCGGATGGGCGTTGTCATCACGGGCGACCGGGGTGTGGGCAAGACGCTCGTCGGCCGGACTGCTCTCGCGGGATTCGGCCCCGAGGTGTACACCATCCAGCTCCGCAGCTCGGGTCCGGGTTCGGCAACACCGTACGGTTGCCTGGCTTTCACCCTTGCGCGGCTCCCGCAGAGCTCCCTGGGCTCGCCGACCGCCATCCTGCACGGCATTACCTCGCTGATCCGCGACGACGCCGCCGGCCGCCAATGCGTAATCCTCCTCGACAACGCCGGGGCCCTTGACGAACTCAGCACCGGCGTCCTGCTGAACCTGCTGCAGACCCGGACCGCCCGGCTGATCGCAACGGCCCAACGCACAACAGACCTTCCGCCAGACTTCTACTGGCTCATCACCTCGGGCCAGCTGGCCGAGGTCCGGCTCGCCAACCTCACCGAACTCGAAACGCTGGAGGTCCTGCAGTCAGCCTTGGGCCATCGGGTCTCGACGGCCCTGGCGAGCCAGCTGCACCAGCTGGTCGGTGGCAGCCCCACACTCCTGCAAGCCGTCGTGTCGGAACAAATCGAACGCGGAAACCTGGTCTTGTCCGGATCGGTATGGACACTGGTTGATGAGGTCGTGCTGGACGGCCGGACGGCGCTGGAAGACATTGTCCGGGCCAGGTATGCCCGGGAAACGCCCGAGGCCCGGGAGGTAATTGACGTCCTCTCATGCGCCCGGACCCTGCCCCTGTCCCGGCTCGCCAGGATGTACAGCCCCGGCGTTATTGCCGACATGGAAGAGGCCGGCCAGATCGTCGTCGACCGCACGGACCGGCACCTCGTCACGCTGGGCGACCGCTACCTCGGCGACATTGTCCGTAACTGGCTTAGCGTGGAGCGCCGGCTGGAGCTCCGGGACAAGGTCCCCGGGCACCAGGAACATGAGCTGAACGAGCTGACTGTCGAGGACCTGCTGGCCTACGCGGCGTGGACCCACGACTGCAACGCCCAGCTGGCACCCGCCCACGCTGTGGCGGCTGCCAGCGCCGCCGTCAAGCTCTTCGACCCGAAGTTTGCCCTCAAATGCGCCGGCAGCCTGTCCCCAGCGGACCCTGAGTGGGTGGAGGGGCAACTCCAGAAGTCGGCGGCCTACCTCCAGCTCGGGCTGCCGCTGCAGGCCATGTCCGCGCTGGACGATGTCTCCGAACGGCAGGTCAACGACCTCGCGGCCGAGAACTTCGCCGAATTCATTGCGGCGAAAGCTGACTGCATGGCCTGGCTGGAGGGCCGCTCCGGCCAGGTCCCCGAGCTGCTCCGGCAGGCCAGGGTCCGGCTCCAGGACTTGAGCCTGGACGAGCCGCCCGCCGCCCCGGCGGCACTTTCCCGGGCGGCGCTGGCCCTGGATCTCTGCGAGTTCAACTACTTCTCCTTCATCGGGGATTTCGAGCCCATGATGGAGCGGCTCACCACCGCGGCCACCACAGACGTCCCGGGCGCCGATCCCGTGCACCGGCTCAGATCGGCCATCATCCTGATGGAGGCCTGGTCCCTGACCGGCCACGAACTCGATGCCCGCAAACTCATGCGGGAGATCGGCGGACAGCTGGGCGAGTGGTCCAACGTGCCGCGCATCCGCGAAAACTTCGCCTGGCGCTCCTTCAATGTGCTGCTCCTCTCCGGCCTGTGGCGCCAGGCCATCGACATGCTCAAGGACGCGAGCGGCCGGGCAGGGCACGGGCTGCATTCCGGCAGCGCCGCCACCGACCTCGCCGTCGGGCTCGCCTACGTTTATGCCGGCCGCGGCTACATGGCACTGGATCCGCTGCTGGCCGCGATCGCCCAGCTGGAGGTCCGGGCGAGCCTGCAGTCCCTGCGCCAGGCCTACGCTGCCACCGCATTCGCCTACGCCCAGACCGGCAACTCGGTCCAGGCCACGATCTACCTGGACCGGGCCCGCTCGGCTGACGGTCCGGCCCGCTTCACTGTCAGCAGTTCCACGGAGTTCTGCCTGGACATGGCCTCCCGGTGGCTCGGTGACCCCGAGGCCAAGGACAGGCTGGTACGGTCCGCGGAGGCGCATTTCCGCAAGGGCCGCCACACCCTCGCCGGAATCTGCATGTTCGGCGCCACCGTCAACGGAACCGTCAAGGATTTCCTTTTCATGGAGGAAATCGCCGGGCTGCGGCAGGGGCCGCTTGCTGAGATGTCCCGCACGGTCGCCGTCGGCAGCCGGAAGAAGGACGCAGCGATCATGCTCGAAGCCGCCGAGCAGGCTGCGAACCTCGAACTGGACGCTGTCCAGGCCAGGTGCGCGGCGCTCGCGTTCGACTTCGCGAAGGGTGCCGGACTGACCGCCAGCGCCAACGCCGCGTACAGCATGCTCGAGAGCCTCTCGGAGTCCGTTCCGGCGCTGCCGGTCATGCCGCGCAACAAGGGGCCGCTGCTGACGGAACGGGAGCGGCAAATCGCCACCCTGGCCGGGAACGGGGTCTCCAACAAGGACATTGCCCTGGAAGTGGGCATTTCCGTCAGAACTGTGGAGGGCCACCTGTATCAGGTGTTCACGAAACTCGGCGTTTCTTCGCGAAGTGATCTGCTTGGACTCATCTAGGGGGCCGGCGGGAAACCCCGGAACGGCGCCTACCCGCGCCTTGACCGGGAGGTCGGAAGATTTGATGTCGGCAGTGGAGGCCCTCCAGGGCGGCAGCCATGTGGCCGTGTTCGTCCTCGGCGACAGCGGGATGGGCAAATCCAGGCTCATCGAAGCCGTGGTGGCTGAGCTGGGCGCCGAGGTGACGCCTGTGCCGATCCACGGCAGCGCGTCATTGACCAAGGTGCCTTACGGTGTCCTCGGCCCCTTCATCGTGGGACTGCCGGTCCAGGAAGCAACATCGCAGCTGGCCGTGTTGCGGACGCTGTGGGCGCACCTGGAAGAGCAGAAGCGCGTCACCCAGAAACCCCTGATGCTGGTCGTTGACGACGCCCACGACCTCGACGAGGCGACGGCCGGAATCCTGGCGGAGCTGGCCGCGGCGGGGTGGGCCAAACTGCTCGTGGGCGCGGCCGCCCGGCCCGGACTGCCGGAACCGCTCCTGCAGCTCTGGTTTGAAGGCATCGCCGAACGGCACGACCTCCGCCCCCTCACCCTCGCACAGACCACAGAGATGCTGGAGGGTGAACTGGGCTCACAGGTGTTGCCGAACGTCGCCGAGATCCTCTGGGAGGCCTCCGGCGGCAACCCGATGCTCCTCAACGGGCTCCTCGACGACGCCAAGAACGACGGCACGCTGCTGCGGCGCAACGGTGTCTGGTTGTTCACCCGGCACCTCAACAGCCACGGCGACCGGCTGACCGACGTCGTGCGCCGTCAGCTGCTGCTGCGCTCGCCGGAAGAACGTCAGGCCTTGAACCTGGTGGCGCTGGCCGAACCGGTATCCAGGGAACTGATCGAGTCTGTGGCCGGCGAAGAGGCCGTGGGATCTTTGATCGACAGCGAACTGATCCGCGTGACGGACCCCGTAACCGGAGAGCTGCGGCTGTGGCATACCGTGTACGGCGACACCCTGCGGAACCTGATCTCGCCGGCGAGGAGCCTGCAGCTGCGGCAGAGCCTGCTGCGCAAGATGGACAGCGAGCCGACGTCGGCCGAAGGGCTGCTGCGCCACGTGAGCTGGTCGATCGAATGCGGTGCGGAGGTCGAGGACCGGCAGCTGCTGCGGGCCGCGGTGCTGGCCAGCCGGCTCTACGAGGATGAGCTCGCCCGGAAGGCTGCCGCACTGGTCAAGGATCGGGAACTGCAGATGGCGGCCCGTGCCGTGATAGCGCGGACCCGCTACAACTCCTCCGACTACGTTGCGGCGCGGGACATCCTCGACGCCGATTTCGGCAAGGGCAACACCGTCCCCGGCCTCCTGGCCGGATCGCTCCTGTGGGCCGCGGTGATGTCGGCGCTGGGCCACACGCCGGCAGAGATCATGAAACGGGCACAGGTGCTCCAACGTGCCGCCGAACGACTCGCCGCGGCCCGGCCGGACGACGCCGAAGCCATTCAGCATGCCACAAAGGAGCGCCTGGACACCATGGAAGCCATGGTCCTTGCGCTGGCGGGCGAGTACGCGGCGGCCCCTGCCGAGGAGGCGGATGCCGCCAGCCGGCCGGCGGCGAACACGCTGGAAAAGGCGTTCCGGCTCTGTCTCGACGCGGAGCGGCTCCTGGCCGGTGGCAAGGGAGTGAGCGCCCTTGCCGTGATGTCCCGGGCAATCGAGGCCGCCGGAGCCGATCACGATGAGCTGTACTTCCTCACCGACTTCCTGGTGGTCCGTTCCGCCGCCGCCGCAATCCACTCCGGGGACTGGCAGGGGGCCGAAACGCTCCTGACCGGCTTTGTGGCCGGATCCGGGCCCAGCCTGATTTCCTTTGGCGGTGGAGTGCACGCGGCCCACGGCATCATCCTGCTCTACCAGGGCAAGGCTGCCCAGGCCCTGAATACCCTCAGTGCCGCGCTCGAAGCCCTGCGGTTGACCGACCCCCAGCAGCTGTTCGCCCTCACAGCGGCCATGGCGTTCGCCGCGGCCGCCGAAGTCGGTGCCCAGACGAAGGCGGAGCTTCTCCTCGCCGACTTCGAGGCCGCCCCCGCGGCTTTGCCGCGGTTCATGCGCTCGCTGGCCGCGATGGCCGTGGTTTACGGAAAAGCCCGGCTCGGGAATTACCCCGGCGCCATCGCGGAACTGAAGCGGCTCGGACACCCGGACCCGGACATGGACACCTCCGGCCTCGAACTCGACGCGCTGGCCTTTTGCCTGGCCCTGGGTGACACGGACTCGGCACCGAGGCTGCTCGAACTCCGGGCCGGGCTTGAGGGCCCACGGCCTGCCGCGATCTGCGCCTACGCCGCAGCCATCAGCACGGACAACGCCGCAGACCACCTTGAGGCCGCGAAAACCTGTGAAGCTGCCGAACTGTGGACCTTTGCCGCCCTGGCCTACGACGCAGCGGCGCACGCCTACCGGGCCGCGGGCGACACCCTGAGGGAGCGCATGGCGAACTCCCAGCGGAAGCGATGCCTGGACCGGGCCGACGACCTCCCCGGTGAGGAGGCGGCCAAGAGTGATGACTCGCTCGGCATACTGACCCGCCGCGAGCGCGACATTGTGGCGCTGGCGGTACGCGGCCTCACCGACCGGCAGATTGCCGCCGAGCTCCAGGTGTCCGTGCGCACGGTTGAAGGCCACCTCTACCGCAGCTACGCCAAGCTCAACGTGAAGGGCCGGGAGCAGCTTCCAGGTATCGGCGGACGCTAGCGGAGAAGCAGCCGGACGCCAGCGTACAGCAGCCGGCCGGGGCTGCTTAGGGCCGTGTTGGGCGGCCAGCGGGGGCCTGGGCTGGGCCGATTCTCCGGTTTCCGGGACGCTACGGTCAGGGACACGTGAAGCGGGATTCCGACTACTTGGTTTGGACCCTGCAGGGGTGCGGGTCCAACTGAGTACAGCTACGTAGAGCGGCCTGAATACTCGCTGCGTAATCGAGTACTACTTACGCATACCTAAAATACGCGCAGTCCCTACCGTTGAGGTATCACCGCTCACACTTTGATTGCGAAGGTCTCTCATATGTTCCAGCAAGACGCCGGCTTGCCTGCGGGCAGCGGCCAGACAGAAGCTATCTTTCCGGCGCAAAGAAACGGATATGGCCGGCACAAAGACAAACCCTTCACCCGCCAGCAGGTCGTTGCCGACATCGTTGAGACCMTGACGTCGGGGTCCGGCTGCGGTATTGTCCTGGTGGGCGACCACGGGGCCGGCAAGTCTTTCATCGCCCAGCGCGCCCTTGAACAGCTCGGAGACGAGTACCTGGTAGTCCAGGTCAGGGGCAGCTCGATTTCCTCCAAGCTTCCCTATGGGGCACTGAGCGTTCTGCTCAACGACCTCGACGCCTCCCACCTCGAGCACCCCCTGATGGTGCTGCGCGGACTGACCCAGCTGCTTCACAACAAATCCGAGGGGCGGCGAGTCGTCCTCTTCGTGGACAACGCCCATGACCTCGACGAACTCTCGAGCATGATGGTGGCCCAGCTGAGCGCCGGGGCCCACGTCACCCTGCTGGCGGCGTGCGTGGACATGCCCCACGTCGGCGGCGACATCATGGGCCTGTGGAAGGATGACCTGCTCCGGCGGGTAGACCTTGGACCGTTCGACTTCGCAGAGACGGCAGCAACACTGCATCACGAATACGGCGGCCGTTTCTCCCTGACCGCCGCCCGGGCGCTCTGGAGCGCGAGCGGAGGCAACGCCCTGTTCCTCCATTCCCTCGCCCGGGAACAGATCAAGCTGGGCACAGTGCTCCGCCAGGACGGCGTATGGTTCCTGGGCAACGGCCCCATTGCCCTGACCGGCGAGATCCGGGACGTCGTGAAGGCACGCCTGAACCGGCTTGGCACCGGCCAGCGCGACGTCTTTGAATTGCTGGCCCTTGCCGGGTCGGTTTCTCTGCAGACGCTCATGCTGATCGCCAACCCCCAGGACATGGATGCGCTCCAGGAGCGGGCCCTGATCCGGGTCACCCATGACCATCCGCCGATGGTGAGCGTCGCCAACCCCGTGACGGCCGGAATCGTCGCCAGCGTAGTCCCGCCCGGCCGCAGCGCCGAACTCCGCCGCCGGCTCACGGCCGTGCTCCAGGACTCGGACGCCTTGGACGCCGGCGGCGCGACCGGCGTCGCCTGGGCGCTGGACTGTGGAGAGCAGGTGCGCCCGGAAGTGGCGCTGGCCGCGGCCCACACCGCGAACAGCGAGTCCGACCCCGCGGCCGCGCTGCGGTTCATCCAGGAGGCGGAAGGAAGCGAAACCTCTGTCCTGACGGCTATCGAATCGGTGAATGCCCATATTTTGGTGAATAACGCGGAGTCCGCGCGTCGGGTCCTGGAGGCGCTGGATGAGGCCGCCTGCCGGGACCTTTCTGTGTCCGACTGGACGGCCCTGCAGCTCCTGCGCGCAGAGCTGGAAAAGCGCAGCCCGGCCCCGGGAGCCGATCCTATGGCCAGGCTGCGCGAGCTCGCGGAGCGGCTGGCGGCAGAACCGGAGCAGCACAGCCGCGCGGTGCGAGCGGGCCGCGAGCAGCTGCGCCTGGCCGAGGCCGAGCTCGCCGCATTCCAGGGACGCTACGCCGATGTCCTGGCCGCGACCGAGCACGTGGACACAACGGACCTGGGCAGCGAACTGCGCCTCGTGACCGCCAGTGTGCGCTGCGAGGCCCTGGCCGTCACTGGCAACGTCGTGTCGGCACTGGCCCTGGGAAAGCAGGTCCTGGCGGCCACAGCGAACCTGCACCTCACGGACCGGGCGGTTCGGGAGATCAGGGGCAGGTTCCTGCTCCTGCTCCTGGTCTCGGCAAAGTTCCGGGAGGCATCCGTTTATCTTGACGAGACCTACGGCGGCATCGAACCGCAGACCCGGCTCGGCGGGATGTTCGAGATTGGGCACGGGGTCATTGACCTGCACGCCGGGCACTTGGACGAGGCCCTGTCCCGGCTCCAGGCCGGCAGGTGGCAGCTCCGGGCGCAGGACCCGGATGCTTTGACCGGCCTGGCCACGGCAGTCTGTGCCTATGCCGCCGCCCTCCAGGGCGAAGAGGAGACGGCCGGCCTCCTGCTGGGCGACCTTGACCAGCCGCGGCCGCCCGCGGCGTGGCTGGCAGAACGGCTCACACGTTATTTCGAACTCTCAGCCCAGGCCGAGCTCGGCCAGCGGGCAGCATCCATCCGCGCCCTGGCAGCCGAGGCGGAGAACGACACCGAATCCTCGGCCGTGGCTCCGGCGCTCCTGTTCCAGTCCGCCGCCACCAGGTTGGGAGACCGCCAGATGGGCCACAAGCTCGGCAGTCTCGGCGGCCGGGTGAGCGGGCAGTACGCGGCCCTGTGCTCGCGGCTGGCCGAGGGCATGCGGGAGGCCGACAGCGAACTCTTGCTGGCGGCGTCCAAGGACGCCGACGCGTCCGGCAACGCCGTCTTCGCCCGGGATGCGGCCCGGAAGGCCGTCAGCTGCGCGAACGACGCCGGCAACCGGATCGCACTGCGGATCGCCCAGCGGGCGCAGCAGTCGCTCGATGACAAGTTCGGCAGTCCCAAGAACGGTCTTCACTCGCTCACAACCTCGACCCTGACGGCGAGGGAATGTGAAGTGGCCGTCCGGGCCGCTGCCGGCACGTCGAACCGCAAGATCGCGGAACAGATGCACGTGTCGGTCCGCACCGTGGAGGGACACCTCTATCAGGTGTACTCGAAGCTGCATGTCGCCAGCCGATCGGAACTCAAAGATGTCATCTCAACTCCGGCAGACAGCGCCCGGCTCGGCTGACCCCGGCAGAATCCGGGCGGCTTCCCCGTCGGCATTCCGGGAAAGGCAACAGGCGGCAGGAAGAACCGGCAATGGAAAGCCTGGCTGAGACCGCCCCGCTGATCGAGCGGTCAACACTGCTCAAGGATCTGGTGCGTTGCCTGCGCGACGACACCCGCTCAGGTGCGATCGTCGTCGGCGGGGCAGGGACGGGCAAGACCGCCGTCGTCAAGGCCGCCCTCCGCGAACTCGGGCCCCGCAGACACGTGATCCGGCTGACGGCCACCCCGGCCCTGGCCGCCGTTCCCTTTGGCGCACTGGCACCGTATCTGTCCGGGCTTCCCGACCGGGAACTCGACTCCTATGCCGCCGTCGTGGAGGCAATGGCCGGCAGCCTCAGAGCTGAGGCGGACCGCCCTCTGTTCGTCGTCGACGACGCGCATTGCCTCGACCACGGGACCGTCCGGCAACTCGCGCAGGCCGCAGCCACCGGCGCAGCGGGCATCCTGGCGACCTGCCTGCCCGGGCCGATGATCCCGGAAGAGTTCCTCTCCCTGTGGGACGACGGAATTATTGCCAAGTTCGATCTTGCCCCGCTCAGCCGGACTGGAACCCACCAGCTGTGCGAACAGGTCCTGCGGGCCGACGTCTCGCCGTGGGTCAGCGCGGTGTTTCATGACGCCGCCGACGGGAACCCGCTCATGCTGATGTCCCTGATCCAGCATGCCCGCACCACAGGCGCACTGGGCTGCCGGCACGGAGTATGGTTCCTCCTGGCGAACCCCGACATGGCCCGGGTTCCGGCCGCCGACGTCGTTGACCGGCAGCTGCGCTCCATGACGCCGGAAGAAAAGACCGCAGCCACAATCGTGGCCCTGGCAGGACCACTCTCCCTGGCCCAGATCCTGCGGATCAGCGGGCCCAAAGCCGTTGATGYGCTCGACACGGCCGGAATAATCGCCGTCTCCGCCGGGCACGACCGGCTCGTCCGGCCCGCCAGCCCGATAGTTGGCGAGATCATCCGCCACCGGGTCCCGGCCGGCCGCAGTTCCGCCCTGCGCTCGAGCGTGCTGTCGCTTCCCTCAGAACGTGCCTCAGTGCCGGGAGCGGATCTGAACCGGCTGCGCTGGTCCCTGGACTGCGGCGTGGAGATCCCTCCTGTCCAGCTGCTCCGCGCCGCTGTCGGCGCGAACACGGCCCTGGATCCCGCGACAGCTGCACGCGCCGCCGGCGCCATAAGGGACCCCCGTTTCCTCTCCGAGGCCCGCATCCAGCTCGCCTATTCCCACTTCATTGCCGGGCGCCCGCAGGCCGCTGTGGTGTGCCTGGAGTCGGCGCGGCCGGTGCGGCCCGGACGGCCGTCCTATCTGGCTGCCCTGCTCGCCGCCCGGCTCGGGGCCGCGACGCTGGCCCGGGATGCCGTGACTTCCACGCACGGTCCCGGACGTGCCCCGGAGGAGCAGCTGGAGGGCGGCGCCGCCGCTGCTGGACTGGCCGCAGAGCTCCTGGGCCGCACGTGGGACGGCAGGTTCACGGCCGTCGGAACCGGGCTGCGCGACTTGGTCGAGACCACCGGAACCCCTCCCGAAATCCGCGTCCCGGCAATTTCTCTCCTCGCCGAACTACTGACCGCGCAGGGCCAGCTGCGGACCGGCCTGC
Source organism: Arthrobacter sp. P4_F10 (assembly GCF_056401435.1). Classification (NCBI taxonomy): domain Bacteria; kingdom Bacillati; phylum Actinomycetota; class Actinomycetes; order Micrococcales; family Micrococcaceae; genus Arthrobacter; species Arthrobacter sp. P4_F10. The sequence goes on from NZ_JBFUJJ010000009.1 coordinate 14,776, forward strand.
GCCTGGACGGGGAAGCATGGAACGGCGCCCGCAGCGGGAGCCTGGGGCTTCCGCTGGTGTTCGAGGACCTTGTGGTGCGCCACTGCCTGAACCTGATCCGGGCCGGTGACTGGGACGGGCTCGGCCGGGTCCTCGACGACTACGCGGCCCGCGAGCCGGGACGGCTGCTGTACAGCGGCGGCATGCTCCACCTCATGCGGGGATACTCGAGGCTGCGCCAGGGCAGGATGCGCGAATGCCTGACCGAAGTGCGGCTGGGCGTGGAGGAACTTGCCATCGCCGACCCCTTGAACCTGCTGCCGTTTGCACACGCCGTGGCAGCCTACGCGGCTGCCGCCGTCGGACGGCATTACGAGGCCAGCCAGCATTGCCTGGCTTTCCGGCTTTCGGTCTACCGGGAGCCCAAAACCCTTCGCCTGCTGGCGGAGGCGTATTGTCGGGCGGCAGAGCCCGAGGGCGCCCCGGACCAGGGCGGCGCATCGGCCCTGGCACTGCTGGCGGACGAGGCACTGCACGAGGGCCTGCGGGGCGTTGAAACCGACATCAGGCGGCTCGCGATCCGCGGTGGCGACGTCTCCGAGGCCGAGGCCGAGGCCCTGGCCCTGAGCAGCCGGGCAGTGGACGGCCCGGAGGCGCGCCTGCTGGAATCCTACGCGCTGGCGGTATCGGCGTCGGACGCTGCCGACCTCATTGGCATCAGCGACGACGCGCTCGGCGGCGGGCACGGGCTCCTGGCCCTTGAAGCCGCCCAGCAGGCCGAACGGATCCTGGCAGATGACCCGGACCGGTGGAGGCTCACCGCGGTCCAGCGCAGGGTCCATCACCGGCTCGTTGAGGCCGGCATGTCGGCGCAGCTGGAGATCGTCCACAGCGATCACGACGCAGCGCTGACCGGCCGCGAAGCCGAGGTCTTGGATCTTGTCTCCCGCGGCGCCACGAACGCCGAGATCGCCTCGGCGCTCTGCGTATCGCAGCGGACCGTGGAGGGGCACCTGTCACGGATCTTCGCCAAACTCGGTGTCGGCCGGCGCGCGGACCTGCTGGGCTACAGCTCCCTGAACCCCGAACCGTGAACTCGAATCCCGAACCTGACACCTGAACCTCGAACCCCCAACCTGAACCCTGCGCTCCGGAACTACTGACCGGCAGCGGCGGCGGCTGCGTACAGCCCGGGTGGCCCGGGGGACCGGCGGGAGTATCCCCAAGTAGTGCTGTCGCAAGCGCGCCGACAGAAGTCGGGTAAACGCTACTCGTGTGCAGATCCGGTCCCGGGGCTTGACTTAAGTCAGTCCCACGAACAACTCACAAAGGTCTCAAAATGAGGAACTTCAGGGCGGTAATTGACCGCGGGTATGACCTGCAGGGAAGTTTGGTCCCTCAAACCATCTTGCTTGCTGAGGCAGCCACTGCCACCATTAGAGGTGGTCGTGTCCTAACCTCCCTTCACCGAACTCCTTCATTGGAATCGTACGGTGCCGCAACCGGCAACCGTGCGCCAAGGTCGGAGCCGGCGGCGTCAGAGCCTTCTGAGACCGAGGCTCTCCCCCCAGCCGCCGCCGGCTCCCTTAACCGGTCTGTTCGCGGGCCCGCGCCGACGAAAAGCGCGGACCCGAAATGAGCGCCGTCGATGAGCGCCGCAGGGGGTACCGGTCGCCGGGGAGCCGTTTGACCGGCCGGCCAGCGCCAGTGCTGGCCACGAGCGCCGGTTCGCTTGGCCAGCCTTGGACCGCCGCCCCGGCCGTGGGCCACGACGACCCAGCCGCCGCTGGTGTCGACTCAGGGAAGTCCTGGGCCAAACGCTATCGTCGCTGGCTCCGGCTCACGGACACCGCCATTGTGGCGATCGCCGTCGCGGCCGCCTACGCTTTCCGCCTCGACTTAGGCGAGCCCATTCTGTCCCGCGGCGTGGACAGCGGCTCGTACTTGGTCGCGAGCCTTGCCATCCTCCTGGTCTGGGTCCTGGCGCTTGAAGTGCACCGCACCCGCGAAGAGACAGTCTTGGGAATCGGCTCCGAGGAATACAAACGGGTCCTTGACGCGACCCTGAGCGTGTTCGGCGGCATCGCGATCATGGTCATCCTCCTGGGAATCGATGTGGTCCGCAGCCACTTCGCCCTCGCACTTCCGGCCGGTGCCCTGCTGCTGTTAGTCAACCGCTGGCAATGGCGGGCCTGGCTGAACCGGCAGAGGCTCTTTGGCCACTACCTTTCCAAAGTGATCGTCGTGGGGGAACCCGCGGACGTCGAATACGTGATCCGGCAGTTCGGAAAAGTTTCCGGGGCCGCCTACGAAGTCGTGGGGGCCGCCTTGCCGGCCGGCTACACCGAGAACCACCTGAAAATTTCCGCCGAACGGGTTCCTGTACTGTGCGACGTCGACTCGGTTGCAGGAAAGGTCATAGAAACAGGGGCCAACGCCGTGGTGGTGGCCGGACCGCTCCAGGGCGGCACCCGGTCCATCCGGCAGCTGGGGTGGGCCCTGGAAGGCACCCGGGCAGGCCTCGTCCTGGCCTCGAGCCTGACCGACGTCGCAGGTCCCAGGATCCACTGGCGGCCCGTCGAAGGCCTGCCCCTCATGCACGTGGAACTGCCGCGGTTCACCGGCGGCAAGCACACGCTCAAACGGCTCGTGGACATCGTGGCATCAGCGGCGGCCCTGCTGATCCTCTCACCCGTGCTTTGCGCCCTGGCCTGGATCATCGTCCGCGACAGCAAAGGGCCGGTGTTCTTCCGCCAGGAACGGGTGGGACGCAATGGCGAGCGGTTCAAGATGATCAAATTCCGCTCCATGGTCACCACCGCGGAACAGGACCTGGCAGCGCTGCAGGACCGCAACGAGGCGGCGGGGCTGCTTTTCAAGCTCAAGAACGATCCCCGGATCACTACCTGCGGTCACTGGCTCAGGAAGTATTCGCTCGACGAGCTGCCGCAGTTCTGGAACGTCCTCAAGGGCGACATGAGCCTGGTGGGGCCACGGCCGCCGCTGCCCGGTGAAGTCGCGGGCTACGAGGGGGATGTGAGCCGGCGGCTCCTGATCAAGCCAGGCATTACGGGTCTGTGGCAAATCAACGGACGGTCCACTCTGGGCTGGGACGAGAGCATCCGCTGGGACCTCTACTACGTGGAGAACTGGTCACTGACCGGCGACATCATGATCCTCTGGCGAACGCTCAGAGTCATTCTTCATCCGGTGGGGGCCTACTAAACGCACTATTCGCATTATTCGCACTACACACCGGTACTGGGCCGGCGTCAAACGGGAAGGCAGCAGAACACAATGGGTCTCAAAATTGGATATGCCCCGGGGGCTTTTGACCTGTTCCACATCGGGCACCTGAACATCCTCAAGCACGCCAAGAGCCAATGCGACTACCTGATTGCCGGGGTCGTGGCCGACGAAATCCTGGGGCAGGTCAAGGGCAGGCTGCCTCTGGTCCCCCTCGCCGAGAGGATGGAAATCGTCGCCAGCATCGGCTACGTGGACAAGGTCTTCGCCGAAGTTGTCCCGGACAAGCTCCAGGTCTGGGAGGAACTGCGTTTCAACGTCTTCTTCAAGGGCGACGACTGGAGGGGCACAGCGAAAGGCGACCGGCTGCAGGCGGCCTTTGGCGCCGTCGGCGTCGAGGTCATCTACTTCCCGTACACCGTGCACACCTCCAGTTCGGCCCTGCGCACGGCCCTGGAACTGATCAACCAGTCCGCCTCGCCGTCGCAGCTCAGGCAAGGAGCGAGGCGGTGAGCGGCCTGCACGTCGCCATGGTGGGGACGCGTGGTGTCCCGGCCCGCTACGGCGGCTTCGAAACCGCCATCGAGGAAATCGGCCAGCGCCTGGTGCAGCGCGGCCACCGCATCACCGTCTACTGCCGCGACACGGGGGACGGCACGGACAAGCCCTCCGAGCACCTGGGCATGGAACTGGTGCACCTCCCGGCGATGCGCAAACGGTCCCTGGAGACATTGAGCCACACCGGACTGTCGGTCGCCCATCTGCTCCGGCACCGGCCGGATGCGGCAATCCTCTTCAACGCCGCCAACGCACCCTACCTGCCGGTTTTCCGGACGGCGGGCATCCCGGTGGCCACCCACGTCGACGGGCTGGAATGGAAACGCGCCAAGTGGGGCCAAGGCGGCCGGAAGTACTACCTCGCCGTGGAACGGCTCGCCGTTAAGCTCTCGGATGCGCTGATCGCCGACGCCGTCGGGATCCAGACCTACTACCGGCAGAAATTCGACGCCGACACCGTTTACCTCGCGTACGGCGCACCGCTGCTGGCCGAGGGCAACGCGGACAAGCTCGGGCAACTGGACCTCAAACCGCAGGCATACCACCTGGTGGTGGCCCGCTTCGAGCCGGAGAACCACGTCCACATGATTGTGGACGGGTTCGTCCGCAGCGGGTCGCAGCTGCCGCTCCTCGTCGTGGGTTCAGCGCCGTATTCGAACCGCTACACGAGCGCCGTCCACGCCCTGGCCGACGCCAGGGTCCGCTTCGTCGGCGGGATCTGGGACCAGGAACTGCTGGACCAGCTGTACGCCAACGCACTCGTGTACTGGCATGGCCACTCGGTCGGCGGAACGAACCCCTCGCTTCTGCGGGCCATCGGCTCGGGAACGGCCACCAACGCGTTCGACGTCGGCTTCAATCGTGAGGTCCTGGAAAGCTCCGGCCGATACTTTTCGGATCCAGAGGATGTAGCCGGGCTGGTCGCGGACGCCGAGCGCCCCGGCTCCGATGTGACCGCGCGGGGAGAACAAGCGCGGCTGATCGCGCACCGCTACAACTGGGACCTGGTCACCGACGGCTATGAGGAGCTCTGCCATGACCTCGCCCGCCTGCGGGCGCATTCGGCCCGCGGCGCCTACCGGCGGCCTTCAGCCCCGGCCTCGGCCCAGCAAATCTTAGGAGCGGGCCAGTGACTGCCATCGATTCGCACGTGGAGAGTGCCGCCGCCGGCTATTGGGACACCGTGAGGGCCCTGTCGGTGGGGCAGAAAACCGCCGCGCGCAGCGCACCGGCGTATTCGCGCTACATCAACCGCCGGCTGGGACGGCTCCTGGCTGCGGCCGCGATGCAGGCAGGGCTGGGCCCGAACGCGGTGACAGTCATCAGCGCGGCCTTCACCTTCGCCGGGATCGCCCTGCTGATGATCTTCCCGCCCTCCGGCGCGCTGGGCATCGGTGTGGCGCTGTGCCTCGTGGTCGGCTACGCCTGTGATTCGGCCGACGGCCAGGTGGCCAGGATGCGGGGCGGCGGGTCGCCCGCGGGGGAATGGCTGGACCACATGGTCGACGCCGTGAAGACCTCCACAATGCCGCTCGCGCTCGCCGTCGGACTCTATCGCTTTGGCGCCGTGGACCGGTGGTGGCTCGTGGTTCCCCTGGGTGCGGCAATCGTGTCCGCCGTCCTGTTCTTCGGCATGATCCTCACCGAACAACTCCGGCGCCAAAGCGGACGGGTGTCCGTGGCGGACCCCGGCGGGCGGTCCTGGATCCGTTCGCTGCTGGTGATCCCGATGGACTACGGCGTCCTCTGTCTGTCCTTCATCAGCTACGGCGTGCTGCCCGTCTTCCTTACCGTCTACACGCTGATCTTCGCCGCCACAGCCGGGTTCCTCGTGCTCGCGTCAGTGAAGTGGTTCCGTGAACTCTCCGCCGTCCAGCCGATATCCCGTCCGGCAGAGCAGCCCGTCACGAAGGGAGACCGGCCATGAACAAGCAGGCCAACACCCCCGCGGACAAGCCCCGGATGACCAGCCGCCGCACGCGCCTGGTGGCGACGTCGCTCGGAGTCTCCGCGCTCCTGGCTATTGGCGGCGTCGCGTGGGCGTCAGGGCTTAACTATTCCGCCGGGAACGCTGCGGCGCCGGAGGCCCGGCCGGACAGCACGGCCGGCGCCCCCGCCCACCCCGCCAACACCCAGCAGGGGGCCGCCAGCCCCGATACCGCCCGGCAGGGCAGCGCCAGCACCGCCGCCGCCCCCGGAACGCTGGACCCGGCGGCCGTCCCCGGCGCACGGCCGACGGCGACGAAACCGTCCGGCCCGCCCGAGGTCAACCCGGCCCCCGTGGACCGGAAGGGCAAAACGGACCAGGAGCTCGCGGCGATCGCGCAGCCCACGGCCGCCCCGGTGGAGCTGACAGCCAAGAAAACCGTCAAAGGTGGCGTGTCGGCGACCATCACAGACATGACGGCCGTCCAGGGCGTGGCAACCGGCATCGGCGAAGTGGCCGGACCCGCCGTGCGGTTCAAAATCAGCGTGGTCAACAGCACCGCGGCGCCGCTCGCGCTTGACCGGGCGCTCGTAGATGTCAGCTACGGCAAGGACGATGCCCCGGCGAGCCAGCTCAGCGGACCGGACCCCGCGCCCTTCCCGGCCAGCGTCGCACCCGGGGCCACCGGCGTCGCAGTGTTCATCTTCGCCGTGCCGCTCGACGCGCGGGATACCGTGACGATCCACTTCAACCTGGAAGCCGAGACGCCCATTGCGACGTTCGCCGGCCGTGCCCCGGCCGGAAACAAGCCATGACACCGGCACCGGGCGGCCCGCCGGTCTCTGCTCCCCGCCGGATGGTCCGGCGGGCACGCAAGTTGGGCAAAGGGCTGCGGGCCGCCAGCGCCGTGGCTTACCTGCAGGTCCGCAACCTGGTGGCACGCGGGCCCGTCACCGGATCCGCGCCGGTGGTCGTCTCCCTGACGAGTTACGGTGACCGGATCCGCACGGTGTCGCTCGGGGTGGAATCGATTGCCCGCGGCACGGTGCGGCCGCAGCGCCTTGTGCTGTGGCTGCAGTCGCCTGAAGACATCGCGGCGTGCCCGGCGTCACTGCGGCGCCTTGAACGCCGCGGCCTGGAAATCCGGGCGGCATCCAATGGCGGAGCGTCCAATTACGGACCCCACACCAAGTACTACCCCTACGTTTCATCCGTGCCACGGCACACCGTGCCGCTCGTGACGGCCGACGACGACATCGTCTACCCGGCGAAGTGGCTGGCGCTGCTGGTGGATGCCGGCGAGCGCCACCCCGGCACCGTGGGCGCGTACCGGGTCAGCATCATGGGGATCGAGGGGGGCCAGGTATCCGGCTACTCGACCTGGCCGTGGGCCCGTGACACGGCCGTGCGGGCGGGAAACTTCGCCACCGGCGTGTCCGGCGTCATCTACCCGCCGGCGATGCTGGAGGCGCTGCGGCTGCGCGGGGACGGCTTCCTGACCTCGTGCCCGCGCGCGGATGACATCTGGCTGAAGTGGGTGGCCCTGCGCGCCGGAATCCCGGTGCGCCAGATCGGGCCAGTGCCCCGGCACTTCCCGATCATTCCTGGCAGCCAAGGCCAGAGCCTCATGAGCACAAACGTGGGAGAGAACCAAAACGATCACTGCATTCGAGGCCTCTTTTCGGCCGAGGATGTGGCCGCGCTGGGTGCCAGCACGGTCAGTCATCAACCGAACTAAGGGGACAAGAAAATGCTCAGGAACGCAACGCTGGGGAGCGCTCGGAGGAGAGGGGCCGGGCCGCCCGCCGGCTCGGCACCGACGACGGCACCGGCACCCGCCAAGACCGCCTACACGACCGTCCTGACGGGTGCACGGGCAGGCGCGAAAAAGTTGCTGGCGCTGCTGCTGGCTGCCGCCGTCGCCCTCTCGCTGGGACTGGTCGGCAGCCAGCCCGCCGCGGCGGATACCGCTCCCGCGGATCCCGCCAGCCCCGCCACCCCGGTGACCGTCTCCGCCGACGGCCTGCCCACCGCCCAGATCAACGGCGTCGCCTGGGCCCAGGTCATTATCGGCAACACGGTGTTCGTCGGCGGCAATTTCACCGAGGCACGGCCCGCCGGCGCCGCTGCCGGCACCGGCACCGTCCCGCGGAACAACATCCTGGCCTACAACCTCACCACCGGTGAGCTGCTGAGCACGTTTGCGCCCAGCTTCAACGGCGAGGTGACGGCACTGGCAGCGTCCCCGGACGGGTCGCGGCTGTACGTCGGCGGCGCGTTTACCGCGTACAACGGCTCCACAGTGTGGCGGGCCGTCGCCCTGAACCCCGCTACCGGTGCCCTCATTACTAGCTTCCTGCCCCGCATGTCCGCGTCGGTCCGCTCGATCGTGGCAACGTCCACCACGGTGTACCTTGGCGGCCTGTTCAACGCCGTCGGCTCCGTGACCCGCGGCAATCTCGCCGCCGTGAGCGCCTCCAACGCCGCGCTCCTGCCCTGGAACCCGGTTGCCGCCGGCGGCCGGGTCAACGCACTCGCGCTCTCCCCGGACGGCGCCAGCATGGTGGTGGGCGGGGCCTTCACCTCCCTCAACGGCTCCAGCAACCCCGGCTACGGCGTGGCCAAGGTGGACACGGCCCTCGGCGCCGTCCAGCCCTTCCAGATCAACAACATCGCCCGCAACGGCGGCTCGACCGGCGCCATCACCACCCTCGCCACCGACGGCGTCAACGTCTACGGCGCCGGCTACACCTTTGGCCGCAGCAGCACGCTGGAAGGAATGTTCTCCGTCAAGTGGTCCGATGGCTCCACCACCTGGCTCGAGGACTGCCACGGCGACACGTATTCGATCCAGCCCCTGGGCGACGCGGTCTACCTGGCCGGGCACGCCCACTTCTGCGGCAACATCGGAGCCTTCCCGCAGGCCGAACCCTGGCAGTTCAACCGCGGCATCGCCTTCAGCAAGAAGGCCACCGGCACGGTGACCGCCGAAAGCCACGGGTACACCAACTTCGCCGGGAACCCGGCACCGTCGCTCCTGAACTGGTTCCCGATCCTGAACGCCGGCACCTTCACGGGGCAGGACCAGGGCGCCTGGTCGGTTACCGGCAACGCCGACTACATCGTGATGGCCGGCGAATTCACCACCATCAACAACCAGCCCCAGCAGGGACTGACCCGGTTCCCGCGCACCGGCCTCGCGCCGAACCTGCGCGGGCCGCGGCTGAGCGGCGTGAACTTCAACCCGACACTGTCCAGCCCGGCCGCCGGCACCGTGCGGGTCCGGTGGCAGGCCAACTGGGACCAGGACAACGAGAACCTCACCTATGAGGTGCGCCGCAACGGCGCCGTCATCTCCACCGTCAACCAGGCCTCCACCTTCTGGAACCGGCCCGGCATGACGTTCCTGGACTCAGGCCTGACCGCCGGCCAGAGTTACGGCTACCGCATCTTCGCCCGGGACCCCTTCGGCAACGAGGCCCGCAGCGAGACCGTCACCATCACGGTCCCCGGCTCCACCACGGCACCGGGGAGCTACGCCCAGCAGGTGCTGGCCGACAAGCCTGGCAACTACTGGCGCCTCGGCGAAACCGGCGGGGCCACCGGCGTGGACCTCGCCGGCAAGGACGATCTGATGGTCCGGCCCGGTGTCAGTTTCGGCGCCGCGGGTGCGATGACCGGGGACGCAGACAACGCCGCCGCCTTCAACGGCACCACCGACTCCGTGGCCAGCAGCCCGACGCTTTCGATGCGCCCCCAGGTCTTCAGTACCGAGGCCTGGTTCCGGACCGGCACCAACGTGGGCGGCGAGATCATCGGCTACGGCAATTCACAGACCGGACTTTCGGCCGACTTCGACCGCAACGTCTACATGGACAACGCCGGCCGGCTCTCCTTCGGTGTCCGTCCAACCGGCACCAGCGGGACCGCCTCCCGGATCACCGTCAGCACAACCAAGACGTTCAACGACAACCAGTGGCACCATGTCGTGGCGACCCTCGGCCCCAACGGGATGCAGCTGTTCCTCGACGGCGCCCTCGCGGCCGGGCGGACCGACACCACGTCCGCGTGGCCGATCGACGGTTTCTGGCGCATCGGCGGCGACAACCTGAGCGGCTGGCCCAACCGTCCGACCAGCCGCTACCTGAACGGCCAGATCGACGACGTCGCCATCTACCCGGCCGTGCTGCCGCTGTCGCGGGTGCAGGCGCACTTCGTGGCCTCGGGCCGCACGGTCAACGCCCCTCCCGCACCGCCCGTGGCCGGTTTCACCTCTGCGGCCAGTGGACTCACGGCATCGGTGGACGGGACCACGTCCGCGGACGCCAACGGACCCATCGCCACCTACGCCTGGGACTTCGGCGACGGCGGCACCGGCACCGGCGTGACTGCGCAGCACACGTATGCGGCAGGCGGCACCTACACGGTCAGGCTGACGGTGACGGACAACACCGGAAACACCGCGAGCGTCGGGCATCCCGTGACCGTGGTGGCCCCGCCGGCGAACGTGGCCCCGACCGCCGCGTTCACCTCGACCGCCGCCGACCTTGCCGCTTCCTTCAACGGCTCGGAATCAGCGGATTCGGACGGGACCATCACCGGCTATGCCTGGGACTTCGGTGACGCAAGCACCGGAACCGGGGCGACGGCGTCGCACACCTACGCCAGTGCCGGCAGCTACGCCGTCACCCTGACGGTGACCGACGACGACGGCGCCACGGGCACGCTCAGCCGCACGGTCACCGTCACGGCCCCGGCGGCCAACACCGTCGTCGCCGCGGACGCCTTCGGGCGGACGGTCACCGGAGGCTTCGGCACGGCGGACACCGGGGGAGCCTGGACGCTCTCAGGAGGCAACACCAACTTCGGAGTGAACAACGGCTCCGGTGCTGTGAGCCTCGGGGCCGCCGGAGCCAGCCGGAGCGCGTTCCTGAACTCGGTGTCCACCGCCGCCTTCGATGGAACCGTCACGGTCTCCGCCGACAAGATCGCCGACGGCGGCGGGATGTTCGCCTCCCTGCTCGGCAGGCGGGCGAACAACAACGACTACCGGGCCAAGATCAAGGTCGGGAGCAACGGTGCCGTCTCCCTGTACCTCACCCGGGTCATCAACAACGCCGAGACGACCATTGCCGGGCCCCTCGCGATTGCCGGCCTGACCATGGCACCGAACGATCCCGTGATCATCCGGCTCAGCCTGACCGGCACGGCACCGACGGCGCTCAGCGCGAAGGTCTGGCGGGCATCGGCAGCCGAACCGGCAGCGTGGCAGCTGAACGGCAGCGACTCGACGGCCGGGCTCCAGGTGGCCGGCGGCGCAGGACTCGTCGGTTACCTCTCGGGATCGTCCACCAACTTCCCGGTGGTGTTGCGTTTTGACACCCTCTCCGTGAAGATCCCGTAGGCCTAGGGCATTGGGGGAGGCCATGACGATGCCGGAGTCACTGCAGGGACCCGCGCCAGGAAAGGCGCGGGGCCGCGGCCCGGCCCCGCGACGGTTGCTGGAAAAGGTCGTGGCAGCCGTGGCGGCTTCGGCGCTCGCGCTGTCGCTGGGGCTGGCGGCAGTGGCCCGGGCGGGGGCGGACAGCGTCCCGCCGGGGCCGGCCGATCCCGCCAACCCGGCCACGGTGACGGCGGATGCACTGCCGACAGCCCAGATCGACGGCGTCGTCTGGCAGCAGGTGGTGGTCGGCAACACCGTCTACGCGGCGGGGAGCTTCGGCAGCGCCCGGCCGGCGGGCTCACCGGCCGGGACCAACACCGTGGTCCGCCGCAATATCCTGGCCTACAACCTCAGCACCGGCGAACTGCTTCCCTTTGCCCCCGTGCTGAACGCCCAGGCTTTCAGCATCGCCGCATCGCCAGACGGTTCGCGGATCTACGTCGGCGGTGATTTCACCACTGTCAACGGTGCGAACGTCTGGCGGGTCGCCGCCCTGGATCCCGGAACGGGGGCGCTCATTCCCTCCTTCCTGCCCAAGGTCGCCGCAAGCGTCCGGGCGATCGTGCCGACCGCCGGCACCGTCTACCTTGGCGGTCTGTTCACCGCGGTGGGATCAGCCGCGCGCAGCCGGCTGGCGGCCGTCCAGGCCACCAACGGCGGCCTCACAGCCTGGGCGCCCTCGGCGGAAGGCGGCCGGGTCAACGCCCTGGCCCTGTCCCCTGACGGCACCCGCATGGTGGTCGGTGGCGCCTTCACCACCCTCAACGGCTCCGCCAATCCCGGCTACGGGCTCGCCGCCGTGGACACCCTCAACGGCGGGCTCCTGCCCTGGGCCGTCAACGGGCGGGTGCGGGACGCGGGAGTCAACTCCGCCATCACGAGCCTGAGCGGCGACGCCGACAACGTCTACGCGACCGGCTACGTCTTTGGCACGGGCGGCAACCTCGAAGGGACGGTCGCCGCCGGCTGGAACGGCGGCCAGATCACCTGGATGGAAGACTGCCACGGCGACACCTACGCCGTCTATCCGGCCGGCGACGTCATCTACAAGGTGGGCCACGCCCACTACTGCGGCAACGTCGGCGGCTATCCGCAGACCGAACCCTGGAGCTTCCAACGCGGCATCGCGTTCAGCAAGGCCGCCACAGGCACCATCATCCGGGACCCGCTCGGCTACCCCAACTGGGCCGGACAGCCCTCACCCTCGCTGCTCAACTGGTTCCCGGCCCTCGACACCGGCACCTATACCGGACAGAACCAAGGCGCCTGGGCCGTCACCGGCAACGCACAATACGTGGTCCTGGGCGGGGAATTCACCACCGTCAACGGAGTACGCCAGCAGGGCCTCGTCCGGTTCACCGTCCGGGACAAAGCACCGAACGCGCGCGGCCCGGTCCTCAGCGGGGCCCGCAGCAACCCAACCCTGAGCTCGCCCGCAGCCGGGACGGTGCGGGTGCGCTGGCAGGCCAACCATGACCCGGACAATGTCCGGCTCACCTACCGCGTGATCCGGGACGGCATCACCGCCGCCCCTGTCTACACCGTCACGCAGGACAGCACGTTCTGGAAGCGGCCCGGCATGAGCTACGTCGATTCCGGGCTGGTGCCGGGCCAGACTTACAGATACCGGATCTTCGCCACGGACGCGCTCGGTAACGAGTCCCGGTCCGACACCGTCTCGATCACGGCCGCGGCCTCGACGCCAGCCAGCGGCTACGCCGACGCCGTCCAGGCTGACCGCCCCGGGAACTTCTGGCGCTTCAATGACACCTCCGGACCCACCCTGGTGGATTCCGCCGGCGCCGAGGACCTCGCAGCCGCTGCCGGAACCGGGCTGCGGGGCGACGGCGCCGTCGTCGGCGAAACCGCCGGCGCCGGAACCTTTGACGGCACCGTCAACGGAGTCGCCGCGGACAACGCGTTCCAGCGCGCGCCGGACGTTTTCACCGCGGAAGCGTGGGTCCGCACGAGCAGCACAACGGGCGGGAAAATCATCGGATTCGGCAACGTTGCCAGCGGCACGTCACGGGTCACTGACCGCAATGTCTACATGGACGACGCCGGCCGGATCTACTTTGGCCTCTGGAACGGGGCAGTCCGGAGCATCAACAGCGGCACGGGGTTCAACGACGGCCAGTGGCACCAGATCACCGCCACCCTCAGCGGCGGCGGCATGTTCCTCTACATCGACGGCGCCCGGGCAGCCTTCCGCACCGACGTCACCTCGGGCCGGGTCTTTGACGGGTACTGGCGGATCGGATCGGACCTGGTGGGCACCTGGCCCAGCCAGCCGAGCAGCGGCAGCCTCAAAGGCGACATCGACGAAGTCGCGCTCTATCCCGCCGCCCTCGGCCTCCAGCAGGTCCAAAACCACTACCGCGCCTCCGGCCGCACGCTCACCGTCCCGGCCACGCCGCCCACGGCAGCCTTCACCTCCTCGATCACCTACCTGAGCCTCAGCGCCGACGCCTCCGGCTCCTCGGACCCGAACGGACCCATCGCTTCCTACACCTGGGCGTACGGCGACGGAAGCACCGGCACGGGCGTCACCACCCAGCACGCCTACGCGGCTGCCGGGTCCTACACCGTCCGACTCACCGTGACCGACGGCGACGGCAACTCCACGAGCACCACCCGGACCATCACGGCCACGGCCCCGCCGGGGAACCAACCGCCCGCGGCGGCGTTCACGTCCACCACCAGCCAGCTGACTGTGAGCGTGGATGCGTCGACGTCCGCGGACCCCGACGGCACCATCGGCTCCTACGCCTGGGACTTCGGCGACTCGGCCACAGGAACGGGGAAAACCACATCCCACAGCTACGCAAGCGGCGGAACCTACCCGGTCACCCTGACGGTCACGGACAACGACGGGGCGTCCAGCACAAACACCGTGCAGGTCTCGGTGCAGCCAAACCAGCCCCCGGCCGCGCAGTTCACGGCCAAGGTCACCAACCGCACCGCAGCCTTCGACGCCGCCGGGACATTAGATCCGGACGGCACGATCGCCTCCTACGACTGGGACTTCGGCGACGCCTCCACTGGATCCGGCGTCGCCCCATCGCACACCTACGCCGCGGCCGGCAGCTACGTCGTCGTCCTGACAGTGCTGGACAACGACGGGGCCACCGGCACCGCCACGACGACGGTCACGGTCACAGACCCGCCGCCCAACTCGGCCATCGCCGCCGACGCCTTCGGGCGGACCGCGGCCCCGGGCTGGGGCACGGCGGATACCGGAGGGGCCTGGACAGCCGCCGGCACGGCGGGCAACTACGCCGTGGCGTCGGGGGTTGGCTCCATGACGCTGGGCACGGCCGGAGCCCAGCGCCTGGCCTACCTGTCCGGAGTCTCGGTCCCGGCCGCGGACGTCCGGGTCAAGACCTCGACGGACAAGGTCGCCAACGGCGGCGGCATGTTCCTCGGCATCATCGGGCGGAAGGCGGGGGCAGACGAGTACCGGGCCAAGCTCAAGATCTCCTCCACCGGGAGTACGAGCCTGTACCTGACCAAGCTCGTGGGCGGCACGGAAACCACGCTGCAGTCCGTCACGGTGCCCGGCCTGACCGTGGCCGCAGGAGACCAGCTCCGGCTGCGGATGACCGTGACCGGTGCGGCACCCGCCGCCCTCCAGGCGAAGGTCTGGCGCGATGGCGCCACCGAACCGGCATCCTGGCTCGTCACAGCCGGCGACGCCTCGGCTACGCTCCAGGGCGCCGGGTCGGTCGGGCTGATGTCCTTCCTGTGGAGCACCGCGGGCAACGCGCCGGTGCAGGCGAGGTTTGACGAATTCGATGTGCGGCCTACCTGAGGGCGGGCCGTTGAAGACTTGACCGCGGGACGGGCCGGGCTGAGGAGGGGTACCCGTCTTCCAGATGAAGGGATCATTCCATGACGTGGCGAACAGAAGCCGGAACCGGAAGCACTGCGGAGCCCGCAACCACTGCGCGGGCCCGCTCCTCCACAAGCCAGGGCACCCGCCGCGCCGCTGCCGTGGCGGGTGCCCTGGCCGCTGCGCTGGCCCTGTTCATAGCCGCGGCGCTCGTGTGGGCACCCGACGGCGTCACCGATTCCGCTCCCCTTGACCCAAACGACCCCAAGACCCCGGTGACCGTCACGGCAGACAGCCTCCCCACCGCCCAGCACGACGGCGTGGCGTGGCAAACGGCCGTGATCGGCAACACCGTCTATGTGGTCGGCAAGTTCGGCAACGCCCGGCCCTTCGGCGCCGCCCCCGGGACGCAGTTGACCGCCCGGGCCAACATCCTGGCTTTCGACATCACCACAGGGCGGCTCATTACCGGCTTCGCGCCCGTCCTCAATGCCCAGGCGCTCGCCGTCGCGCCATCGCCGGACGGATCCCGGCTGTACATCGGCGGGGATTTCACGTCCGTCAACGGCGTGCAGCGCCTGCGGGTCGCCGCGCTGGACCCCGCGACCGGAGCGCTGATCGGTTCGTTTGCGCCGAGGATGAACGCCTCCGTCCGGGCCATCGCGACATCGGGCGGGACCGTGTGGATGGGAGGCACCTTCACGGGCGTCGGAACCACGTCCCGCTCCCGGCTCGCGGCCGTCAGCGCCGCGGACGGAGCGCTGTTGCCGTGGGCGCCGGTTGCCGCGAGCGGCCGGGTCAACGCCCTGGCCCTTTCTCCCGAGGGCGCACGGGTGGTGGTCGGCGGCGCGTTCACCACGCTGAACAACTCGTCCCGCCCGGGCTACGGGCTCGGCATGGTGGACGCGCTCAGCGGCGCCAACCTGCCCCTGCAGGCCAACGACGTGGTCCGCGACGCGGGAACCGACTCGGCGGTTTTGTCGCTGTCCACGGACGGCACGAGCTTCTACGGCACCGGCTACATTTTCGGCACGGGCGGCAACCTGGAGGGCGCCTTCGCGGCCAACTGGTCCGACGGCCGGATCAAATGGGTAGAGGACTGCCATGGCGATTCCTACGGTGCCTTCGCCACTGACACCGCGGTCTATGTCGCCGGGCACCCGCACTACTGCGGCAACCTGGGTGGATTCCCCGAGGTCACCCCGCGCGTCTGGCACCGGGCGGTCGCCTTCGGCAAGGCCGCCACGGGGACCCTCGTGCGGGATCCCCTCGGCTACCCCTCCTTCACCGGGCAGCCTGCGCCGGCGCTGTTGAACTGGTTCCCGGACATGGACAACGGAACTGCCAGCGGCCAAAGCCAGGGCCCCTGGGCCGTGACCGGCAACAACACCTATGTGGTGATGGTGGGGGAGTTCCGCAACGTCAACCAGCAGCCGCAACAGGGCCTGGCCCGGTTTGCGCGCAGGGATGCGGCGCCCAACCTGCAGGGCCCGCGCGTCACCGGGGCCGCGTTCGTGCCCACCTTGTCCAGCCCCGCCGCCGGGCGGGTCCGGGTGCAGTGGCAGGCCAATTGGGACCGCGACAATTCGTTCCTGGCCTACAGTGTCCTGCGCGACGGAAACCCCGTCCCGGTGCATACCGTCTCCGCGCAGTCCACGTTCTGGCAACGCCCGGCCCTGGAGTTCAACGACGCCGGACTGGCCGCCGGTGCGCACAGCTACAGGATCGCCGCCCGGGATCCGCTGGGAAACACCGTCACGGGAGACAGTCGCAGCATCACCATCGCAGGCTCCTCCGGCACCGCGCCGACGGCTGCCTTCACGGCCGGCACCACGGGGCTGACGGTGAACGTCGACGCCGCCGCGTCCTCGGATCCCGGCGGCACCATCGCGGGCTACTCGTGGGCCTTCGGCGACGGCGGCACCGGCACCGGCGTCACGGCGTCGCACAGCTACGCGTCCGGCGGTACCTACACCGTGACACTGACCGTGACGGACAACAGCGGCGCCACCGGTACGGTCAGCCACGACGTCACCGTCAGTTCCGGCGGGGTCCTGGCGCAGGACGCCTTTGGCCGGACGCTGGCGTCCGGCTGGGGAACGGCGGACACCGGCGGAGCGTGGTCGCTGAACGGCTCGGCGTCGTTCTTCTCGGTCGGCGGAGGGCAAGGAACCATGAACCTGGCCGCAGGCCGGGGCCCGTCAGCATTCCTGCCGTCGGTCTCCACTGCCGCCAGCAACTCGCTCGTGACGGTATCGCTGGACAAGATCGGCAACGGAGGGGGCTCCTACTTCGGAGTGATCGGACGGCGCGTGGGAACCGCCGAGTACCGCGGCAAGGTCAAGGTGGYGGCCAACGGAGCCACCACGCTCCAGCTGACCCGCCTCGCCGGCGGTGCGGAGACCGTCCTCGGGCAGTTCACGCCGGGAATCACGCTCGCGGCCGGCCAGCAGCTGCAGCTGAGGGTGGAAGTCTCGGGAGCCTCGCCCACCACGCTCCGGGCGAAGACCTGGCGGACGGGAGCGGCGGAGCCTGGACCGTGGAGCGTCACGGCCACCGACTCTACCGCCGGCCTGCAGGGCGGGGGAGGCGTGGGCCTCCTGTCTTACCTGTCTAGCTCCGCGACCAACGCGCCGGTGCTGGCACGGTTCGACAACCTCGATGTGCGGCCCATCTGACGGGGCGAATGGAAGGTAAGACCAGAAAGGCCGGGAACGGGCAGCCGCAACCGGGCAAGTCACTCAAGTAACTCAAGGATTGGCGATGCTGAGCGAAGGAGGATTCTGATGTCCTGGAAGCCTGGGGGCGCGCCCGCGCTTCATGCCCACGGAGAACCGCCCCGGAGCGGTCCCCGTTTCCGTCGATGGCGGCGCGGATGGCCGGCTGCGGTCCGGGTCTGGAGGGCGGGTGCCAGTGCTGCGCTGGCCACAGCCCTGGCCTTTACGGCCGCCCCGGGCGCAACCGCGGACTCCGCGCCCGCCGACCCGAGCCTGCCCTCGAGCCCTGTGACGGTGACGGCGGATTCGCTGCCGACGGTCCAGGTGGACGGGGTGGTGTGGCAGCAGACCGTCATCGCGGACACGGTGTACGCCGTGGGTAAGTTCAGTACTGCCCGCCCCGCCGGCGCCCCGGCCGGCACGCAGACGACGGCCCGGAAAAACATCCTGGCGTTCAGCCTGACCACGGGAAAGCTCATCACCAGCTTTACGGCGTCCCTCAATGCCCAGGCCCTGGCCGTGACGGCGTCCCCGGACCACAAACGGCTCTATGTGGGCGGCGACTTCACCCAGGTCAACGGCCACGCCGTGCGGAAGGTTGCGGCCCTCGACCCGGCGACCGGGGCCCTCATTCCCGGCTGGGCCCCGCCTATGTCGGGCTCCGTCCGCGCGATCGTGGCCACGCCGGCCACGGTCTACCTAGGCGGCTCGTTCACCGCGGTCGGATCCGCCGTGAGATCGAGGCTGGCGGCGGTCCGCGCTTCCGACGGCGGCCTGCTGGCGTGGAAGCCTGCGGCCGGCGGGGGACGGGTTAATGCCTTGGTCCTGGCTCCCGACCGCAGCAGGGTGGTTGTCGGCGGGGCCTTCACCACGCTCAACGGCAGCAGCGAGCCGGGCTTTGGCCTGGGCGCCGTGGACCCGGTCGGCGGTAAGAACCTGCCAACGCCGGCCAACGAAGTGGTGCGCAACGCCGGCACCTACGCGGCCATCACGTCACTCTCGAGCGACGGGACCAGCTGGTACGGGACGGCGTTCATCCTCATTGACAGCGGCGGCACCGGGAACCTCGAGGGATCCTTCGCCGCGAACTGGTCCAACCTCGCCATCAAGTGGATCGATGACTGCCGGGGCGACTCTTACAGCACCTTTGCCAGCAGCACCGCGGTGTACAAGGCGGGGCACTCCCATGACTGCGGGAAGATCGACGGTTTCCCAGAAACCGACCCCCGGTCCTGGCACCGGGCGCTCGCCTACAGCAAGGCGGCGACGGGGACCCTGACCCGGCCCAGTTCACGTCTTCCGAGCTTCACCGGCCAGCCCATGCCGACGCTGCTCGTGTGGTTCCCGGATATGGACACCGGGACGGCCACGGGCCAGAACCAGGGGCCGTGGACCGTTGCCGGAAATGATCAGTACGTGGTGATGGGCGGCGAATTCCTAAACGTCAACCTGCGCGGGCAGCAGGGGCTTGCACGCTTTGCCGTAACCAGCATCGCCCCGAACAAGGAGGGGCCGAGGTCCTCGGCCGCGTCCACAAACCCCGTGCTGGCATCGCCCTCATCCGGCACGATCAGCATCAGCTGGCAGGCCAACTGGGACCGTGACAACTCCAGGCTGAACTACAAGCTGTACCGGGACGGGAAGATCATCAGCACCCGCTGGGTCTCGTCCAGGTTCTGGTACCGTCCCACGATGCAGCACGTCGACTCCGTGCCGTCCGGAACCACCCATGAATACAAGATTGTGGCCAACGATTCGTTCGGCAACGCCAAGACGTCCGCCACCGTGAGCCTGAAAGCCAGATGACACACAAAACGGGCCGGATCTTATCCGGATCCGGCCCGTCAGGACCCGCTCATGGATCCTAGTAGTTGTAGCGGATGCCGCCGGTCTTGCCTTCCACCAGCAGGGCCTGGGTGTCGGCCCAGCGGTTGCTGGTGGTCAGGCCGGCCACGGTACTGGCGGCGCGGTTGATAACCCGGACGGGGTACTTCGAGCCGTTGCCGAAATCGAACTGGTTGCGGCCGAGCTTGTTGTTCGAGACCGTGACCGTGATGTTCGAGTACTTGCCGTTGTCGATATTGATGGACGATTGGCCGTCATCCACCCAGTTCTTGTCGACCACTACGTTGGCGAGCTTGGCAACGTTCTGCTGCAGCATGATGCCTATGCCCGCGTGGGTGCCGCGCGGGTTCGGCGCGCTGCCGGTGCCCGGCGTGGAGTTGGCCACGATGTTGTTGCCGACGATGCGGATGTTCTGGCCGCCCTGGACCTGGATGCCGTCATTGTGCGTGCCGTCGCTGTGGGCAGGGTCGTAGGACCAGTAGGTCAGCCCGTGGATGTAGTTGGCTTCGGCCGTGACGTTGGCAGTCACCGGGCCGCCCGGGCGGTTGAAAATGCCCAGGCCATCGTTGGAGCGCTGGATGTGGTTCCGCCGCGCGGTGTAGTCGTGGCCGACGATGCCGTCGCGGTAGTAGGACGGCCTGTCCGGGACGATCGTGCTGTCCTGGACCACCAGGTTGACCACGGCGGCGTTGTTGGCGTCGACGACGCCGGTGTTGGACCTCGGGATCGCCTTGCCGCCGTGCAGCCGGCTGTTCTTGATGACCACGTTCTTGGCCCGGACCTTGATGTCGCCATAGATGTCCAGCCCGTCCAGGACCGTGCCGTCCCTGGTGATGACGAGGTCCGCACCCGAGGTGTTGTACGGCTTCAGGGCCGTTCCGGCCGGAACACCGGTGGTGGACGCGCTCGGCTTGTAGGACCCAACCGTCAGCGCTGCGGGCGCCATTGCGGGCGCAGCCTGGACGGCCGGTGCCGCGGACAGGGCGAGGGCAGTGATTGTCACTGCCGCAGCGCCCGCGGCATACGTTGCGCGGACGTTCTTGCGCTGGACTTTCTTCGTGCCAATGGCCATAGTGTCAAACCTCTTTTGTCTTACTCTCCGGGCACGGGGAATCGCAAGGACATAGCGGAACTGGCGGGAGGCCCGCGCGGGGCCTGTCTGCCGGCGGCGTGGAGACCGCGCCGGTATGTTGCTTGGTGCATGGTCAGCGCAAGTTGTGTTCTTGAGGCCCAGGTGACTGAGACCTGGGCGAGGCGTGGGCGGACCCGTGGCCCTTGCGACTGACTTCCCGGGAGGCGTTCCCCGACCCCGGCTTCTGTGCAGACACGCTAGTCGAGGTGCCCGGCAGGTTGCAAATTGGTAACGACGGGGCGTGTCGAATATCAGCTTGATCGCGCCCGGGCGTGTCGCTTGTATTAGCTGCAAAATTCCCCTCGTATCCAACCTGCCGCGGCGACGCCTCAGAGACGGTGAACTGCAGCAAAACTATTCTCGGCGGTACTCGCTGTAAACATAGCCAAAGGCGCCGGATGCCATACCCAGGCCCCGGGCGGCGGCCCGCATTCCCTGCGCCTGTTGCCGCACTGAGCCGCTGATGAGTCCCGCTGCCAGGCGCGCCGACCCGCCGACGAACCGGACTGATCCGGATCCCAGGGAAGCGCCCCTGGCCCCCAGCCGGGCCGCCATGCCTGCGGCGAGTTCCAGGTCGACACGCGCCGCGGAGTTCCCGCTGCGAAGGGCGCGGCGCAAGACCCACCTGCGGGTGAGCCGCGAGGCCGGAACCCGGTCCACCACCACGGCCTCATCGCACCACAGCATGGATCCGCCGCGCTGGACGAGTTGCCGGGTGAACAGCGTGTCCGATCCTCCGCTGAGACCGAAGCGTTCATCAAACGCGAGCCGCAAGGCGCGGACCTGCCGCAGGTCCAGGAGCAGGTTATTCGTCGCCGCCACGTCCAGCCGGGTCCCGGTGGGGAGCCTGCGGCGGTGGAAGAACCTGCCGGCCTCGATCCAGGGCTCCGGCGCGTGTTCGTATTCGCTGATGACCGGACCCACGACGGCGGCGGCGCCGCTGGAGCGCTGCAGGCCCACCAGCTGCGCCAGCCACTGCTCCGAGGGCACTTCGTCGTCGTCGATGAAGACGAGCAGCGCGCTTGATGCCGCCTCGTGCAGGGCGCGGTTCCGCGCCGCCGCGATGCCGGGCTTCGGCTCGTGGACGTACCGGACCAGCCCCGGCCGGAGAGTGCCGGCGAGCCGTTCCACGGTGGGGCGGGCGCTCGCCTCGGGGTCGTTGTCGATCACGAGCACGGTGGCCTGCGGATTTTCGGGCCCGTCTGGGCCTCCCTGTCCCGGTGAGACCAGGACTGTACCGGCCTGGGCCGCCAGCCGCGGCAGCGCCAGGGCGATGTCATCGGGCCGGCGGTAGGTCAGCACCGCAACGACGAGGCCGTCCGCCGGGATTCTGACGGCGAGTTCGTCGCCCGAGGGGCGAACGCTGGGGTGTGTGATGTCAGTCATTCTGACCTCTTGTCGTTGTAGGGGCTTGCCGCGGGGCAGGCCGTCCAATGAATGCCCGCGCCTGTTCGAGATAGCCCGAGAGCATGCGCCGGTGGAAAACCCGCAGCGCGGCGAGGGTGAGGGCTGCAAAGAGCCCCAGCCCGCCGAACAGGTGCCACGGGCCGTGTGCGGTGGCCAGGGACAGCGCCCCGTATCCGGCCGCACCCCAGGCTGCGGCGTGGACAGCGGGGAAGATTGCCGCCAGCTGGGACATCGTCGTCACACCTGTCAGCCGGGACTGGATGCGCAGGAGCACGGGCGTGAGGATAAAGCCGGCAGCGCAGTATCCGACGGCGACGCCGAAGACGCCGAACTGGAGTCCGATCACGATACCGCCAACCTGCACAACGGCGGCCAGGATCTCGTACCTCACGATCAACCCGCTCTGCCCCAGACCCTTCATCAGGGAGGGCGTGACGTAGAAAACGGTTTCGCGTGCGCCCCCGATGGCGAGCACACTTACCAGCCCGGCCGCGGGCAGCCACTCGGGGCCCAGAACCAGGCCCACGAGCTCGGGGGCGGCGCATGCCACAAAGACCATCAGCGGAACAGCGGAGATCGCCAGCAGCCTCGTCGCGGAGACAAGGATTGCGGCCACTGTCTCCGGGCTGCCGGCCGCGCGGGAAAACGCGGGAAACATGACCCGGTTGACGGTCTGGCCAATCAACTGGACCGGGATGACGAGGATACGGTAGGCCATCCCGTAAAGGGAGAGTGCGGCGACGCCGAGCACCCGGCCCACGAGGATGTTGTCCAGGTTCCGGGAGAAGTAGGCCAGACAGTCGGTGGCAAAGACGCTGAAGCTGAATCGGAACAGCGGCGCGATGGTCCGGAAGGCAAAATTGGGGACGGGACCCCGGCTCGCTGCCAGCAACAACGCGCTGCAGACGACGTCAGTGGCGACCACCTGGTAGACCATGGACCACGGTCCGGCGCCGGCAAGCGCAGCGCCGATCCCGGCCGCGCTGCCCGCGGCTGCCGCCGCAATGTCCGCTGCGCCGACCCTGTGGAGGGCCAGGTTCCGGGACAGCATGGCCCGCGGTGTGATGGCCAGGGCTTTGACTGGGATCGCCAGAGCCAGCAGCCTAAGGATCGGCTCAAGCTCAGCCACGCCGAAGAACTGCGCAATCCAGGGAGCGGCGCACCAGGTCACCACCGCGAGTAGGGCCGCCACCAGGATGTTTAGCATGGCTGTGGCACCTGCCAGGCGGCGGGTCACGTCCGGCCGCTGGACGAGCGCCGCGGAGAGGCCCTGGTCCAACAGCAGCGCCACCAGGTTGATRTACACGGTGGCCGCCGCGATGACTCCATAGCTCTGCGGCCCCAGGAGGCGGGCCAGAACCACGGCGCAGAGCATTTGGAATCCCTGCCGGGCCAGCACTGCCCCGAAGCTCCACCGGACGCCTCGCGCCGTTTTGGCTGGTGCGGCCGGTACGGAGGCCGCACGGGGGGCAGGGCTGCCGTTCACAAAAGCCTGCCCGCAGCCTGCGCCAGATGCCCGGTCATGAGGGTCCCGTAGCGTTCCGGACTGTGCCTGCGGCCGGCTTCGGCGGCGTCGAGCCTTGCACTGGACTGGTAGTGGTGCCATTGGCCGGCGAGGCGGGCGAGGGCCGCGGGGGGCGCGGAACGTGACGTGGTCTTCGGCACCATGGGCCTGGACCTGGCTGCGGAGGCCGGCCTCGTAGTCCTCGTAGCCGGGGAAGACCGCCCCCACCACGGACAGGCTGGCCGGCACGCCGTCGCTGCGGAGCCGCAGCAGCGCGTCGATGGCCACATCCACGCCCTTGCGGTGGGACAGCCGTCCGACGTACAGGATCCGGAGCCCGCCTTGGAGGTCCGGCCGTGGCGGTACCGGCGCGTCCGGCCCGGGGACGCCGTTGTAGAGCACTCTCGGGCGGCCATGGAGCGCCGGCAGCGCGGAGGCCAGTGTGTCGGAGCTGAACTGGCTGTTCGTCAGGATCCCGCTTGAGAGCAGCAGCGGCAGGGCCAGGGCCGCGCGGAGAGCCCGGGGGGCGTTGGCCTCCGCCTCATGGACGTGGGTGACCACCGGGACCCCCGTCAGCCGTCCCGCGGCCGTCCACAGTGGGACAGTGATGGTGTTTGCCAGAATGACGTCCGGGCGCGCGCCCCGGATCACACCTATGCTGCGGAGCAGCCCGTATACAGACGCGGCCGCGAGTTTCGCCAGTCCAGGTGCCGTCAGCAGGCTCTTGCGCAGCACCGGCGTCGGCGACAGAATGACCGCGGCGCCCCGGCGCTTGAGTTCTGCCACGAGCGGCCCCGGCGACGGCAAGGCCACCAGGACGCGCGCGCCGCTGCGGTGCAACCCGTCAATGGTTTCCAGCAGCACCCGGTCGGAGCCGTAGAGGTCCGCGCTGGGGTGCGCCACTAGTACCGAGAATTGCTCCCCGTTAGTCTTCATCGTGCCCCCTCGATCCGGTACCGCGGCGGAAGGCAACCCTGAACAAAGGACCGGGGCCGCTGCTGACGCAGGAACACCGGTCCGGCCACCGGGGCCTGGCCCCGGGGCCCGTTGCTGGGACCCCGCCACTGAGACCTGTTGCTGAGACCTGCCGTCAGGACCTGAGTCCAAGTCCTGTTTCCAAGGACTTGACGCCCAAACTGTTGCTGGACCTGACGGTCCGTCCTGATTAGGGAAAGACTACGGCCGGTGCCGGAATTTGGCTAGGATTCAGGCCCTAAGCCAGGTCGGTCCGCCGGCATAGCAACCTTCGTTGCGCCACCGGGAGGCCTGAGCGCCGGGACCGGCCGCAAAGACACAGAACCAAAAAGCTTCCGCACGGCGCGGTCGCAGTCAATAATGGGGCGTCAAGGGACCATGAAGGACCGTGCCGCTGCAGGCACGGCGTGGTGGCCGCATGGGGGGTTCGCTTGGAACTGTCTGAGTACGGACGCGCAATTGCGCGGAGCTGGCTGATAGTGCTCGTGTGCCTGCTGGCGGGCGTCGGAGTCGCCTGGGGCGTGACATCGACGGCAACGCCGGTGTATCAAAGCGCCGTCAAGTTCTACGTCGTGTCGCCGCCGGCAACGGGACAGTCGTCCCTGCAGTCCCTCGAACTGTCGCGGGGACGCATCGCCTCCTACGCGAGCCTGGTCAAGAGCGACAAGTTTGTGGAAAAGCTCGTCAGCAGCAGTTCCACCGGCCTGTCGGCAGCGGACATCGCGCAGAGCGTCAGCGCCTCGGCGGACCAGGACACCATGATGTTGACGGTCGTCGTGAGCATGCCGGACCAGGCCAAAGCTCTCGGGATCGCCCGCGAGATCGTCTCCGGCCTCAACACGGCCCTGGCTGACGTTGAAGCCGGCCGGACCCAGAGCGGCGGCGGGCAGACCGTCCTGAACGTGGTGGCGGGACCCACGGACGACACGGATCCGGTGTCCCCCCGACTTTCGTTGAACCTTGGTCTGGGCGCGCTGCTTGGCCTCGGCGCCGGCATCGCCATCGCGGTCGCCCGCCGGATGGCGGACCACACGCTCCGGACCCCCGAAGATGTCGAAGCCGCGTCCGGGCTGCCGCTGCTGGCCCGCGTCCCGGTCAGCGCAGACGCACGCAAGTTCTCCGGCATCCTGGATCGCCGCGCGGCCTCGCTGCTCGATGAGGCGGCACGCCGGCTCCGCACCAACGTGGACCATCTGCCCGCACTGCCGGCCTCCGGCGTCGTGCTCATTTCCTCGGCGCGGGCAGGGGAGGGCAAGACCACCGTGGCACTCATGCTGGCCCGGGCCTGGGCCGACGCGGGGGAGAAAGTCCTGCTGGTGGAAACGGACCTCCGGCGCCCGAGGCTGGCGTCGGAACTCAAATTTGGCAACACAATGGGCCTGACCGACGTCCTCGCCGGCCGGGCCGGACTGAACGGTGTCATCCAAAAAACGGCGAGCGACCGGCTGCACATTGTGGCTGCCGGCTCTGTTCCCGAGAACCCCACAGAACTTCTGGCAAGCCGGGCCATGACGGCCGCGCTCGGCGAGATGCGGGGCAGCTACAGCCGCGTCATCCTCGACGCGCCAGCCATGCAGCCGTTCAGCGACGCGGCCTTGCTGGCCGTGCAAGCGGACTTCACAGTGCTGGTGGTCCGGTACCGGAGCGTGACGCGCGAACTGCTGGGCGCGTCCTTGCGGAACCTGGATCTGGTCAAGGTCACAGTGGCGGGCGCTGTGCTGAACGCCCTTCCGCTCCGACTGTCCGAAGGGCGCAAGCAGCCCCGGGCATGGCTCCGCAGGCCGATCCGACGAGCCAAGGTGACGCCCCCGGCGGTGCCCGCGGAACCGGCACCGGTCAAGCACTCTGCCGGCCGGAGGTGAGGGTGGACGGCGTCGCTGTTCCGGGCCGGATCGTGACGTCCGGCCGGGTGGCCTAAATGCAGCTGGCGGCCTGGATCGGAGTGTCCCTCGCGGCGGCTTTCCTCTGCCGCAAACACGCCAGGGTGCCACTGGCTGCGGTGCTGGGGCTGTGGCTGCTGGTGCCGGCGATCGGGGCCGCGACGCTCACCGGAGTGTCCTCCGGCCCCGTGTCCGTCCATCCCGCGACCTGGCTGGTGCTTTGCATCTTCCTGGTCCGGCTCTTTCACGATCCGGCCAGCGTCAGGATTGTCCTGGGCCGTCACTTCCTGCTGTTCCTGGTCCTTGGCCTGGTCATCGTGGCGGCGTACCTGGCCACATCGACGTCCGGCAATGGCGGTGGAATGGTGCTGCTGGTGGACCAGATTGTGGTGCCGGTGCTGTTCTTCCTGCTGCTGCTCGCCGAAGCCGTTCGCGGCGGCGGACTCGTGGTGCTGCTGCGCACCGTGCTCCTGGGCCTCGTTGCCCTCGCGTGTGCCGTGGCTGTCGCGCAGTGGCTGAGCGGCAATGTCCTGTTCTATGAGGCAGGATTCGAGACCCAGTACTGGTTCGCCAGGAACTCCGGGCGCTGGATGGGGACGTTGGACCAGCCGCTCGCCCTGTCCCTCGTTGTCAGTGTTGCGGCGCCACTGGTGGCAGGCCTGTCACGTCAGTGGCTGCAGGCCGGGCTGCTGGGACTCATGGCCGTGGCGGTGCTGATTTCGCAGTCCCGCGTGGGACTCGTGGCCCTGGCCGTGGCAACCGTGGTGGTGGTGCTTTTTGTCCGGCGGCCTGTCTGGGTCAAGACGGCCATGCTCCTGGTGATGACGGGAGTGGGCGCCGCCATCATGCAATCCCCGCTGGTGGCCGGCGTGGCGGCGCGGGTTGCCAACGACACCGGGTCCAGTGAGGCGCGCAGCATCGCCCTCGAGTACTTCCTCAGCCGCTGGAACGACTACGCCGTGGCCGGCCAGGGGATCGGCTCCAGCTACCGGGTGGCGGTCCAGGCCGGGCTGCAAACGAGCTTCGAGAATCCGATCCTGATGTACGGCATCGACTTCGGCCTCCTGTTCGCCGTGCTCTACTTCGGTGCCATGGCAGTCTTGGTGCTCCGCGGCATGAGGACCGGCTACCCTGGCCTGGCGCTGGCCGGGATCATGGCGCTGGTCATTCCACAGACATACAGCTCCCTGGCCACGCGTTCCGCCGGCGGCATCGTCGTCTGGACGGTGCTGGCCATGGTGGTCATCGCAACCGACGAGGCCCGCCGTGCGGCGTCGCCGCCTGTCCCCGCCACAGCCCCCGCGCGCGCCCGGGCCGGAACCACTGGTCAAGCCCCGGCCGAAACCCCGGCCCAAGCCTCCGTGAAGAATTCGGCCCTCACCCCCGCGAATCTGCCGGGCGCAGGATCGCCGTGATCGCGCGGCGGCAGTTCCTGGGCCTCGCCGCAGCAGGGGCGGTGCTGGGCGTGGCAGGCTGCTCTTCGTGCCCCGGAAACTCCGCGGCGCCGGGGGCCACGGCCCGGCCGCGGCCCCCGATCGTCCCGGCGGCATCCGCGGCCAAGGAATTCGTCACGGCGGGTGCGGTCGCGGCGCCGGGGGACAAAGGGCCTTTCACGGTCGCGGACCTGCTCGAGGCGCCGTCGTTCTTCGTCGCGCACCGGGGCTCCGGGGACAACTGGCCAGAGCACACGATGCGCGCCTACAAGGGGGCGGCGGCAGCGGGGCTGAAGGCGATCGAGGTGTCCGTTTCCGCCACCGAAGACGGCGTGCTGGTCTGCCACCACGATCTGAACACGCAGCGGCTGACCGGCATTGACCTGACCATCGCCCGGGCGCCCTACGCCGCGCTGGAGCCGCTGCGCAATGACGCCCGGGCCTGGCTCGGCCCGGCCACGCCGCTGGAGCCCATCCCGCTCCTCACCGACGTCCTGGACGCGTTCGCCGCCAGCCACGTGATCTTCCTTGAGGACAAGCCCGGGACCAACGCCGACGAAATCCTGGCCCTGCTGGAGAACTATCCCGGGGCCCGGGAGCATGTGGTGTGGAAGCAGCCGGCCGCGTCGCGGGGGCATGAGCTCGCGGCGGCCAGGGGTTACACCACCTTCGGCTACCTCACGGCGCGGGAGCAGGACAAGGTGGCCGGGCTCATCCCGCGGGCGGACCTGCTCGGCATCCACCACAACGCGCCGGAGGCGATGATCCGCCAGATGGTCGCCTCCGGCAAGCCGGTGCTCGCTTGGGAGCTGCACCGTCGCAGCGAGCACGCCCGCCTGCAGGACCTGGGTGTGCGGGGCTTCATTTGCTCCAACATCCGCTATGTCCTGCACCAGGAGGAACCGCTCCGGGAAGACGGCTTCTCCGCCGGCCGCCGGGGAACCGGCGATCTGCCGTGGGCTGCCGACGCCGTTTGGGATGGGCAGCCGGCGTTTGCCGACGGGGCCCTCAGCATCTCCAGCCCGGACAAGTCCGGCTACGTCCTGGGCTCCCTGGCGGGGGCGGTTGATTCCCCGGACTGGGAAATCGAGTTCGAGCTGCGCTGGCCGTCCGGACTCCCTGGGGCAGGCCCGGGCGCGGGGGTGGCCTTTGGCCAGGACTCCGACGCGCCCTACCGTCCGGGGTCCGCCCTGAAAGTTCCCGGCTATGTCCTGGACGTCGCCGGGGACGGCACGCTGGCGCTCTACCGGCACGACGCCGGCACCGCGGCCCCGGTCCGGCTCGCGGAGTCCGGCAGCCCGGCGCCCCGGCCCGGGGAGTGGATGAAGTTCGTGGTGACGCTGGGGCCGTGGCACATCAGCGTCCGCCGGGACGGGGGCGGCACCTCCGGCGCTAACGTCTCCGCCGAAGACACCCGCTACGGCGGGGCATGGCTGACCCTGCGGAAGAATTACGACGCCGGACCTCCCGTCGAGTTCCGCGGTGTGCGGGTCCGCGCGGTGGCCGCGCAGGAGGGCTGCGGGAACGTGGGATAATTAGGTTTAATCTGTGTGACGTATTTCGTGCCGCCGGCTGCCCGGCCGGCAGGGGTACGCCGCAGCGAACGCCGATCCAGGAGTCTCCGCCATGGTTGCCACCCCAGCCCACCTCCGCCGCTCTGCCGCTGTGCTCGGAAACGAGGAGGTTCTGAGGATCCGCAACGACTTCCCGATCCTGCAGCAGCACGTCAATGGCCGGCCCCTCGTCTACCTGGACTCCGGGGCCACCTCGCAGAACCCGCTCAGCGTGCTCGAGGCGGAGCAGGAATTCTACGAGCAGCGGAACTCCGCGGTCCATCGCGGGGCCCACCACCTCGCCGTCGAGGCCACCGAGGCCTTCGAAAACGCCCGGGAAACAGTGGCGGACTTTGTCGGCGCGGAGTGGGATGAACTCATCTGGACCTCCAACGCCACGGAGGGCCTGAACCTGCTCACGTACTCCTTCCTCAACGCGTCCCTGCCCGGCGCCGGACCCGAAGCGGCCCGGTTCGCCCTGGCCCCGGGCGACGAAATCGTGGTCACGGAGATGGAACACCACGCCAACCTGATCCCCTGGCAGGAGCTGGCGGCCCGGACCGGCGCTGTCGTGAAGTTCATCCCGATCGACGATGCCGGCGCCCTGGACCTGGCGGCCGCCGCCGGCCTCGTCGGCCCCCGCACCCGCGTCCTGGCGTTCACCCACGCGTCCAACGTCCTGGGCACCATCAACCCGGTGGCCGCCCTGGTTGCCCTGGCCCGGTCCGCGGGGGCCCTCGTGGTGCTCGATGCCTGCCAGTCCGCGCCGCACCTGCCCCTGGATGTCAAGGCCCTCGACGTCGACTTCGCGGTGTTCTCCGGCCACAAGATGCTCGCCCCCACCGGTATCGGCGCCCTCTATGGCCGCTCGGAGCTGCTGAACGCGATGCCGCCGTTCCTGACCGGCGGCTCCATGATCACCACCGTCACGATGGAACGGGCGGGTTTCCTGCCGAGCCCGCAACGCTTCGAGGCCGGCACCCAGCGCATTTCGCAGGCGGTGGCGCTCGCCGCGGCGGTAAACTACCTCAGCGAAATCGGGATGGACCGCATCCACGCCTGGGAAGCCGAACTCGGCCAGCGCCTGGTGCAGGGCCTGGGATCCATCCCCGGAATCCGGGTGTTGGGTCCCGCGGCGGGGCAGGAACGGATTGGCCTGGCGGCGTTCGACGTCGCGGGCGTCCACGCACACGACGTCGGCCAGTTCCTGGACAGCCGGGGCATCGCCGTGCGGGTCGGTCACCACTGCGCCCAGCCACTGCACCGCAGGCTGGGACTGACGGCGACGACGCGCGCCAGCACGTACCTCTACAACACCACGGACGATGTGGACGCGTTCCTGAACGCGGTCGCCGATGTCCGTGCCTACTTCCAAGCCTAGGACGGACATCCATGAGTCTTGACCAGCTCTACCAGCAGATCATCCTGGAACACGCCAAGGCCCGGCACGGCAGTGGCCTCGCCGCCGCGGACGCACCCAATGGCGCGAGCAGCGGCCAGTCCCACCAGCTGAACCCGACCTGCGGCGACGAAATCACGGTCCGGGTGTCCGTGGCCGGCGGGAAGGTCAGCGAGCTGCGCTGGGACGGCGACGGCTGCTCAATCTCGATGGCCTCGGCGTCCGTCCTGACGGACCTCGCCGAGGGCATGACGGTCGGGGAGCTCCGCACCGTCATTGACAGCTTCCGCGAAGTGCTGCGTTCGCGCGGCAAGGTGCCGGCCGATCCGGAGGTGCTGGGTGACGCCGCCGCGTTTGAGGGCGTGTCCCGTTATGCCGCCCGGGTCAAGTGCGCCATGCTCTCATGGGTCGCCGCGGAAGACGCCCTGGGCCAGGCGCTGGCAGCCTGAGCCCACCTCGTCACGGCCGGCCCAGGCCCTTGTAGATCCAACCGGCGGCCCGCCACTTCGCCGGATTCAGGACGTTGCGGCCGTCCAGGATGCGGGGCGCGGACACGAGCGCCTTGGCCGCGTGCGGATCAAGCTCCCGGTAGGCCTGCCACTCGGTCAGCAGCAGCACGGCGTCGGCCCTGTGCAGCGCCGTGTCCAGATCCGGCTCGAGCGGCAGCTCCGGGAAGCGCTTGGCGGCGTTGGCCAGCGCCTGGGGGTCCGTGACCGTCACCACGGCGCCCTGCAGCTGCAGCTGCGCGGCGGCGCTGAGCGCGGGAGAGTCCCGGACGTCGTCGCTCTCGGGCTTGAAAGCCGCCCCCAGCACGGCGATCCGCTGGCCCAGCAGGGACCCGCCACACAGTTCGCGCGTCAGTTCCACCACCCGGGTCCGGCGCCGCATGTTGATGGCATCCACTTCCCGCAGGAACGTCAGCGCCTGGTCCGCCCCCAGCTCACCGGCGCGGGCCATGAACGCCCGGATGTCCTTGGGCAGGCAGCCGCCGCCGAATCCGATGCCCGCGTTCAGGAACTTCCGTCCGATCCGCTCATCGAGCCCGATCGCATCAGCCAGCCGGGTGACGTCGGCCCCGGTGGCTTCGCAGACCTCGGCCATGGCGTTGATAAAGGATATTTTGGTCGCGAGGAACGAGTTGGCGGCCGCCTTGACCAGTTCCGCCGTGGCGTAGTCGAGCACGAGCCGGGGTGTCCCGCCGGCGAGCGGCGTCGCATAGACCTGGTCCAGGACGGCCACCGCGGGATGTTCTTCGTTGCCGTCCGGTGTCCCGTAGACGAACCGGTCGGGGTTCAGGGTGTCCGCCACCGCGTGGCCTTCGCGCAGGAATTCAGGATTCCACACCAGCGTGGCGCCGGGTTCCGTCTCCGCCAGCACGTCGGCCAGCCGAGCGGCGGTTCCCACGGGCACCGTGGATTTCCCGGCGACGACGTCGCCGGGGGAGAGCTGGGCCGCGAGGGACGCGACGGCGGCATCCACGTAACGCAGGTCCGCGCCGTTTTCGCCGCGCTTTTGTGGCGTTCCGACGCAGATGAAGTGGACCTCGGCGCCGCGGGCGGCCGCCATGTCGGTGGTGAACCGCAGCCGGCCCGAGTGGGCCAGCTCCGCGAGGAGGTCATCCAGCGCCGGTTCGTAGAACGGGGCCGTGCCAAGGGACAGCTGCGCCACCTTGTGCCCGTCCAGGTCGATGCCGACAACGTCGTGCCCCAGGCTGGCCATGGCTGCCGCATGGACCGCGCCGAGATAACCGCAACCGATAACCGAGATCCGCATAGCTGCCGTGTCCTCTCGCCGTGGATAGTTCACAGCGTACGTGCCGGGTCCGGGTTTCGTACACGGCCGTGGAATGCCATGAGCAACAGGGCCGCGAAGGCGCCGACCATGGCACCGAACGTGTTCGCGGCGACGTCGGCGACCGAGGGAAAGCGCGCCGGGAGGAAGACAAGCTGGGCGAGCTCAATGAGGACCGAGACGACGAAGCCGACGGCAACCCCGCCCCACCACAGCCGTGCGCCCAGGATCCGGGCCACCAGGGCGCCCAGGGGAAGGAACAGGAGCACGTTGGCGGCCAGTTCCACCACCCCGTAGTCGAAGGAGGCGGGGACGCCCCAGCGGTGCAGCTTCCGCAGCGCCCGCATCAGGAGATCGGACGATCCCTGGTCCACGGGAACGGGCCAGAGCGCAATAAGGCCAAGGGCAAGCACATAGGCGCCCAGTGCCCATATAGCCGCACGACGGGGTAGCAAACGGCGTCCCCTTTCAGCGGTCCACCTTTTTGCCGATTCTAGCCGCCAGCACGCCGCCAGAGCAGGAAATCCGGCACACCGGCGGTCGTATTACCGCCGGTGTGCCGGATGCTAGCCGATCAGCCCGGCAACGCCAATCGCCGCCGTCGCGGCCCCGAGCAGCATGGAGATGCTGACGAGGACCACGTGGACGGTCAGGAAGCGCGTGGCCTTGCCGTCGGCGTCACGGGCGCGCGGGTCCTTCATGACCCGGCGCAGGAACTGCGGCCAGACCACCAGGGACCAGACGCCGGCAATGACCAGGACGACGGCGAGGAACGCGGGCAACTCCACGGCGCTAGTGGCTCTCGAGCCAGGCCTGGGCCTGCTGGGACTGAATGTTCAGGGCCTTGCCGACCATCGGTTCGGCTGCATCGGCGATCTTGCCGCCAAGGAACGGCACTGAGGAGGTGACGTTGCCCTCAAGCTCGATCCGGGTGCTGCCGCCGTCGGAGACGAGGCGCTGGACAGCGTTCACGTCCAGCGGTGCGCCGGAGACCTTGAGGGAGATCTTGCTCTGCCGCGAGCCGTCGGCGGCGGGGGCCTCCCAGTCCTCCAGCTGGGTTACTTTCAGGCTTTCGCCGACAAATTTCCGCGCGATGTCAGGCATCCGCGTGGTGGGGATGGTCCGCACAGTGGTGGTGCTGAACGCGCCGGCGGGGTCTCCGTCAAGGGCGAAGGATTCCAGGGTGCCGCCGACGAGTTCGCTCGTGTGGCGCAGGAAGTCTTCATTGACGAAAACCGCGGTAACACGGTCAACGCTGTGCGGAACGGTAGTGGATGCACTCAGGGCCATAGGGGGGTCCTCCGTGATAGGGAAGTGGACGTTTCGGGCTCCAACATCCTACGTCGTGTGCCCGGCAGGCTTCGATTCGAGGTCTTCCAGGTCCCGGGCGGCGGCAGTGATATTCCGCGACATGGCCGGAAATATGACGCTGTGAAAAGGCAGCACGGCGAGCCAGTACAGACGGCCGCTGAGGCCTTTGGGGAAGAAGATGGCGCGCTGGCGGTAGCGGCTGCCCGCCCCCTCCGGCTCCACGGAAAGTTCGAGCCAGGCCCTGCCCGGGGCCCGCATTTCGGCCCGCAAACGCAGCAGCCGGCCACGGTCGATCCGCTCGACCCGCCACCAGTCCACCACCTCGCCCTCGGCCAGCAGGTGCGGGTGCCGGCGGCCCCGCAGCAGCCCCGCGCCGCCGGTGAGCTTGTCCAGCCAGCCGCGCACCTGCCAGGCAAGCGGCAGGGAGTACCAGCCGTTCCGGCCGCCGATTCCTTCGATGACGGTCCAAACGTGCCGCGGGTCCACGTCGCTGGGGAAGCTGCGCTCGTCCACGTACACCGTGTGGCCGGACCAGTCCGGGTCGCTCGGCAGGGGATCGGCGTCGACACCGGCACTGGCCCAGGTGGTTTCCACCTGACCGTCGCGTTCCTTGCCCAGGGCGAGGGCCACGGCCCGCCGGTAGGGGGTCAGGCCGACTTCCGGTACCCGGATGTACGCATCGATGTCGTGCTCGCCGGCGACGGCGTCGTGCTGGAGCGATTCCACGAGCGGCAGGGACATGGAGAGCGGGATCGGCGTAGTCAGCGCCACCCACACGCCGGCCAGCTTGGGGGCAGGGACCGGCAGCGCCAGAACCACCCGGTGCGGCAGGCCCGCCTCGGCCGCGTACTCCTGCATCATTCCCGCATAGCTGAGCACCTGGCGGCAGCCGATGTCGAACGTCCGGTTGATGGTTCCTTCCAGCGACGCCGCGGCCACGAGGTAGTACAGGACATCGCGGACGGCGATCGCCTCGATCTTGTTGCGCACCCAGCTCGGTGCCGGCATGAGCGGGAGCGTCTCAGACAAATGCCGGATCATTTCGAACGACGCCGAGCCTGAGCCAATGACGACGCCGGCCTGGAACACCACTGCGTCCACCGGGCTGTCCAGGAAAACTTTCCCCACCGCCTCACGGGAACGCATGTGGGTGGACAGCTCGGCCCCTGCCGGGTGCAGGCCGCCGAGATAGACAATCCGGTCCACTCCGGCCGCGGCTGCGGCCCGGGCCGCCGTCCCGGCCATCGCCTTTTCCTTGGCTTCGAATCCGGCCCCCGCCGCCATGGAATGGACCAGGTAGTACAGGACGTCGACGCCGCCGAGCGCCTCCCGCAGGGCCTCGCCGTCGTCGAGGCTGCTGTGGACCACCTCGACGTCATCCAGCCACGGCACGCCGGCGATCTTGGCCGGCGTGCGGACCACGACTTTGACCGTGTGCCCGGCTTCCAGGAGCCGGGGGACCAGCCGCCCGCCGATGTAGCCGGTGGCCCCGGTGACCAGCACGGTTTTCGGGGAGGCGGCCTTGGCGGAGACCGCCTGCGGGGCTGGAGCAGGCGTTCGGGCGGGTTCAGGGGTTGCTGTTGTGCCGTTCATGGTGACTCCTTGTCAGCCAGCAGTTGGCGGGTGGCCTACCAAGCGATTCGGTGCCCAGGGCACTTCGGATGGGCCACCCGCTCCTCCCGCCAGCCTAGCCTCGTCGGTCTGGCCCGGGGCTCCGCGGTAGGCTTGGAGGACCCGGGATTCTCACGAATTCCGGCTATTCGTGTTGCCTGCACCCCGTGATCACATCAGGAGCAACAGCTATGAGCCTCAACGGCCCCTCTCTCACCGGTTTGCGCCGTGTCCT
Organism: Arthrobacter sp. P4_F10; assembly: GCF_056401435.1. Classification (NCBI taxonomy): domain Bacteria; kingdom Bacillati; phylum Actinomycetota; class Actinomycetes; order Micrococcales; family Micrococcaceae; genus Arthrobacter; species Arthrobacter sp. P4_F10. Next base: position 50,554 of record NZ_JBFUJJ010000009.1, read on the forward strand.
CGCCGAAGACCGGAATTACGCCCGGATCCAGGCCGAGGCCGCCCGCGGGTTTGCCGCCCGCAGCGAGGACTACCAGATCAGCGCCCCGGCCGGAATGCGGTCCACATTGCTCGCCGAAATGGCGGACGGACTCACGGCGCATGCGGCGAACGAAACCGGCTCTGCCGGGGCCGGCTCTCCGGTGCCCGTGGTCCTGGCTGTCACCGCGACCGGCCGCGAGGCCGAGGACCTGACCGAGGCCCTGCGCGCCTTCCTGCCCGCCGACGCCGTGGCCGAGTTCCCCAGCTGGGAGACCCTGCCGCATGAGCGGCTCTCCCCGCGCTCGGACACCGTGGGCAGGCGGTTGTCCGTGCTCCGGCGGCTCGCGCACCCCGAATCGTCCACCGCCGGTGCTCTGCGCGTCGTGGTGGCCCCCGTGCGCGCCGTCGTGCAGCCGATCGTCGCAGGCCTGGGTGAATTGGTGCCCGTGACCCTGAAGCTCGGCCAGGAGGCCCCCTTCAGCAGTGTCGTCAAAAGCCTCGCCGACGCCGCCTACGCCCGGGTGGACATGGTCACCCGCCGCGGCGAGTTCGCCGTCCGCGGCGGCATGCTGGACGTCTTCCCGCCCACCGAGGACCACCCCATCCGGGTCGAGTTCTTTGGCGACGAGGTGGACCAGATGCGCTGGTTCGCCGTCGCCGACCAGCGCTCGCTGACAGCGCCCGGCCTGCACCATCCCACCGAACTCCATGCCCCGCCGTGCCGCGAAATCCTGATCACGCCCTCCGTCATGTCCCGCGCGGCCACCCTGAAGTCCCAGCTCCCGGCCGCCGCGGACATGCTGGAGAAGATCGCCGGCGGCATCGCCGTCGAGGGCATGGAATCGCTGGCTCCCGTGCTGGTGGACGCCATGGTGCCGTTCCTGGACCAGCTCCCGGCCGGTTCCATCTCGGTGGTGATCGAACCGGAGAAGGTCCGCACCCGGGCCCACGACCTCGCCGCGACCAACGAGGAATTCCTCGAGGCCGCCTGGTCCACGGCGTCCGACGGCGGCCCCGCGCCCCTGGCGCTGGACACTGTTTTGGCCTCTGCGGCGTCCGAAGCGCTGCACTCGGCCAGCTTCCGCTCGCTGACCGATACCCGCACCGCAGCACTGGAGCACGGCGTCTCCTGGTGGTCCATCACCTCGCTGGCCAGCGACGAAGAGCTGCTGCCCGACGTCGACGTGCTGAACCTGCACGCCCGGGAACCCCGCGGCTACCAGGGCGACGTGGCGGAAATGATGGACTTCATCGGCTCCCGCGTCCGGGACCAGTGGCGGATCGTCGTGGTCACCGAGGGTCCAGGCCCGGCGCAGCGCCTCGCGGAACTCTTCCACGACAACGACATCCCCTGCGCCCGGGTGGACACCCTCGAGGCGGACCCGCAGGCCGGGCTGATCGAGGTGACCACCGCCGCCGTCGGCCGCGGTTTTGTCCTGGATCCGCTCAAGCTGGCGCTGCTGACCGAGGCGGACCTCCTGGGCCGGACCTCCGCCGGGTCCACCAAGGACATGCGCCGGATGCCGTCCAAGCGGCGGAACGCCGTGGACCCGCTCCAGCTCGTGGCCGGGGACTCGGTGGTGCACGAACAGCACGGCATCGGCCGGTTCGTGGAGCTGATCCAGCGTCGGGTGGCCGGAGGAGGCGACGGGGTGCGCGAGTACCTGGTGCTGGAATATGCCCCGTCCAAGCGCGGAGCCCCCGGCGACCGGCTCTTTGTGCCCACCGACCAGCTGGACCAGGTCACCCGGTACGTGGGCGGGGACACTCCGGCGCTGAGCAAGATGGGCGGCGCGGACTGGGCCAGCACCAAGTCCAAGGCCCGCAAGGCGGTCAAGGAGATCGCCGGCGAGCTGATCCGGCTCTACTCCGCCCGGATGGCTTCCCGCGGCTACGCCTTCGGCCCGGACACCCCGTGGCAGCGGGAACTGGAGGAGGCCTTCCCGTACGTGGAGACCCCGGACCAGCTGACCACCATCAACGAGGTCAAGGCCGACATGGAGCGCGAGATCCCGATGGACCGGCTGATCTCCGGCGACGTCGGCTACGGAAAGACCGAGATCGCGGTCCGGGCTGCGTTTAAGGCCGTCCAGGATGGCAAGCAGGTGGCCGTGCTGGTGCCCACGACCCTGCTCGCCCAGCAGCACTACGAGACGTTCACCGAACGGTTTTCCGGGTTCCCGCTCGTCGTCAAGCCTCTGTCCCGCTTCCAGAGCGGCAAGGAGGCCAAGGAAACCGCCGACGGCGTCAAGAGCGGTTCCGTGGACGTCGTGATCGGCACGCACCGGCTGCTGTCCAAGGACTTCGGCTTCAAGGACCTCGGCCTGGTGATCGTGGACGAGGAGCAGCGCTTCGGCGTCGAACACAAGGAGGCGCTGAAGAAGATGCGCACCAACGTGGACGTCCTGGCCATGAGCGCCACCCCGATTCCGCGGACCCTGGAAATGTCCCTGACAGGCATCCGCGAAACCTCCACCCTGGCCACCCCGCCAGAGGAGCGGCACCCCGTGCTGACCTACGTGGGCCCGTACACGGACAAGCAGACCTCCGCCGCGATCCGCCGCGAACTGATGCGCGAAGGCCAGGTGTTCTTCGTCCACAACCGGGTGTCCACGATCGACCGCACCGCGGCGAAGATCCGCGAACTCGTCCCGGAGGCCCGGGTGGAGGTGGCGCACGGGCAGATGTCCGAGAGCCGGCTGGAACAGATCATCGTGGACTTCTGGGAAAAGCGCTTCGACGTCCTCGTCTGCACCACCATCATCGAGACCGGCCTGGACATCTCCAACGCCAACACCCTGATCGTGGACGGCGCGGACAAGTACGGCCTGTCCCAGCTGCACCAGCTGCGCGGACGTGTGGGCCGCGGYCGCGAACGCGCCTACGCCTACTTCCTCTACCCTTCGGAAAAGCCGCTCGGCGAGGTGGCGCTGGAACGGCTCAAAGCCGTCGCGACGCACAATGAGCTCGGCGCCGGCATGCAGCTGGCCATGAAGGACCTGGAGATCCGCGGCGCCGGCAACCTGCTCGGCGGCGAGCAGTCCGGCCACATCCAGGGCGTCGGCTTCGACCTCTACATCCGGCTGGTCGGCGAGGCCGTGGCCGAATACCGGGGCGAGGCCGAGGAGAAGGCCGCCGAAATGAAGATCGAACTGCCGGTCAACGCGCACCTGCCGCATGACTACGTGCCGGGCGAGCGGTTGCGCCTGGAGGCCTACCGCAAACTCGCCGGCGCCATCACCTACGAGGCGATCGATGAGGTCCTCGCGGAGCTCGTGGACCGCTATGGCGAACTGCCGCTGCCCGCGACAAACCTGATCGACGTCGCCCGGTTCCGGGTGGGCGCCCGCGAGGCCGGATTGTCCGACGTCGCGCTGCAGGGCAACTTCATCAAGTTCTCCCCGGCGCAGCTGCCCGAGTCCAAGCTCATGCGCCTCACCCGGATGTACCCCGGCGCGCAGGCGAAGCCGGCCCTGGACGCAGTGCTTGTCCCGAAGCCCAAGACCGCCAGGATCGGCGGCCGGGACCTGCAGGACGCCGAGATCCTCGAGTGGGCCAACGGCGTCATCCGCAACATCTTCTCCGACGCCCCGTTAGCGGTGAAATAGAACAATGATGGGAGGACATCACGCCGCGTCGGGAGCCGCGGCGTGGGTAGCCATTGCCTCGACCGGCCCGTATGCGCTTGGCTGGTACCCGCTGGATCCCGCGGGAATCGTGATCGGTGCCATGGCGACGGCGGGGACTGCGCTGGTCTGCGACTGGGACCACCGCGCCAGCACTGTGGCGCATGCGCTGCCGCCGCTGTCCAACCTGGTGGCGCGCGGCATTGAGAAGGTCAGCGGGGGCCACCGGCAGGGCACGCACTCGGTGCTGGGCGCGGCGTTCTTCGTGCTGCTGGCCACGATCGCCGGGCAGTGGCAGGTGCAGACCCAGTGGGGGCTGCTGTCCGTCGGGGCCGGCCTGCTGTGCATGTTCATGATCAACATCGCGGTGAAGGCACTGAAGCTCTTTCCCAAGTACGGCTGGATCAGCAACTGGATCTTCGGGCTGCTCATGGCAGGAGTCGTGACGTGGTTTGCGCCGCACCAGTGGACCTGGCTGCCGGTCTCGATGCTCACCGGGGTGCTGGTGCACATTGTGGGGGACATGATCACCACCGGGGGAGTGCCGCTGCTCTGGCCGCTGGTGATCAAGCCGCCGAAGGTCCTGCGGAAACTGCCGCTGCTCAAGAACATCTGGAAGGCCAACGGGGCGTTCTCCATCCCGCTGCTGGGCCGGGCGGGCTCACGGCGGGAATGGTTCGTCCTCATCCCGGTGAGCGGCTATGCGATGGTGGGGATGTTTGGCGCCGGCCTGGCCGTGGCCAAAGCGCACTTCCCGGCAGCCCTGGCTCTGGGCACGGGGCTGGTCGAGGGCCTGGTGAAGGGCCTGCTCGGGCTGGTGTCCGGCTAGGCTGCGCTCCCCAGAAGACTGAGGCTCCCCGGGCACCAGAGGTCCTTAAACGACTGAAGCTCCGGAAGATCCGGAGCTTCAGTCATCAAGAATGGGGGAGCCTAGTTTTCGCCGGCCGAATCCGAGCGGCCCAGCAGCGTCTGCGGGATCCAGAACGAGAGGGCAAAGAGGACCAGGCAGACGGCCATCGGCCAGACGTTGTCCAGCGTCAGGAAGGCCAGGGAGTAGATCGCGCCGAGGAACAGGACCATCATCGGCACGAACAGGGCGATGCTGGATCCGAGGCTGTTCTCAACGCGTCGGGACTGGGTGGTGTTGCTGGACATTCGTTCCTCCTCGGCCCCGGGGGGCTCAAAACTGTGGGCGCTGCCGGCGTGGATCAGTACGCGGATGAACCCTGTTCACCCTTGACGATCGCGATGCCGGAGCTGGCGCCAATACGTGTTGCACCTGCAGCAATCATAGCCTGAGCATCGGCCAGGGAACGCACGCCGCCGGAGGCCTTGACCCCCAGGTCCGGACCGACGGTGCGCCGCATGAGCGCGACGTCCTCGGCCGTGGCCCCGCCGCCGTTGAAGCCGGTGGAGGTCTTCACGAAGTCCGCCCCGGCCTCCACCGCGGCCTCGCAGGCGAGCACTTTCTGGTCATCGCTCAGCAGAGCCGTTTCGATGATGACCTTCAGGATGGCCCCGCCCTCGTGCACGGCGTCGGCGACGGCGGCGATGTCATCCACCAGCGCGCCCTTGTCATTGGCACGGGCAGCGGCGATGTTGATGACCATGTCCACCTCTTCTGCACCGTCCAGGACCGCGCCGCGGGCCTCGAAGGCCTTGACGTCGCTCGGCGTGGCGCCCAGCGGGAATCCCACCACGGAGCACGTCAGCACGCCGGATCCCTTCAGCGCGGTCTTGACGGTTTTGACCCAGACCGGATTCACGCAGACCGACTTGAAATGGTATTCGGCCGCCTCGGCGCAAACCTTGAGCACCTCCGCCTCGCTGGCCTCCGGCTTGAGCAGCGTGTGGTCGATGTAGGAGGCGATGTTGGGCGTGCCCGCGGTAGCGGCTTCGTGGCTCATGGTGGTCCCTTTCGTGGCGGGCCTGGGACGCGGCGGTCCCTTCCCGGGCCTTGTGGGCCTGCGGGCCCTGGCGGCGCCGCATGGTGCGCGGCTTATCAGGGAACCATCTTGCCATAGGAACATGCCCGGCGGCCGCCCCAGCCGGGCCGCCCCCGCACACTCAGGCCGCGGCCGCCAGGGGCCGGCCCATGGTGGCCTGAAGCAACTGGGAGGCACACACCGACGCGGCCGACCCGGAGGCCACGAGCAGTCCCAGCCGGACGCCGTCGTAGGCCGCGGCGTCACCGATCGCCCATATGCCCGGCACGGAGGTGCGGAAGTCCTGGCCGATGACAATCCCGCCGCCGGGCGCGGTGGTGAGCCCGGCCGTGGCGGCCAGTTCGTCGCGGGCGATGCGCTCCTCGGCGAGGATCACGAGGTCACCGTTCATGCTGGAGCCGTCCTCGAAGACGATGCCGGACGCCGGCAGGACGGACCCGGCAATGGTGGGAACGACGGCGGCGGGGCGGACGGTGGTGCGGATGGGGCGGACGCCGCGGGCCCGGAGGACGGCCTCGGCCTGGCCGGCGGCCGAGCCCGTGCCGACCAGGATGCCCAGCGGGCGCCGGCCGAGGACCCGGGTGACGTCCTTGACGGCCTCGCCCAGCCGGGCGGCGTCGTCGATCGTGGAATAGCTCAGGCACCGGGCGGCGCCTTCCACCGGCGCCTCGGCGGGAGCGGAGCCCGTGGCGATGACGAGCTCGTCGTAGTCGAATTCCATGCCGTCGGCGGTGGTCACGCGGCGGTTTTCCGCGTCGATGTAGCTGGCCGGCTGGCCAAAGCGGATGGACACCTGGGGCAGGACGGCGAGCTCCAGCAGTTCCTCGGGGGCGTCGTCCCGGTTGCTGAGGACCGTGATGGCGCCGGCAAACGGGGTCCGGGTGAGCTGCCGGACGAGGGCCTGGGCGGCCCGGCCGGCGCCGGCGACGACGATCCTGGGCCGGGCTGCCGTCGTGACTGCTGTCTTGTAGGCGGAGGAGGAGGCGGCTGCCGTCGAGGTAGACGTGCCGGAGGTGGGAGACAATGCCGGAGCGGACATGTGCAGGCCCTTTCGCTGGGTGGCCATCGTGTGGCCGGTGTGCTTGATGAACCCCAGCGTAGGCGTCCGATTTTTCCGGGGTGTTTCCCGGGTGTTGCCGCTTTTGCCCTGCCTGTTCGCCAGTATTTACCGGCCGGTAATGCCGTGCGTCACACCTCCGCGGCGGCCCGTTCTGCCACTGCGTTACACGCGGATCCGGTAGCCGCGCTTCACCACGGTTTCCACGAGCCGGGTGTCCGGCAGCGCGGACCGCAGCCGGCTGACGGTCATGTCCAGGGCATGCACGGAACCGCGCAATTCCAGGAGGTCCGAGAGCGCCTCGCGGGACAGCACGGCCCCGCCGGCGCCGATGAGCGCGCGCAGCAGCAGCAGGGGCGCCGGTGCCATGTCGACCGCCTCGCCGTTGATCCGCAGCGAGCGGCCGCGCAGCTCCACGCTGCCGGAAACGGTGTCGAGCCGGCGGACGTGGTTGAGCGCCAGGTGCTCGCAGACCAGCCGGATCAGGGCGCCCATCCGGAAGCGTTCCGGGATCAGCGGATGCAGCCCGGCGTCGAGCAGCGGCTGCGCGGTGATGGGCCCGACGACGGCGGTCGCCACAGTGGTCTTCAGGCTCTCCACGAGCTGTTTGTAGACGCCCATCTCATGCGCCGTGCTCCACATCGCGTCCACGGCGGGGGCGCTGGTGAAGGTCAGGACATCGAGGTTGCCACTGCACGCGGCCTCGATGAGCTTGGGCAGCCGGTCGGCGCCGTCGGGCTTGACCCAGCGGTACGGGGTGACCGTCAGGACGGTGGCGCCGGACATGCGCAGGCGCTCGAGCTGGCGGACATCGGTGTAGCCGTGCAGCTGGACCGCGACTGTCTTGCCCCGCACACCCTCGGCAAGGAGCATGTCCACGAGCGTGGCGGTGGTTTCGTCGCTGCTGATTCCGACGTCGGCGAGCCCGGCAGCACGCACGGCGCCGCGGGCTTTGGGCCCGCGGACGAACATCCGTGTGGCCGAGAGGGTCTCCAGCAGCTGGTCCCCAATGCCAAAGGTGTCCGCGGCCTCGCACCAGCGGCGCATGCCGTAGGCGGTGGTGGCGATACAAAGGTCGGGCCGGGCGGCGATGATCGCCCGGGTGTCCTCGATCAGGCTCTGGTCCTCCCGGACCGGGGCGATCTTCAGCGCCGGGGCGTGAAGCACCTCGGCACCGCGGCGCTCGAGGGCCTCGATGAGGTCCTGCGAGCGGCGGTGCGAGGTGACGCCGATCCGGAAGCCGTCCAAAGGAAGGTCCCGTTCGGTCGCGTCGTCTGCAGGTTCCGGCGCGGGTGCGCCGGACGTGGCGGGGATCAACGGGGTTAAGGGTGCGCCGGGCTCCGGGAAGGTTGCGGCGACGGCGTTCAATGCGCTCATGGGAATCCTTACGCCTCCATCAGTGATGCGGCCAGTCGGTCGAGCTCTGCCGTGGCCTCGGCACAGCCCCGGTTGGCCTCGGCCACCCGGACAACGTCCCCGATCACCAGGACGGCGGGGTTACTGCAGCCCGCGGCTGCGGAGGTGATGGTGCCCAGCTCGGCGATCGTGGTGCGCTGGCCGGGGCGGTAGCCGCGTTCGACGACCGCCATCGGCATGTCGGCCCGCATCCCCGCCCGGCGGAGTCCGGCTGCGAGGTGGTGCAGGGTGCCGATGCCCATCAGGACCACAATGGTTCCGCCGAGCCCGGAAAGGTGCGTTAATTCGTTCTCAGTCAGCGGGGCATGGCCGGAGACCACGGTGAACATGTGGCTGACTTCGCGGTGCGTGACCGGGATGCCGGCGGCGGCCGGAACCGAGATGGCGCTGGTGACTCCGGAGATGACGCGGACCGGGACCCCGGCCGCGACGCAGGAGGCGACTTCCTCTCCTCCCCGGCCGAAGACATAGGGGTCCCCGCCCTTGAGGCGGACCACATTGTTGCCGGCCAGGGCGCTTTCCACCATGAGCTTTTCGATGTCGGCCTGGCTGACCTTGTGGTGGCCGGGCTTCTTGCCCACATCCACGAGCTCTGCCGAGGTCAGGGACGGCAGGTCCTGGTACGGGGCGAGCCGGTCATAGAAGACGACGTCGGCGTCCCGCAGCGCCGCAACGGCCGCGATGGTGAGCAGCTCGGTGGTCCCGGGGCCGCCGCCGACGAGGGTGACGTGTCCTACCGGGCCGGCCGCTGGCTCGGCCGCCACCGGAATGCCGGTGGCATGGCACCGGCCCAGGAGGGCGTCCCAGCCGGGCTGGCCGTCGTCGACTGCCGCCACCAGGAACGGACGCTCGGGCAGCGGGCCGTCCATGCCGGCGCCCTGCGGCGTGCTGAGGCGGAACACGATGGCGCCGGCCGCTTCATAGCGCCGCACGGCCTGCCGCGCGGCGTGGTCCGCGCCCGTGACCAGGACTTCGCGTCCGGTGAGGTCAATGGTGAGCTGCATGGCTATACCTCGTTCTCGTCAAGCAGTTCCGGGGTGGTGGCGCGGACCGGAATGGAAGCGCCGATCAGGACTGGTTGCTGACCGGCCAGCGCCTTCTCCTCGGCCGTGGCGGGGCGCATCTGGCCGCGCTCGTCGGAGACGAAGGTAATGGAATCGTCCTTCTGGTCCGGGGCGTTGACGAAGGAGCGGAAGCGGCGGAGGCGCTCGGGATCCTTCAGGGTGTCGGCCCATTCGTCGACGTAGGTGTCAACGTGCTTGGCCATAGCGGCCTCAAGGTCCTCGGCGATGCCCAGGGTGTCATGCACCACCACGTCCTCGACGTGCTTAATGCCGCCGTCGAGCTCTTCCTGCCAGCGCGCGGTGCGCTGCAGGCGGTCGGCGGTGCGGATGTAGTACATGAAGTAGCGGTCGATGTACTTGATCAGGGTTTCGTCGTCGAGGTCCTTGGCCAGCAGCTGGGCGTGCGCCGGGGTGGCCCCGCCGTTGCCGCCGACGTACAGGTTCCAGCCGTCCGCGGTGGCGATGACGCCGACATCCTTGCCCCGGGCCTCCGCACATTCGCGGGCGCAGCCGGAGACGCCCATCTTCAGCTTGTGCGGGCTGCGGAGTCCGCGGTAGCGCAGCTCAAGCGCGATGGCCATGGCCACCGAGTCCTGGACCCCGAAGCGGCACCAGGTGGAGCCGACGCAGGACTTCACCGTGCGCAGGCTCTTGCCGTAGGCCTGGCCGGATTCGAAGCCGGCGTCCACGAGGATCTTCCAGATTTCCGGCAGCTGCTCCAGCCGGGCGCCGAACATGTCGATCCGCTGGCCGCCGGTGATCTTGGTGTAGAGGCCGTACTGCTCGGCGACAGCGGCGATCACGCCGAGCTTCTTCGGGGTGATCTCGCCGCCGGCGATGCGCGGAACCACCGAGTAGGTGCCGTCCTTCTGCATGTTGGCCAGGGCACGGTCGTTGGTGTCCTGCAGGGTGCCGCGGCCGGCGTCCAGGACGTAGGCGCTGTTCTGGCTGGCCAGGATGTTGGCGATGGTCGGCTTGCAGATATCGCAGCCGGCCCCGGTGCCGTACTTGGCCATGATCTCCTCGAAGGAGGTCAGTTCCAGGACACGGATGGCGTCGAAGAGTTCCTGGCGGGACAGCTCGATGTGTTCGCAGAGTGCCTTGGAGACCTCGACGCCGGACTTGGTCAGTTCGGTCTCGAGCAGCTTCTTGAGCATCGGCACGCAGGAACCGCAGCTGGTTCCGGCCCGGGTGCAGCCCTTCAGCTCGCCGAGTTCCTGGACGGGCGCGTTGCCGTCGCAGGCCCCGCAGCCGTTGACGGTGTCGCGGACGGTTCCCGCAGAGACGTTGTTGCAGGAACACAGGATGGCGTCGTCCGGCAGTTCGGTCTCCGGGGCCTCGCCGCCGCCGGCCGCGGTGAGGTAGGCGCCGGGTTCGGCGGCCAGTTCGCGGCCCAGCATGGGGCGCAGGGAAGTGTAGGGCGAGGCGTCGCCGACGAAAATGCCGCCGAGCAGGGTCTTGGCATCGTCGGTGGTGACGATCTTCTGGTAGACGCCGCGGGCGGGGTCGGCGTAGACAATTTCGAGCGCGTGTTCCGTGCGGGCGAAGGCATCGCCGAAGCTGGCGACGTCGACGCCGGAGAGCTTGAGCTTGGTGGCCGTGTCGAAGCCGGGGAAAGTTGCGTCGCCGCCGTGCAGCCGGTCCGCGACGATTTCGGCCATCGTGTTGGCCGGGGCCACCAGGCCCAGGCACATGCCGCCGAAGTTGGCGACCTCGCCGATTGCCCAGATGCCGGGAACCTCCGTGGAGCAGTCGTCGGAGATGACGACGCCGCCGCGCTGGCCGAGCTGGAACTGCTGCTCTGCACCCTCCGCAGCCCGGAAGAGCTCATCGCGGGGCCGCACACCGATCGCAACGATCACGATGTCGGCGTCGATGATCCGGCCGTCGGCCATGAGGACGCCGGTGACCTGGCCTTCGTCGTCGGAGAGGACCTCGGAGGGGAACACCCCGCCGTGGACGGTGAAGCCCTTGGCCTCGATGAGGCGGCCGAGCGCCTGTCCGGCACCCTCGTCCAGCTGGGTGTTCATGAGCCACGGCGAGCCGTTGATGACGATCGGGGTGGCGCCGAGCTGCTCGGTGCCGGCCGCTGATTCCAGACCCAGCAGACCGCCGCCGATTGTGACAGCGTTGACCTTGCGGCCAAGCTTCTCGGTGAGGTCCGCGATCGCCTTGTTGATGGACCAGACGTCCTCAAGGGTGCGGTAGACGTGGGTGAGTTCAGAGCCCGGGATGGGCAGACGGGCCGCGTCCGAGCCCGTCGCGACCACAAGCTCGTCATACTCAAAGACGGTTCCCGCCGCGGTCTTGACCGTCTTGCCGGCGGCGTCAATGCTGATGACGCGTTCGCCGGTCTTGAGGTTCAGGGCTGTGTGGTCCCACATGGAAGCGCTGCCCAGGGTGAGGTCGACGTCGCTGTCGGTCAGTGCCTTGCTCAGCGCGACGCGGTCGTAGGGGAGGTGGGCTTCCTCGGTGAGGACGGTAACGTGCCAGCCATCGAGTCCGCGGGCGTGCATGGCATCGGCAAAACGGTGCGCTGCGGGGCCGCCGCCGGCCACCACAATACGGCGCGGGGCGGCGCTGGCTGCGCCCTGGTTCGGGTGGCTTGAGGGGTGTCCGGTCACGGTGGGCCTTTCGCATGGGCCGCAGACGGTGCTCTGCAGCTTGTCGTCCCAGACTAGGCAACGGGAATTTCGCTTCAGTTTCCCTTATGTTTCGTGATCTTAACTTCTGCATCACGAATGCATTTCCGGCCGTGTTAGCTCTCTTTTACGCGCCGGACACATCCGGCGCGTCCGGATGAAACACCGCGGGCCTAGCTTGAATATGTGGCCGCAGCAGCGGTTCAGCCCGTAAAGGGATGTATCAGAGAGGGGCCGGGATGACCGCCGTACTAGAAACCGCAGTACTTGACGCAGTACCCGACATTGAGGACCAGACCGCTGAGCAGGCAGCCGCAGCCGGCTGGCACCGCGTGTGCGCCGTGGCGGACCTCGAACCCGCCTGGGGCGAGGCAGCACTGATTGCGGGCCGCCAGGTGGCCCTGTTCCGCACCGTGTCCGGTGAGGTTTTCGCCGTCGCGCAGGAAGACCCGGCCACCGGGGCGCACGTCATGGCCCGCGGCATCACCGGTTCCCGCGGGGACCGCCCCACGGTGGCTTCGCCGTTGCACAAGGAGGTCTACGACCTCGCTACGGGTGAGTGCCTCGGCAGCCCGGAACTCCGGCTCGCCACCTTCGGTACCCGGGTTGTGGGCGGGTACATCGAGGTAGAGCTCTAGAGGCCCAGGGCTTCGCGGACGTCCGCCAGGACGCCGTCCAGCGCGGCACGCGCCTCGTCCCGGGCCGCCGGAAGCTCGGCGGCCGAGCCGACGCTGCGGATGACTTCCAGGTAGCACTTGAGCTTCGGTTCCGTGCCGCTGGGACGGATGATGACGCGGCTGAGGTCCCTCGTCAGGTACATCAGGCCCTCGGTGGGCGGGAGTTGCTCGCTGCCCACGGCCAGGTCCGTGACGGCCTCGACGCCGGAGCCGCCGAACGATTCCGGCGGGCTGACGCGCAGCCGGTTCATCATCGCGTCCAGCAGGCCGAGGTCTGCCACCCGGATGCTGAGCTGGTCGCTCGCGTGCAGCCCGTGCACCAGGTAGAGCTCGTCCAGGGTGTCGAAGATGGTCTTGCCCTCGGCCTTTGCGGCCGCCGCGAGCTCGGCGATCAACACCGCCGCGGAGATGCCGTCCTTATCGCGCACCAGCGACGGGGCGACGCAATAACCCAGCGCCTCCTCGTAGCCGTAGACCAGTCCCGGCACGCGGGCAATCCATTTGAAGCCGGTCAGGGTTTCCTCGTGGGCGTAGCCTGCTGCGGCCGCGATCCGCGCCAACAACCGGGACGACACAATCGAGTTGGCGAACACGCCGGCCGGTGCCTCGCCGCCCGCGGCCTGCCGGGCTACGACGTGGGCGCCGAGCAGGGCGCCCACCTCATCACCGCGCAGCATGCGCCACGCGCCGGTGCCCGGGTCCTTCGCCGCCACGGCCGCCCGGTCGGCGTCGGGATCGTTGGCGATCACGATGTCGGCGTCCTCACGCGTCGCCGCCTCCAGGGCCAAGTCCAGAGCCCCGGGCTCTTCCGGGTTGGGGAAGTTCACCGTGGGGAAGTCCGGATCCGGGTGCGCCTGTTCCGTGACCAGCGTGACGTCGTCGAAACCGGCGGCGTTCAGCACCGCCACCGCCGTTTCCCCGCCCACGCCGTGCATGGGGGTCAGGACGATCTTCAGCCTGCGGGCCGGGAAGTTTTCCGGAACCGCCAGGGCCGCGACGGCGCGCTGGTATTCGGTGGCGATCGAGGGCTCCAGTACGGTCCACCCGTCGGCGGCCAGGAGGATGGAGTCCAGGTCGCCGACGGCGTCGATCTTCGCCGCTATCAGGGCGTCGTAGGGTGCCACGATCTGGGCGCCGCGGCCGCTTTCCTCAACCGCGTGGCGGCCCAGGTACACCTTGTACCCGTTGTCCTGCGGCGGGTTGTGGCTGGCGGTGACCATGACGCCGCCGTCGCAGTCCAGCGCCCGGACCGCGTACGCGAGCAGCGGGGTGGGCAGCGCGGCCGGCATCAGGAAGGTTTCGACACCGGCCGCGGTGAGGATCGCAGCGGTTTCTTCGGCGAAAATATCGGAGTTGTAGCGGGCGTCGTAGCCGACGACGGCGCGCGGCCGGGTGCCGGGGGAGGCCTGCTCGACGGCGTTGGTGAGGAAGGCGGTGAAGCCGGCGGCGGCGCGGCGGACCACCACGCGGTTCATCCGGTTCGGCCCCGGGCCAAGGGCCGCCCGTAGTCCGGCGGTGCCGAACTGGAGGGTGCCGCTGAAGCTGTCGGCCAGCTCCTGGCGGGCCGCGGCGACGCCGCCATCGGTGAGACGAATCAGCTCAGACAAGGTGGCGGCGGTGGCGGGGTCCGGGTCCCGGTTTGCCCAGTCTCGGGCATCGCTCAGGAGTCGGGCGAGTTCGGCATCAGAAGACGTCATAGGAACCAAACTATCGCCAATCGCGAGGGATTCCTGCCCAAAGAATCGGGAGTTGGGGTTTCAGTTCCATCTCAACGCCTCAAGCAGGACCTTGACACCCAAATTTCCGGACACGTAGCGTCTGGAATATGAAGATGGGCCGTGGCGTGGAATGGGCCGTGCACAGTTGCGTCAACATGGCATGGACACCGCCGGGCGAGCCGGTGAACAGCGCACGGCTGGCCGAATTCTACAGACTCCCGGCCGCTTATCTCAACAAGCAGTTTCAGTCGCTGGTCCGGGCCGGTGTGCTGGAGTCAGTCTCCGGGCCCCGCGGCGGATTTCTTTTGGCGCGCCGGCCGGAAAACATCACCGTGCTGGACATTGTGCTGGCGCTGGAGGGCCAGGACCCGGCCTTCCGGTGCGAGGCGATCCTCGGGAATGTCCCGGATCCGGATCGGCGGGATAACTTCGCACGGACGTGCCTTATTTCCCAGACCATGCGCCAGGCCGAACTCGCCTGGCGCCAGGCGCTGGCGCGCCAGAGCATCGCCGGAATCGCGGACTCGATCGAGCGGCGGTTCCCGTCGGACAAGGCAAAGGTCCTGGACTACCTGGCTGCGGAATAACCGCAGCGAGGTAGTCCAGGACCTAGCCGGCACCAGTAATGCAGTGATCAGAGCTTGGCGATGATCTCTGCGAGCAGCTTGGAAATCCGCGGTCCGGCGTCCTGGCCGGCCTCAAGGACTTCCCCGTGGCTGAGCGGCACGGGGCTGATCCCGGCGGCGAGGTTGGTCACGAGCGAGATGCCGAAGACTTCCATGCCGGCGTGGCGGCCGGCGATGGCCTCCAAGGCCGTGGACATGCCCACCAGGTCGGCGCCGATCCGTTTGGCGTACTGCACCTCGGCGGGCGTCTCGTAGTGCGGGCCGGTGAACTGGGCGTAGACGCCCTCCTCCAGGGACGGGTCCACTTCGCGAGCGAGGCCGCGGATCCGGGAGGAGTACAGGTCTGTCAGGTCCACGAACGTGGCGCCTTCCAGCGGAGAGGTGGCGGTGAGGTTGATGTGGTCGCTGATCAGCACCGGGGTGCCGGGCGTCCAGTTCTCGTTGAGCCCGCCGCAGCCGTTGGTGAGCACGAGGGCCTTGCAGCCGGCGGCCGCGGCGGTGCGTACGCCGTGAACCACGGCGCGGACTCCCTTGCCCTCGTAGTAGTGGGTGCGTGCGCCCAGGACGAGGGCCCGCTTTCCCTCTTTGGTCAGCACCGAGCGGATGGTGCCCACGTGCCCCACTACGGAGGGTGCGGAGAAGCCGGGGATTTCGGCGGCGGACAAGGTGGCGGTGGTCTCGCCGATCAGCTCGGCGGCGTCGCCCCAGCCCGAGCCGAGGACCAGCGCGACGTCATGGGAATCGACGCCCGTCTCTTCGGCGATGTAGTCGGCGGCGGCGCGGGCGGCGTCGAAAGGGTCCGTGTTCAGGAATTCTGTTGTACTCACCGGTACAAGTTATCGCGGCTCGGCCCTGCTGCCCAGCATGCGCGGCGGGACGAGCGCAGGGCCCGGATTCTTGGTGGCTCCGGTTCGGATGGTGGACAATGGTTGATTGTGACTACGCATCCTGACTTCAGCTCACCCCGCATCGCAATTCTCGGCGGAGGGCCCGGCGGCTACGAAGCCGCCATGGTCGCCGCTTCGCTGGGGGCGCAGGTCACCATCATCGAGCGTGCGGGACTCGGCGGCTCCGCGGTGCTGACCGACGTCGTGCCCTCCAAAACCTTGATCGCGACGGCGGACCTGATGACCCGCGTCGGTGAGGCGGGGGAGCTGGGCGTCAAGTTCGACGTCGACGGCGGCGACTTTGCCCCGTCGATGCGCGCGGACCTCAAGCACATCAACGACCGCCTGCTCCGCCTGGCGCGGAAGCAGTCCGAGGACATCCAGGCCGGGCTGGAACACCAGAACGTCCGCATCCTGATCGGCTCCGGCAAGCTGCTGGACAACCACACCATTGAGGTCCTGACCGCCGACGGCACCGAGACGGTGGAGGCGGACACCATCCTGCTGGCGGTCGGCGCCCACCCGCGCGAGCTGCCCACGGCGCGTCCGGATGGTGAGCGCATCCTGAACTGGGCCCAGATCTACAACATGGACGAACTCCCCGAGGAGCTCATCGTGGTGGGTTCCGGTGTCACGGGCGCGGAATTCGCCTCGGCCTACAACGGCCTGGGCTCCAAAGTCACCCTGATTTCCAGCCGCGACCGCGTGCTGCCGGGCTCGGACACGGATGCCGCCGAGGTCCTCGAGGGCGTCTTCGAGCGCCGCGGGCTGAAGGTCCTCTCCCGGGCCCGCGCCGAGACCGTGGAGCGCACGGAGGACGGCGTGGTGGTCACCCTCGGCGATGGTTCCAAGGTGACCGGCAGCCACTGCCTCGTCTGCGTCGGCTCCATCCCGAACACGGCCGGAATCGGCTTGGAGGAAGCCGGCGTCGCGCTCACCGAGAGCGGCCATATCAAGGTCGACGGCGTCTCGCGCACCACGGCGCCGAACATCTACGCCGCAGGCGACTGCACCGGCGTCCTGGCCCTGGCCTCGGTGGCCGCGATGCAGGGCCGGATTGCCGTGGCCCACTTCCTGGGCGACGCCGTCATGCCGATCAAGCTGCACCAGGTGGCATCCAACATCTTCACCTCGCCCGAGATCGCCTCCGTGGGCGTGTCCGAGGCGGAGATCGAATCCGGCAAGTACCAGGGCGACATCATCAAGCTGTCCCTGCGCAGCAACGCCCGCGCCAAGATGCGCAACCACCGCGACGGGTTCATCAAGATCTTCGCCCGCAAGGGTTCTGGCACCGTCATTGGTGGGGTGGTGGTGGGCCCGAACGCCTCCGAGCTCATCTTCGCGCTATCGATCGCCGTGACCCAGAAACTGCATGTCGACGACATTGCCAGCACCTTCACCGTGTACCCGTCGCTGAGCGGCTCCATCTCCGAAGCGGCCCGGCGGCTCCACGTTCACATGTAACAGTTCACATGTAGCAAACCGGAGGCCGAAGCCATGCAGAGTCCCCGCTCGCTTGTTGAGCCGATGGAACAGAACTGTGCGCTGCCCTCCGGTTCGGAGGAACGCTTTGCCGGCTACGCCGTCATGGGCGTTCCGTTCAGCTCCGGCTACGTCCTGGCCTTTCGGCATTTTCCGGCGTCGTCCGTCGGCCCGGGCTACATCTCGGTCTGGATCCGCGACCCTGCCGGTGTCTGGACGATTCACAGCACCACCGACCCCGGGACCTCCTGCCCCCGCTACTTCGGCAGCGCCATCGGCTCGGCGTCCACTCGCCGGATCTCCATCCGGTGGCGCGACGGCTATTCCTTCAGCGTGGACGTCGGAGCCGGCGTGGACCTGAGCTGGGACCTGAAGCTGGCGGCGACGCCGGTCACCCGGCTTATGTCCGCGGTGTCCGGCGCCGTTCCGGAGCGGCTGTGGCGCAGCCGGACGTTCCTGCGTGCCATGGGGGCCGTTGCCGGCCCGGTGCTGGGGGCGGGGCACCTCGGGTTGACGGGCGCGGCGCCCAACGGCCAAACCTTTTTGGCGCGCCCGCGGCGGATGTGGTTCGTCCGCGATAGCAAGGCGCAGTTGCAGGGGCACAGCCTGGGACAGACGTCGGCACTGCCCGTCCAGGACCGGCTGGGGGAATTCTGGGTCCCGCAGCGCGGCATCTTCATGACCGGCTCGGTCTTGTTCGAGCCCTAAGTACCGGGCCCGGCCATCGTGCGGGCAGATCAGGGCGGATGACCGCAGAACATTCGCCCTGATCTGCCCGCGGAGTCCGGCTTCGCGCCATCCGCGGCGGGGAACTCCCGCATTTACCCGGCCTAAAACGGGTACGGCGCGATGTCCGGCCGCACGGTCAGCCACTGGATTTCCGTGAAGGATTCGATGTTGGCGTGATGGCCGCCGATCCGCGAGCCGTTGCCCGAGTTCTTGACCCCGCCAAAGGGCGAGTTGGCCTCGTCGGACACCGTCTGTTCGTTGATGTGGATCTTTCCGGAGTCGAGCCGGTCGGCGATCGTCATGGCCATCCCGACGTCGCCGAGGATTCCTATCGAAAGCCCGTATTCATTGTCGTTGGCCAGGGCAACGGCCTCGTCCACGGTGGAGAACTTCATCACCGGGGCGACGGGGCCGAAGATCTCGTCCTTCCACGCCGGGCTGGCGAGGTCGAGGTCGGCGAGCACGGTGGGCTGGTAGAACCGGCCGTCATGGCTGCCGCCGGCGGCCAGGCGCGCGCCGCCCTGCACCGCGTCCTGAACGATCGTGTCCACCCGGTGGAGCTGCTTCTCGTCGATCACCGGTCCCAGCGCCACTGTTCCGCTCTTCGGGTCGCCTACCGGTAAATGGCGGGCCTTTTCCGCCAGGGCGCTGACGTAGTCCTCGTAGATATCCTCGTGCACGATATGCCGGCCGGACGCCATGCAGATCTGACCCTGGTGCATGAAGGAGCCAAACGCGGCGGCAGAGACAGCTTTGGGGAAGTCGACGCCGGGCAGCACGATCAGTGCGTTGTTCCCGCCGAGTTCCAGATGGGCACGCTTGAGCAGCCGGCCGGCCGCCTCGCCCACTTTGCGCCCTGCCGCCGTCGACCCCGTGAAGGCGATGACGCGAACCTCGGGTGCCTCTACGACGGCCGAGCCGATCTCGGCGCCTCCGGGCAACAGGGAGAGCAGGCCGGGCGGAAGACCCGCCTCCTCGAACACCCGGACCAAGGTGACGCCACCACAGACCGCAGTGCGCGGGTCCGGTTTGAGCAGGACGGCGTTGCCAAGGGCCAGCGCCGGGGCGACTGCGCGGATGGAGAGGATCAGCGGAAAGTTGAAGGGTGCAATCACCGAAACGACGCCGACGGGCCGGCGCCGGGCGAAGGACCAGCGGCTCTCGTTCGAGGTCAGCACGTCGCCAGCTGGGAGTGAGGGCAGGGCGGAGGCGTCGTAGCATTCGTTGGCCGCGATGTGGGTTTCCAGCCCGGCTTTGGGCGGGATGCCGCCGGATTCGCGGACGATCCAGGCCTGGATTTCCGCCGAGTGTTCCTCCCAGAGCTGTCCCGCGCGGCGGAGCACGGCGGCGCGGTCCTCCGGGTTGCGGGCGGCCCAGTCCTTCTGCGCTTTCGCGGCCACCGCGGCGGCTTCGCGGACATCCTCCACTGAGGCCACGCCATAGCGGCCCAGCGTTTCTCCGGTGGCTGGTTCGACGGCGTCACCGGTCCCGCCGCGCCCGGGCCGCCAGCCGCTGAGGTAGATCTTGCCGTCCCAGAGGGCGGAGTCGAGCAGGGACATGTTGCGTCCTTTCATCGTGGGTCCTGCTTGTGTACCGGCCGGTCGAATCAGAACCGGACCGGGCCTTCGTCCATCTCACGTCGGTAGGCCGCCGCCGTCAAGAGTGCGGGCGTCAAGAGGGCCGTGCGTTGCCGCCCGCGGGACCTTCGGCCGTAGTGCGTCACAGCCGGGGGAGGTCAACTTGGCACATGGCCAAAATCTATATCCCCTACGGGACCGTTGAAGGACAAACAGCAAAAATCGCGGATTACATCGCCGAGGTAATCCGGGCGAACGGGCACCAGGCAGAGACGGCGGACCTCAAACATTCTGCAGACCCTCTGCCGGGCGGCTACGACGGCGTGATCGTGGCGGCCTCGGTGCACGTGGGAAAGCACGAGGGATACGTCGCAGACTTCGTCAAGAAGAACCGCGCTGAGCTCGAGCGGCTGCCTTCCGCCCTGGTTTCGGTGAGCATGGCCGCCCAAGGAGACGAGGAGACCGCGGAGGGCTACGTGGAAAAGTTTGAGCAGGACACGGGGTGGCGGCCCGCGCACGTCGGGCTGTTCGCCGGCGCCCTGCTCTATACCCACTACGGGTTCATCAAGAAGCACGTCATGAAGAAGATCGCCAAGGACAAGGGATCCCTCGACACCGACACCACCCGGGACTATGTCTACACCGAGTGGGACGGCGTCCGGCGTTTCACCGAAGACTATCTGGCGGCATTCGCCTAGCGCGGGCAGTCAGAAGTAGGACTCAGAAGCAGGGATCAGGAGTAGGCGTACGGCGGAACGGTATCGCCGGGCGCAAAGGGCCGGTACCAGTGCTCGAAACCCAGCTTCCCGGCGTCGGCGTCGGCACTGTCCGGGCTGTCGCCGTCGTCGTCGGAGTACAGAGCGTCGCTTTCGGCGTCCTCCAGCAGGACTTCCCCGACGGCGGCCCGCCAGTTCTCCGGAAGGTCCAGTTCGTAGATTTCCTCAGTGATTTCCGCCTGATCGAGCAGGCAGCGGACGGCGAGTTCCGCTGCGAGGCATCCGGGCGCGGTCCAGCCCCGGACCAGGGACGCGGTGACATCTGCTGCGACCACGATGAACTTCTGGGTGAACTTCGCGTCGTAGCTGGCGGCGAACTGAGGCGGCAGCGAGGACAGGACGGAGGTCCCGGCGATGTCGGCCGGCGTGACAACCTCCAGCGTGCTGAGGGTGCCGAGATCGCGGAACAGCTGGTCGATGAGGATGCTGGACGAGTTCCACAGGAGTCCGGCCAGCAGGCGGGTCTGGCCCACGGCCTTGTGACGGTCGTCCGGATCGACGGCGGCCATCTCGGCCAGGTCCTCGGGATCAAACTGGAGCCGCTGCTCGGCCGTCATATCATCCGGGTGCGGGTCGAGCCCGAGCAGTTCCAGGCTCAATCCGGTCAGCTTCCCGGCGTCGGCCAGCAACTCTTCGGTGATGTCGTCGTCTTCGGCGCTCATGCCCCCGATGCTACCCGCCGATTGCCCGTGGCCCGATTTGCGTTACGCGGCCGGGTTCGGCGGCGGCGCGGCAGTTTTAGGCGGCCGCCGGGTGAATGGTTCCCGACGTCGAACTGGCCCCAGCCATCCGGGCGGACAGCAGATAGGCGATCCCGCAGACCAGGGGAACCAGGCTGGCAGCGATCAGCGATCCGACCGCGCCCGACCTTCCGATGACCGTAATCAACAGCGGCAGAACCCCCAGGGCCACCAGCAGCCAGCCGGCCAGGGCGGTGAGTTTCAGCCCGAGGATGGCGGCCGGGAAAGCCAACGCGAGCACGCTGACGGCTATAACGGGGCCGTTGTCACTGAGGAAGGTGCTCAGGGCAGCGGGGTCGAAGGCGAGCCACACGCACGCGGCAATGAAGGCAGAGGCGAGGGCGAGCAGCAGGGGGGCGGTTGCCGCCGGCCAAAACCAGGCCGAGACCCCGAGGATGAGCATCGGCACGACCCAGGCGAGCGTTATCAGCGTTCCGGCTGTTCCGCCCGGCTCCTGCATCGCGAACCCGCCGATGAAGATTCCCCCGAGGACCGTGAACGCCGCCATGACGGCCGCTCCGGTGCGCGTCAGCGCGGCGGCCCGCCGCTGCGGATCCTTTTCTCGTGACATGACAACACCCATCACGACGGCGAACACAATTATTGCACCGAGCGCCAAAATAACCGGGACGTTCATGGAATGCCTCCTGCAGACGAACGGACCTCAGTCCATTGCATCGCTGCAGCAGCGGCTGCGCCAAGGGGAGAAAGGCCCGCTTCGCGACGGGGAGTCGAGTTGTGAGCGTTGAACGCACTGAACTCCGCGACGCCAGATTCCAGCGCAAAAGCGTCCCCGGCAACTTCCGGGGACGCTTTTGCGTTTGTCGGAGGTTACGGCGCAAGCAACTTGCAGCAACCGAACCCCTTCGCAATCCGGCGGGCATTCCGCCGCCCGTGGACCTCATCATCCGGACGGCGGGGAGGACCAAGCGGACGACAATTCCCGTGCGGGCGATCAGGGAGCAAGTCCTCTACCTCCGGGCGTGTCCCATATGCATAATGTCGCCATGTGGATCCCCGCTCTATTCCTAATCTTGGTCGTCATCTCGATACTGGTCACTTACTGGCAACTCACCTTGACCGGACTCGCCATTTGGGCGCTTGTGGCCTGGAAGAGGCACGCCGCGGCCGACACGAGGCCGAGCTACCCCCGGAAGCCCGTCCAGACCCGGCCTGTGTCTAAGCCTGTCCAGACGCGTCCTAAACCCAAGCCTGTCCAGACCCGGCCTGAGCCCAAGTCCAAGCCCCAGCCTGCCCGCGAGATGCCCGCGCCCGAATACCTGCCCAGGTGGACTGCGAACCGCCGGCTGGACGCAGGCCGCGAGCATGCCCAGTGGCAGAAGACGTTCGACAGCGCAGCGCAGTAAACGTTTCTGAACTGTGCCTCAGGCTGGTCCGGGCTCCCTGCCTTCAGGACACCCCACGATCAGGCAACCGCCCCCTGAAAGTGGGCCTCGATGATCCCCTTGATGTCGTCGTGGCAGCCGCCGCAGCCGGTGCCGGCGCGGGTGGCCGCGGATACCTCGGGCACCGTCCCGCAGCCATCGGAGGCAGCGGCGGCTATGGCCGTCCCGCTGACGCCCGCACACCGGCAGACCGTCCGGCCCGGGTCGGCGGAACCCGCGGCAGCGGCCTGGTCCGGCCCGTCCAGGCGCAGCAGCAGCGACCTGTCTGCGGGGAGTTCCGCGCCGCGTTCGAACAGCTGCACCAGCTCGGCCGAGGTGCGCGGCATACCCACGGACACGAGGCCCTCGAGCACGCCGGCCCGGGTGGTCATCTTCACGTAGCGGCCGTGCTCGGGATCGGCCCACTGGGCAATCTGCAGCCGCGCCCGGCCGTTCACGGCACCGGCCGTCAGGGCTTCCTCGTCCCACGGGTCTGCGGAAACATCCCCGGCCACGGCCATGTTCATGCCGCGGGCCTTGAGCACGATCACGCCCGGAAGCTCCGCCGCAAGGGACGGCAAGGCTTCCGCCTCGGCAGAAGCGCCGGACGCCAACAGGGTCAGATAGTCGGCGAGCCATTCGGCCTGCCGCCAGCCCGGGCCCACCAGGCCGGACGGGCCGCGCGCGGTCCGGCACTGAACGCACTCGGGGTCCGGGCAGCGGACTTCGGCGCAGTCGCCGATCGCAAAGATGTGGGGTTCGTGGTGGGCGCGGAGCTTGTGGTCCACCAGGATCCCGGCGGCGGTGGAGAGCCCGCAGCCTTCCGCCAGTTCGGTCCGCGGCCGGACACCGCAGGAGAGCACCAGAAGGTCGCCGTCGATCGCGGAGCCGTCATCGAGCAGCAGGGCCGAGAAGCCGCCGTCGGGCGCGTTGTGCTCCACGCCGACCGAGCGGGCGTTGCCGGCCACCCGCACGCCGCAATTCCGCAAGGAAGCCGCGAGTACGGAGCCGCCGCCGCGGTCGATGTTCCGGCCCAGGGGGTGCGGGCCGTTGTGCACCACAGTCACGGTGGCGCCTTCCTCGGCCGCGGCGAGGGCCGTCTCCAGGCCCAGCACGCCGCCGCCCAGGACCACCACCCGCTTTCCGCCTGCAACGGCGGAATGGAGCACGGAGGCATCGCGGAGATCCCGCAGGGCGGTCACGCCCGGCGGCAGCACCGGCGCGGCCGGGTCCGGGTTGAGGCCGGTGAGGTTGGGGATGACAGGGCGCGAACCGGTGGCGAAGACGAGCCGCTCATAGCCGGGGGAGGTGCCATCGCTCAACAAAACTTGCTGCCGGGCCCGGTCCACACGGCGGACGCGGACGCCCAGCCGGACGTCGACGCCGTCGGCCACCAACGCTGCCGCGTCGGCGAGGGCCAGGGCGGCCGGCGTGGTCCGGCCGACGCCAAGATCGGCCACCAGCACGCGGTTGTACGCCGCCTCGGGCTCGTCACCGATCACCGTCAGGTGGGCGATGCCGCTGCGCACGGCCGGCAACAGCTCGTCGATCAGCCGCGCGGCGACGGGCCCGAAGCCCACCACCACAATCCGCTCAGTCATGAGGTCTCCTCTGCTTGAAGAACGCGGGCCGGAACTCCGCTGCGATTGCCCGCCGCGCCCACGGAAACTGCGTCCCCGCACATCGCGCCGCCGGGAACCGCCAGGCGGATCCACACCTTGCTGGTCTTGAACTCGGGCATCCCGGATATGGGGTCCGTGGCGGACTCGGTGAGCCGGTTGGCGCTCTCGAGTTCCGGAAAATGGAACGGCAGGAACACCGTCTCCGGGCGGATGTCCGTGCTCAGTTCGGCCCGGCAGCTGACCACGCCTCGTTCGTTGGAAATCGAGACGTAGTCGCCGTCGGCGATTCCCTGGGCGGCGGCCGCGGCGGGGTGGAGCTGCAGCCGCGCCTCCGGCTGGGCTTCGGCCAGCGCGGCCACCCGGCGGGTCTGCGCGCCGGACTGGTAGTGCTCCATGAGGCGGCCGGTGATGAGGGTCATCGGCGTTCCGGACTGACCAACACCGGCGCGGTCCGCAGAGCTCGAAGAAACAGAACGACGCCGGGGCGTCACTGCCGTGAACACGGCCCGGCCGCCCGCGTGGGCAAAGGCCTCCAGGAAGAGCCGCGGCGTTCCTTCGCTTCCGGCGGGGTAGGGCCAGTAGGCGGCCTCGCCGCGGTCCAGCATGGCGTAGTCGATCCCGGAGTAGTCGGCCAGGCCGCCGGAGGACGCGAGCCGGAGTTCCTCGAACACGGTTTCCGGGTCCTCGCTGAACGCGGACGGCGCGTCCAGCATTTCGGCCAGCCGGGTCATGATCCACAGCTCGCTGCGGACACCGGGCGGGGGAGTGAGGGCCCGGCGGCGGCGCAGCACGCGGCCCTCGAGGTTGGTCAGGGTTCCTTCTTCCTCGGCCCACTGGGTGACCGGCAGGACCAGGTCCGCCTCGGCGGCGGTCTCGGAGAGGAAGAAGTCGCACACCACCAGGAAGTCCAGGCTGCGCAGGCCCGCGATCACGGCGTTCGCATCCGGGGCGGACACCGCCACGTTGGCGCCGTGCACGAAGAGGCACCGGACGCCGTCGGGCTGTCCAAGGGACTTGAGGAGTTCGACGGCGGGGAGGCCGGGGCCCGGGATCAGGGCTTCGGGCACGCCCCAGACCTTTGCCATGTGGGCGCGGGCGGCGGGATCGGTGATCTTCCGGTAGCCGGGGAGCTGGTCCGCCTTCTGGCCGTGTTCGCGGCCGCCCTGGCCGTTGCCCTGGCCGGTGAGTGTGCCGTAGCCGCTGCGCGCGGAGCCCGGCAGGCCCAGCAGGAGGGCGAGATTGATGGCGGCCGTGGCGGTGTCGGTGCCGTCGACGTGCTGTTCGACGCCGCGGCCGGTGAGGATATAGCTGCCGCCCTTGCCGGCGCCGTCGGCCAGCCGCCGGGCGGTTTCACGGATCAGACCGGCCGGGACGCCGGTGATCGACTGGACGCGTTCCGGCCAGAAGCTCGCGACGCTGCGGACCGCGGCTTCGTAACCGGTGGTCCGGTCCGCGATGTACCCGGCGTCGGCGAGGCCCTCGTGGATCACCGCGTGGGAGATCCCCAGGAGCAGGGCGAGGTCGGTGCCGGGCAACGGCTGCAGGTGCAGGCCGCCGCCGTCGGACGTGAAAGCGGCGGTGGCGGAGCGGCGGGGGTCGACCACAATCAGCCCGCCGGCGTCGCGCGCACCCTGGAGGTGCTGGACGAAGGGCGGCATGGTCTCGGCCACGTTGGAGCCGAGCATCAGGATGGTGCTGGCGGCGTCGAGGTCCGCCAGCGGGAACGGCAGCCCGCGGTCCAGGCCGAACGCGCGCATGCCGGCCGCGGCGGCCGAGGACATGCAGAACCGTCCGTTGTAATCGATCCGCGAAGTGCCCAGGGCCAGCCGGGCGAACTTGCCCAGCTGGTAGGCCTTCTCGTTGGTGAGGCCGCCGCCGCCGAACACGCCGACGGCGTCCGCCCCGTGCTCGGCGCGGGCCTGCTTCACAGCCGAGACGATCCGCCCGAGGGCCTCGTCCCAGCTGACCGGGCGGTGGACGCCGTCGGCGCCCTTGAGCAGGGGCTCCGTGACGCGGCCGGTGTGGTTCAGCAGTGAGGCCGAGGTCCAGCCCTTGCGGCACAGACCGCCGCGGTTGGTGGGGAAATCCCGGCCGGCGACTGTCAGAAGAGGCAGGGCGACGGGGGTGTCGGCCGCAGACTGCTCCGACACGGGGTCTGACCCCGGCTGGACAGCCGGGGTCAGAGCCGCTGGAGATGTGAGCGTCATGGCGCACTGCAGGGCGCAGTAGGGGCAGTGCGTGTCGGCGCCGGTGGTCATGTTAGACGTGTCCCATCGCGTTTCGGTTGGCGTTGCGGATGTAGAAGAACCAGCAGACCACCAGCATCAGGACGTAGGCCCCGATGAAGCCGTAGAAGGCTGACGTGTAGGAGCCGCTGGCGGTGTTGGAGGCGTTGAGGACCTGAGGGATGATGAATCCGCCGTAGGCGCCGATGGCCGAGATCAGGCCCAGGGCCGAGGACGCGAGCCGCTGGGTGGTCACCGTGCTGGCACCGGAGCGGGCGGCCCGGCTGGAGGTGGCGAAGATGATCGGGATCATGCGGTACGTGGCGCCGTTCCCGAAGCCGCTGGCGGTGAAAAGGAGCAGGAACAGGAACAGGAAGAGCCAGAAGTTCTTCAGCGGCAGGGTCCAGAGCATGGTCAGGGTGATGACGGCCATGGCCGCGAACGCCGCGACGGTCATGCGGGCCCCGCCCATCCGGTCCGCCAGGCGTCCGCCGAAGGGGCGGGCCAGGGATCCGACCAGCGGGCCGAGGAAGGCCAGGGACAGTGCCACAGTGCCGACGCCGATTGAGGAGAACGCCGGGAAGTAGTCCTTGATGAGCTTGGGGAACACGYCGGCGAAGCCGATGAAGGAGCCGAAGGTGCCGATGTACAGCAGCGCCATGATCCACAGGTGCGGTTCCTTGAGCGCGGCGAGCGAGCCCGCGACATCGCCCTTGGCGCTGGTGAGGTTGTCCATGTACTTCCAGGCACCGAAGGCTGCCAGGAGGATCAGCGGAACCCACATGAGGCCGGCGACGGGCAGGTTGACGGTGCCGGCTGCCAGCAGCGTGATGGCGATCGGAACGGCAAGCTGTGCGACGGCGGCACCGAGGTTGCCGCCGGCGGCGTTCAGTCCCAGGGCCCAGCCCTTTTCGCGGGCCGGGTAGAAGAAGGTGATGTTGGCCATCGAACTGGCGAAGTTGCCGCCGCCGAAGCCGGCGAGGGCTGCCACGAACAGCATGGTGCCGAAAGGGGTCTCCGGGTTGGAGACGCACATGGCCAGCCCGATCGAGGGGAGGAGCAGCAGCAGGGCCGAGGCGATGGTCCAGTTGCGGCCGCCGAAGCGGGGGACCATAAACGTGTAGGGGATCCGCAGCGTGGCGCCTACCAGGCTGGGCATGGAGATCAGCCAGAAGATCTCGCTGGTGGAGAATGTGAAACCAGCGGCGGGAAGCTGGACCACAACAATCGACCAGAGCTGCCAGACCACGAAGCCCAGGAACTCGGCGAAGATGGACCAGTTCAGGTTGCGCCGGGCGATGGAGCGGCCGGCCGATTCCCACTGTTCCTTGTTTTCTGCATCCCAGTTGGCGATCCAGCGGCCGGGCCGGTGGTCGAGGGTAAGGGCGTCGGTGCGGGCGGCGCCGGCATCTGCGGTGCCGATTTCGGCGGTGCGTTCAGCAGTCACTTAGGAGACCTCCTTGGGGGGTGTTGTCCTTCAAAGGTAGGGATGCCGCGTTTCAGGGACGGTCGCGGTTTATTAACGCGCTGTGACTTTTGCCTATCGGGGCTTTTATGACGGTGTGAGAATGGGTGTGACGACCACCACGTGAGACAACGACACGGTGTCCAAATAACGGACCATTTGTCCATTTACTGGACGGTGGGAACTAATATCGGACTTATACGAATCCCTAGCCGGCGGCCCCGGGCATCGGGCTCTTGGGGAACATCCGACCGGTCTTCATGAAAGCGTTACTACATGTCATCCACTGCAACCTCCGCGGAGCGTGGGTCTACCAAGCAGGTGAATTCGCGCGGCCGCGTGATTGTCGCCAGCCTGATCGGCACCACCGTCGAGTTCTATGACTTCTACGTGTACGCCACCGCTGCCGTGCTGGTTTTCCCGAAGCTCTTCTTTCCCGGGCAGAACGAGACCACCCAGCTGCTGGCATCCTTCGCTGTATTCGGCGTCGCGTTCATCGCCCGCCCGCTCGGCTCGGTGGTCTTCGGCCACTTCGGTGACAAGTTCGGCCGCAAGGGCACGCTCGTTGCCTCGCTGCTGACCATGGGCATTGCCACCTTCCTGATCGGCTGCCTGCCGACGGCGAGCGTCCCGGGCTGGGCCTTCTGGGCCCCGGCGCTCCTCGTGGTCCTGCGCTTCTGCCAGGGCCTGGCCCTCGGCGGCGAATGGAGCGGCGCGGCGCTGCTGGCCACCGAAAACGCCCCGTCGAACAAGCGGGCCATCTACGGCACGTTCCCACAGCTGGGAGCCCCGATCGGCTTCATCATCGCCAACGTGATCTTCCTGGTCTTCAGCTACACCCTGACGCCGGAGGCCTTCATGGAATGGGGCTGGCGGGTGCCGTTCCTGCTCAGTGCCGTCATGGTCATCATCGGCCTCTACGTGCGCCTCAAGCTGATCGAAACCCCGGCCTTCACCAAGGTCCTCGAATCCAATGAGGTTGCCAAGCTGCCGCTGGCACGGGTCTTCAAGACCAGCTGGCGTCCGCTGATCCTGGGCACGTTCATCATGCTCGCCACCTACGTGCTCTTCTACCTGATGACCACGTTCACGCTGACCTACGGCACCCGGGCGTCCAGCCTGGACACCGCTAAGGCCGCCGCCGAAAAGGCCGGCAAACCGATGACCGAGGCCGCTGCCGCAGCGTTCGTCCCGGGCCTGGGCTACAGCCGGAACGACTTCCTCTGGATGCTGATCGCCGGCGTCGTATTCTTCGGTATCTTCACGCTGGTCTCCGGCCCGCTGGCTGAGAAATTCGGCCGCCGCAAGATGCTGATTGTTGTAACTTCCGGCATCCTCGCCTTCGGCCTGCTGTTCGTTCCGCTGTTCAGCGCCGGATTCGTGGGCGCCATGGCACTGCTGATCATCGGCTTCTCGCTCATGGGCCTGACGTTCGGTCCCATGGGTGCGCTCCTGCCGGAGTTGTTCCCGGGCAATGTCCGGTACACCGGCTCCGCCATCAGCTACAACGTCTCCAGCATCCTGGGTGCAGCCGTGGCTCCGTTCATCGCCGTTTGGCTCTGGGAACTGGCGGGAGGCAGCACAGTGCTGGTGGGCGTCTACCTCGCCTCCATGGCCGTGCTGACGCTGATCGCCCTGTTCGTGAGCAAGGAAACCCGGGACATCGACTACACCAACAATGTGGCCTAACGCTCTCCACTAAGGCAAAAAGCCCGGTGTGTTCAGTGAACACACCGGGCTTTTCCGTGGGCGGGGCCCTCAGCCGGCGTAGCGCTCCACGAAGTTCCGCAGGATTTTCATCGGTTCCGTCGCGGTGAACCGTCGGGCGTCCTCCATGAGCATTTCGGCCGATTCCGGCGGGAAGTAACCGGCGTGGCGGTAGATATCGATCCTCGTGACGAGCCCTTCGGCATCGAGCTCAGGGTGGAACTGGGTGGCGTACAGGTTGGTCTTGATCCGGAACATGTGCACCGGGCAGGCGGCCGAGCTCGCCAGCAGCACCGCGTGGGAGGGCAGGACGGTGCAGGCTTCCTTGTGGCCGGTGAACGCCGTGAAGCTCTCCGGCAGTCCGCGCAGGAGGGGATCCTGCAGCCCTTCCKCCGTCAGTTTGATGGTTACACCGCCGAGGCCTTCACCGTAGGTCCGGTCGATCACGGCGCCCTGATGCAGTCCGAGGGTGCCGACGCCGTAGCAGGCGCCGAGGAACGGGAAGTCCTCGGCCACGATCCTGTCCAGCAGCCCGGCGAGTTCTCGCTCCACCCGGTGCTGGGTGGCGCTCTTGTGCTCGGCCGGGTCGCTGGAGGTGAAGGGACTGCCGCCCACAATGACGCCCGAATAGTCCGACAGTTCCAGGTCAGGCAGCGGTGCGGCTTCCATCCGGATGCGGTGCAGCTGCTCCGGCTTGAGCCCGCAGTAACGAAGATAGGCGCGGTATTCTTCCTCGGCGGCGGTGTCTTCCGCGCGCGAGGCGAGGAGCAGGAATGGCTTCACACACCTAGTCTCTACTGGCCGGTCACGGAGGCGCCAGAGGCGCGCCCGCGACCGGCAGCGTCGACTACTCCTCGCCGTCCTCGATCATGGCGATCACGGCGCCGGCGGAGACAGTCTCGCCGGCCGCCGCGGAGAGGCCGATCACGATCCCGGCGCGGTGGGCGGTGAGCGGCTGTTCCATCTTCATCGCTTCGAGCACGACGACGAGATCGCCCTCGGCCACGGTGTCACCTTCGGCCACGGCCACCTTCACGATGGTCCCCTGCATGGGGGAGGTCAGCGCGTTGCCGCTCGCGGCCACAGCTGCGCCGCCACCGCGGGAGCGCTTCTTGGCCTTGGCCGGCTTGGCGCCTGCCGCGTTGCTGATCGAGCCCAGCGACGCCGGCAGAACCACTTCCAGGCGCTTGCCGCCGACCTCGACGACGACGCGCTGGCGGTCGCCGGCATCGGCCGCTTCGGCCTCGGTGCCCGTGGGGGTCCAGGCGGGAATGTCGTTGACGAACGCGGTCTCGATCCAGCGGGTGTGCACCTTGAACGCGCCGTCGGCCGGTGCGAAATCGGGGTTGGTGACAACCGCGAGGTCGAACGGGATGACGGTGGGGATGCCTTCCACCACCATTTCCTCAAGGGCGYGGCGGGACCGCTGCAGGGCCTGGGTGCGGGTGGCGCCGGTGACGATCAGCTTCGAGAGCATGGAGTCGAAGTTGCCGCTGA
This sequence comes from Arthrobacter sp. P4_F10, assembly GCF_056401435.1. NCBI lineage: Bacteria > Bacillati > Actinomycetota > Actinomycetes > Micrococcales > Micrococcaceae > Arthrobacter > Arthrobacter sp. P4_F10. The sequence goes on from NZ_JBFUJJ010000009.1 coordinate 81,438, forward strand.
TGACATCGCCCTGCTCCACGCCGGAATCGATGCGGACGCCGGGGCCGGTGGGGTTCTTCAGTGTCGTGATGGTGCCCGGAGCAGGCATGAAGTTGCGTCCCGGGTCCTCGCCGGTGATGCGGAATTCGATCGAGTGGCCGCGGACTTCCGGGTCGCCGTAGCCGAGTTCTTCGCCGCAGGCCAGCCGGAACTGCTCGCGGACGAGGTCGATTCCGGTGACTTCCTCGGAGACGCAGTGCTCCACCTGGAGGCGGGTGTTGACCTCGAGGAAGGAGATGGTGCCGTCCTGGCCGACGAGGAATTCGCACGTGCCGGCGCCTAGGTAGCCGGCTTCCTTGAGGATGGCCTTGGAGGATTCGTAGAGCCGGCGGTTCTGTTCCTCGGTGAGGAAGGGGGCCGGGGCTTCTTCGACGAGCTTCTGGTTACGCCGCTGGAGCGAGCAGTCGCGGGTGGAGACCACCACGACGTTGCCGTGGGCGTCGGCGAGGCACTGCGTCTCGACGTGCCGCGGGGCGTCCAGGAAACGCTCGATGAAGCACTCGCCGCGGCCAAAGGCGGCGGTGGCCTCGCGCACGGCGGATTCAAAGAGTTCGGGGATTTCTTCGCGGGTGCGGGCCACCTTGATGCCGCGACCGCCGCCGCCGAAGGCCGCCTTGATGGCGACCGGCAGGCCGAACTTGTCCACGAACTCGAGGATTTCCTCGGCGGATTCGACCGGGTCGGCGGTGCCGGGGACCTGCGGGGCGCCGACCTTCTCGGCGATGTGGCGGGCCTGGACCTTGTCCCCGAGAGCAGAGATCGCTTCGGGGGAGGGCCCGATCCACGTGATGCCGGCACCGATCACCTTGGCGGCGAATTCGGCGTTCTCGGCCAGGAAGCCGTAGCCGGGGTGGATGGCGTCCGCGCCGGACTGGCGGGCGACGTCGATGATCTTGTCCATCACGAGGTAGGACTCCGCCGCGGTGTTGCCACCGAGGGCGTAGGCCTCGTCGGCGAGCCGGGCGTGGAGCGCGTCGCGGTCGGGGTCCGCGTAGACAGCCACCGAGGCGATGCCTTCATCGCGGGCGGCGCGGATGATGCGCACCGCAATTTCTCCGCGGTTGGCGATCAGCACCTTGGTCAGCCGGCGGGTGCCCGCGGCTGTAGATGACTGTGTTGATCCCGGCACGGTGGGTGCGGACTGCTCCGAATTTGCTGACAAGGCGTCTCCTTCTTTCCTTCAGGGAGCCTAGCGCGGTTTTGAGGGTTCCGCCGATATTACTTGCGGATTCCGCGCGTATACGGCCCTTCCTTTGTAGGGTTGCCACAAAGGGCGGCGAAATGGCTCACTCCGCGCTCACTCTGTCTCTACTCTGTCTTTACTGCGTCCTCACTCGGCGCGGACGTCCGCCGGGTCCACGGCCCCGCCGGTCCAGAGCTCGGTGATGCCCACATTTGCCTGGCCGAGCAGCGCGCGCAGGGTAGAGATGGAGAGCCCGACGACGGTGTGGGGGTCGCCGTCGACCTTGCGGATGAACGCCCCGCCATAGCCGTCGATCGTGAAGGAGCCGGCGCACTGGAGCGGCTCGCCGGTGGCGATGTAAGTTTCGATTTCCTCGGCACTCATCTCCATGAAGTGCACCTCGGCGGAGGACACCGAGCCCAGGGTGGCACCGGTGCCGCGTGCGGTGCCGGCGCCGTCGTCGTCCGCCCCTTCGCCGTCGGTATCGTCATCGGTATCGCTGTCCGTGTCGCGGCAGTCCACGAGCCAGTGGCCGGTGTGCAGGACACCCATGCTGCCGCTCATGCGGAGCATGCGTTCGCGGGCGACGTCGGCCGTGTAGGGCTTGCCGTGGGCCTCGCCGTCGAACTCGAAGACCGAGTCGCAGCCGATCACGATTGCACCGTCCGCCTCGGGCAGCGAAGCGACGGCCTCGGCTTTGGCCCGGGCGAGCAGGAGGGCAGTGTCATGCGGATCCGTCACGCCATAGCTGGCCTGGACGGCGTCCTCGTCCACATCCGAGACGAGGACCTCGTGCCGGATGCCGGCATGGCTGAGCAGCTTGGTGCGGGCGGGGGACTGGGAGGCAAGAATGAGGCGGGTCACCGTTCCAGCCTAATCCACCGCAGCACAGCCACACGGGGTCCCGGATGGGCGCCTGGACGGGGCAGAAGACCCTGTTTGCGGATACGTGACAGTGGTGGAGTTGAACCGGCATCCTAAAAAGAATCGAGCAGCTCATGTCTGGATGGCTCGTGGCAAGCGTTGGCATGGTTGGTGATGGAACATATTTTGGCTGGGACGGCTTCACCATCCAATCCGGAAACCTGATCGTGATCGTCGTGATGATCATCTTGTTCATCCTGGCCTTGGTCCTGCCTTTTCCCGGAGGGAAGCGGCGGAAATGATTGCCCCTGCAACACCGGGACACGGCGCGCAGGTCGATGAAACAGACGCCCGCACCTTGACCGGCAGGGCCCGCCGGTGGCTCCTGAGGAAGCTTCCGCCGGACAAACTCTTGCCCGAGGACCAGCCAAGCTTTGTGGCATCCTGGGCGTACGTATTCGGCATGGGGGCGATCGCGTCCCTGCTGTGGATCATCGTTTCCGGGATCGTGCTGGGACTGAACGGACCCCAGTGGTATCACGTGTCCTCGCTGGGGAGTTTCGTCAACAGCACGCATTTGTGGAGCGTGGAGTTCTTCTTCATCTTCATGGTGGTGCACCTGTGGCTGAAATTCTGGATGGCGGCCTGGCGCGGGGGCCGGGTCCTGACCTGGATCACCGGCGTGATCTCCTTTGTCGTTTCCATCGTGGCGGCCTTCACCGGGTATCTGCTCCAGACGAACTTCGATTCGCAGTGGATTGCCTTCGAAGCGAAGGATGCGCTGAACGCGGTCGGAGTAGGCGCTTGGTTCAATGTGGCCAACGTCGGTCAGCTCTTCACCTGGCACGTCACGCTGCTGCCCTTGGCCGTGGGCGCTGTGGTGGTCCTGCACGTCCTGCTGGTCCGGGTCCACGGCGTTGCACCTCCACTAGATGCCGCGCAGTCCGACGCCCAGCTGCTTCACAACCGCCCGGAGGCCACCGAACCTCCGAAGGCCACCGAATCCGGGGGCGCAGTGCAATGACCAGGAAAAGCAGCAGTACCTCCTGGCGGAAGGCGGACGACGTTGCCAGCAGGCCCTGGACGGGCAGCGTCCGCGAATATGACCTCATCAAAGAACTGATCATCGGCGTTGTGGTGGTCGGCCTGCTCGTGCTCGGTGTGTCCGCCATCTTCGGGTCCCCTGATGAGCCCAGCGTGAGCCTCAAGACGTGGGCCACGGCCGCCCCCGCGGATTTCGTTGGCACCGCCGCGAAAGAGCTTGCCGGCACCAGCGATACTGCCGGATACGGGCCGCCCTACAACTCGACCCCGGACGCGACGCAGAAGATCGGCCCCGTGGACCTTCAAAGCCTCTCCGGCGTCCGCCTTCCGGTTGATACCGCCAATGACTTCGTGATCGCCCCGCTGGCGACGCTGCCGTCGCCGCCGGCAGAGCTGGCGAGCTGGACGGCCGCCACGGATCAGCAGCGCTCAGCCTGGGCAGCTGCCTATTCGGACGCCCTTGCCGCTGCGCCGGATAACGACCCGGCCCAGGTGGGCGACGGCGACTATGGCCCGGTCCCTGCACTGACCGGAGCGTTGCTGGATATGGCGCGCCAAGGCAGTTTGGACGGCGTGCTGCAGAACGGTGGAAACTTCTACAACATGGACTACACGCGCGGCCTCCTCTTTTTGGGCGACGGCGGCTACTTCCCGGATCTTGCGGCCAGCCAACACCTCTCCGGGGATCAGTGGGGCGTGATGAACGAAACCGGCGATACGCCTGGGCAGTCCTGGTTGTGGCTCTTCTCGCTCCTTTACCTAGTGGAACCGTTCAAGTCCGCGCCCAATGCCGATGCCCTCGTAGTCGTCACGATGTTCGTGCTGACGGCGTTGCTGGCCCTGTTGCCGTTCATCCCCGGACTACGGTCGCTGCCGCGGGTGATCCCCCTCCATCGCCTGATCTGGAAGGACTACTACCGCAACCGCTGAGTCTGCCGGCAATCCGTGACGCCTAGCTTCGGCTGAGGAGTACAGGCGCGTTATTGTCAGAGGTCCCTGAAACACTGGATTCATGGACGACAATTACGGGCCCGAAGTGGCTCCGGCAGGACACGGCGACGGTGGCTTCAGCCGCGCCGGGAGCGGCGCGGCCGCCGGACCGCTGGGTTCCGTGCGCATGGCCACGGACAGTGCCGGGATCATTGACAGGATCCGGGAACTGGAAGACTGGAAGTCCGCCGCGTCCGCGGAACAGGCCCGGCTCGCCGTGGCCTTCGACCTGCTCCAACGCCGCGAACAAGCCCGGCTCGGGGTCCCGGCCGAGAAGCTCGGCGCCGGGATCGGCGCGCAGATCGCCCTGGCCCGGCGCGAATCCCCGGCCAAGGGCGGCCGGCTCCTGGGCCTGGCCAAAGCCCTCGTGACCAAAATGCCCCACACCCTCACCGCCCTGCAGACCGGTCAGCTCAACGAATGGCGCGCCACCCTGCTCGTGCGCGAAACCGCCTGCCTGACCGCCGCGGACCGGGCCGCCGTCGACGCCGACCTCGCCGCCGACGCCGGGACGTTCGCCGGCGCCGGTGACCGGTCCCTGGTCGCCGCGGCCCGGGCCGCCGCGTACCGGCGTGACCCCCGCTCCGTGACCCAGCGCGCCGCGCACGCCGCCACCGAGCGGCACGTCAGCCTCCGCCCGGCCCCCGACACCATGTGTCATCTGACCGCCCTGCTGTCCGTGGCCCAAGGCGTCGCCGTCTACAAGGCGCTGAGCGGGCACGCCGACACCCTCCGCGCCGCCGGGGACCCGAGGGGCCGCGGGCAGCTCATGGCCGATGCCCTGGTCGAACGCACCACCGGGACCCCGGGCGGGATCAGCGGGGTCGAGATCCAGCTCGTCATCACCGACCGCACCCTCTTCCAGGCCGGTGCCGAACCCGCCCGGCTCCCCGGCTACGGCACCGTCCCCGCCGCCTGGGCCCGCACCCTCATCAACGGCACGGCCGGCGCCCACAGCGGTGACGGCGGCAGTCCCCCTGGACCCGGCGCCGCGGCCCCGAACACGGACAGAAACGATGACGGCCAGTCCGGCGGTCGCCCTGGACCGGGCGGCACCGCCGGGAGCGGCGATGACCCCGCGTTCCGACTCTGGCTCCGGCGGCTCTACACCCACCCCGGGTCCGGCGACCTCGTCGGCATGGACTCCCGCGCCCGGCTCTTCCCGCCCGGCCTGCGCCGCTTCATCCAGGCCCGCGACGACACCTGCCGCACCCCCTACTGCGACGCGCCCATCCGCCACCTGGACCACATCATTCCCTGGCACACCGGCGGCCCGACCACCACGGACAACGGCGCCGGCCTCTGCGAAGCCTGCAACCACACCAAAGAAACCCCCGGCTGGAGAGCCCGCCCCGCACCCGGTCCCCGCCACACCCTCCAGCTGACGACACCGACAGGCCACACCTACAACTCCACCGCGCCACCGTTGCCCGGATCGCCTGCCGGCGAAGCGAGCGCGGATTCCCGCCGCCAGCGCCGCGACGAGCGCCACCGCACGAAGACGCTCAAGCGTATGCGGCCCTCAGGCTCACTGGCGGCCTGAGCGGCCCGGAGGCTTGACGTGGTTTGAGAAGCACTTTCTACCGGTGAAGGAAGCGGGACGGTTCGACGAGTCGGCTGGTTAGGAATCGCTCAATGGCAGTGAACACCTGAACGTGCGCGGCCAAGGAGGCACGTCAGTCGTTCGGGACTTCCAACGAGTGATTGGCGTCCAGAATGTCAACGAACGTCGGTGCGGTTTCTGACAACGCAGCGGTTGCCCAAGACTTGTCTTTGGATCCACCGATGAGCAGATCCGGATTACTTGTTTCAGCAAGTGTCCGCCGAATGACGTCATCCGTGAGGATAGGAGTGAGCCAAATAGCTGGCACTTGAGCCTCTTCTGCCCAAGGAATGGAGAACGTGCCAAACGACTTGGCCACGATGAGTCGATGGTCGGCGTGCGGAAACTCGGCGAACGCCTGTTGAACTGCACGAGCCGCGAACCCGTGGGGGTCATCCCCAGGTTCATCATCGTCGGTCCAGCGAATTGCCTGCACTTGCCAGCCGCGGTCTCTCAACTGTTCTGCAGGCCAGTAAAGAAGAGGCGATTCGACCTTGTACCCCGCACCTGGCACGAGCACAGTCACGTTGGTCTCTCACCGTGAGTGGACTCACAGCCCGGCCAGAGGAAAGTTTCCATGCCGGAGATACTACCGACAGGGCTTGCTTTCCGGCCGGATGGCAGAAGGTGATGAGCAGAATGTGACCGCTGCGGCGTTGGTGGGGAACCGGCGTCGAACGGATCTCAAGCTGTCCAGGCTTGCACGCACAAAAAAGCCGCCCGCCGATCGGAATGATCAGCGGGCGGCTTTAGGGCAACTCGGCTTCAGGGCAACTCGATTTTGGGGCGACTCATCGGCCAACCGTGAGTGTCAGCGCGCGCCGATCTCCTCCGGCTCGGGCTCGCTGTCGGCCGAGGCTGAGGCCGAAGCCGCGGGCCGGAGCTTCGCGCCTTCAACATCCACATCCGGCAGGATCCGGTTCAGCCAGCGGGGCAGCCACCACGCCTTATCGCCGAGCAGGTACATCACGGCCGGAACAATCGTCATGCGGACCACAAACGCGTCCACCAGGACACCGAAGGCCATCGCGAAGCCCAGCGGCCGGACCATGTTCAGGTGCGAGAAGATGAAGCCGGCAAACACGCTGACCATGATGATGGCGGCGGCGGTGACCACGGTCGCGGCATGGCTGAAGCCGGTGCGGACCGCATGCTTGGCCGATTCCCCGTGCATGAATGATTCGCGCATGCCGGAGGTGATGAACACCTGGTAGTCCATGGCCAGGCCGAACAGCACGCCGATCAGGATGATCGGCAGGAAGCTCAGCACTGCGCCCGGGTTTTCGACGCCGAACACGGGACCCAGCCAGCCCCACTGGTAAACCGCGACGACGGCTCCGAAGGCGGCCGCCAGCGAGAGCAGGAAGCCGCCCGTGGCCAGCAGCGGCACGACGATCGAGCGGAACACGAGCAGCAGCAGGATCAGCGACAGTCCGACGACGATGCCCAGGTACGGGGGCAGGGCGTCGCCGAGCTTTGTGGAGACGTCGACGTTGCCGGCTGTCTGGCCCGTGAGGCCGATGCTGACACCGGTGGAGTCCTTGATGCGGTCCTTTTCGGCGCGGAGCTCGGAGACCACCTTGACCGTGCTGGCGCTGGCGGGGCCCTCCTTGGGAATGACCTGGAACACCGCGGTGCGGCGGTCCTCGCTCAATGCCACCGGAACGGCTGCGGTGACGTTGGCCGTGCCGCGGAGGATGCCGGCGACGTCGAGCTGCTTTGCCGTGGCTTCGTCCTCGCTCAGGCCGGCGGGGAAGTCGCCCACCACCACGATCGGGCCTGTCATGCCTTCGCCGAAGCTGCGGCCGGTGACGTCGTAGGCCTTGAACGCCTGTGACTCAACGGGCTCGGACCCGCCGTCGGGCAGCGCGAGACGCAACTGGCTGGCCGGCAGCGCCACGATGCCCAACAGCAGGACACCGGCCAGCAGCGCCAGGACCGGGTGCCGGGTGACAAGGCCGCCCCAGCCCTGTTTGCTGCGGCGTTCGTCGCGGGCACGGTCCGCGCTTTCGTGGCCGGGGGCGGCGTTGTGCTTCTCCGCCTTGGCCCAGACGCGGCGGGAAATGAGCCTGGGCCCGATCAGGGACAGCATGGCAGGGGTGAGGGTCAGGGCGACGACGACGGCGACTGCCACCGTTGCGGCGGCGGACAGGCCCATGACGGCCAGGAAGGGAAGGCCCGGAATAACGAGGGCCGCAAGGGCGATGATGACCGTCAGGCCCGCGAACAGCACGGCGTTGCCGGAGGTGCCGGTGGCGAGGGCGACGGATTCCTCCCCGTCCATGCCGGCCAGGAGCTGGCCGCGGTGCCGGTTGACGATGAAGAGCGAGTAGTCGATGCCGACGGCGAGGCCCAGCATGAGCGCCAGCATCGGGGAGATGGAACTCATGTCGACGGCGCTGCTGAGCGCGAAGGTGCCGCCGACGCCCACGGCCACACCGACCAGGGCCATCAGCAGGGGGAGACCGGCGGCGATGAGGGTTCCCAACATGACGATGAGCACCAAGGCCGCGATGGCAATGCCGAGGATCTCGGAGATGCCGAACAGCTCCGAGACGTCCTCGGTGATTTCCTTGCTGGCCAGTGCGGTCACGCCGTCAGAAGAGACTTCGTGGGCGATGTCCTGGACCTGCTGGCGGACTTCGGGGGCCAGCCCGTTGATCGAGGTCTTGAACTGGACCTGTGCGATCGCCGCCGTGCCGTCTTCGGAAACGAACCGCATGCCCTGCGAGGCTTCAAGCTGGCGCTTGGCGAGGGCGAGCTTGGCCGCGCCGGCCTCAAGTTCTTTGGTCCCGGCGTCGAGCTTTTCCTGGCCGGCCGCGAGGGCAGCCTTCTGCTGGCCGAGCTGGGCGTCGATGGCCTCGGCGGACATGCCGGCCGCGGTCATCTGCTCCTCGGCGGCGGCCAGCTTGGACTTGCCAGCGGCCAGTTGGGCGGCTGAGGCGTCCAGCTGCGCTTTGCCTGCGGAGGCCTGCTGCTCGCCGGCGGCAAGGTCCGCGACGGCCTTGTCCAGCTGGGCCTGGGTGGCGAACGGGTCCACGGTGCCCTGAACGTCGGGAAGGGTTTTCAGCTTGGCCAGGGCAGCGGAGACCGCGTCTTTGCCGGCCTGGGTGAATTGGCCGTCCTTCGACTCGAACACGATGCCGGCCGAGCCGCCCGAGGACTTGGGCAGTTCCCGCTTCAGCTTGTCCGCCATCTGCTGGGTTTCAGTGCCCGGAATCTGGAAGTTGTTGGACATGGTGCCGTGAAAGGCCGCCGCCGCGCCGCCGACGGCCACCAGGACGGCGAGCCAGAGGGAGATGACGAGCCAACGGTGGCGGTAGGAAAACTTGCCGAGACGGTAGAGCAATAGGGCCATGTCAGTGCCGATCTTGGGAAGGGGTGGCGGGGGAGTGTGATGCGAAACCGGAGCCGAGCAAGCTCATGGAATCAATGAGGAGCTGGCGCAGGTTGGACAGGGAATCCGGGCTGAGGTCGCCGCCGCACCGGGCGAACCAGACATCCATGGCGGCCTTTCCGCACGAGATGATGGAGCCCGCGAGGGCGCGGAGGTACAGTTCGTCGATCTCGACGCCGGAGCCCTGGGCGAAGCGCTCACGGGCGGCGTCGATGATCTCAACGGTGCAGTGGTCCCAGGCTTCCAGTTCGGAACGGCTGAGCATCGGGTTCGCCTGGCCCATGCTGTACAGCTCGGCTATGGGCGCCACTGTCATGGGGTCGGCGAGTTCAACCAGGGCCGCCCGCGCAGATTCCAGGATGGGCTCGCCAGCAGGGCGGAGCCGGAACTGCTGGAGTGCCTTGTCCAGGAACCCGTGGGTCACCGAGGCAATGACCACTTCGGTGCTGGCGAAGTAGTTGAAAAACGTGCGGCGGGATATGCCGGCTGCCTCGGCAATGTCCTCCACCGTGAAGTTTCCGGGACCCCGCGTGCGGAGCAAGTCCATGGCGGCGTCCGTGATGGCCTGCCGGGTGGCCGCCTTATTCAGTTCGCGGCGCGATGGCGGTGCGGCGCCGGATTCGCCGGACTCACCGGATGGCGAAGCCTGGGCGGCGGAAGGAGGTGGTGGTGTGGACACGCGCTTACACTACGTGCATGTTTGCACTCTGCGCAAGTATTTTTAGGGAGTCCGGTAAGCGTGGAGTCAGGGCTTGAGCGGGACCTCCGTGCCGCCTGAATTGGTCTGGCCGCCTGAATTGGTCAGGCCGCCGGAATTGGCCCATGACTTCGCCGAAGACGGCGTCGATCCGATGGCCCGGAGTGTCATTCGATGTCACGATCAGCATGCCCGGAGCCTACCCACCTTTGCCGCCCGCGCGACCGATGCCATGCTGCACAGTATCCCTGCCGGATTCACAGGAAAGTGAAAGCTGGGAAACAGCTATCCCTGCTGGGGCGGGTGCAGACTGGAGGTGCTCGCGGAGCAGAACCATCAGCTTCAAGCGCCGTCACCACTGCGCAGATCCAGGAGACAGCACATGTCACGCACAACCAAAATCGCGCTCGGCCTCGGGGCGGCGGCCGTGGCACTGGGCGCCGGGCTCGGAGTCGCCGGGATGGCCTCCGCCACCACGGCGCCCACCCCCACCCCCACCCCCACCCCCAGCTCGAGTGCCCCCGGGACCAACCCTGCCGACGGCTACGGCATGCGCGGTGGACGCCACGGCCACGGCGGCGCGGAGTTCGGCGCCCGCGCCAAGGAGCTCGCGGCCAAGCTGGGTGTCGACGAGGCCAAGGTCGCCGACGCTCTGAAGGCCTTCCGCGAAGCCAACAAGCCCACCACCCCGCCGGCCCCCGGGCAGCCAGGACAGAAACCGGACCGTGCCGCGATGGAGAAGGCCCTGGCCGCATCCCTGGCGAAATCGCTCGGCATCGAGGAAGCCAAGGTCACTGCCGCCCTGGAGGAACTGCGCACCGCCGAGCAGGCCAAGCATGCGGCAGCCCTGAAGCCCCGGCTGGACCAGGCCGTCAAGGACGGCACCCTGACCCAGGCAGAAGCGGATGCCGTCACCAAGGCCGCCGAAAAGGGTGTGATCGGCGGCCGCTAGGCTGCTGTGGAATTGGGCCGGTGGATTTGGGCCGATGGATTTAGGTCAACGTTGGTTAAAACCAGAGAAGTCCCCGGGGGGTCCCGGGGACTTCTCCTGTACACGCTTCCTGTAAAACGCTCGTTCAGCAGCTACGCCTTCGCGTCGGCCAGTTCGCGTTCGTCCCGTCCACTCGCGGGAGCTGCGGCAGCGGACGGATCAACGGCGGACGTGTCGACGTCGTCGCTGAACGGGTCGCCGTTGCGCGGCGCGTTGTACAGCGCTTCGTCCAGGATGCCCTGGCGCTTTGCCACGATCGCCGGGATCAGGGCCTGCCCGGCCACGTTGACGGCGGTGCGGCCCATGTCCAGGATCGGGTCGATGGCCAGCACGAGGCCGACGCCGGCCAGCGGCAGTCCCAGCGTGGAGAGCGTCAGCGTCAGCATGACGACGGCGCCCGTGGTGCCGGCGGTCGCGGCGGAGCCGAGGACGGACACCAGCGCGATCAGCAGGTACTGGGTGAAGTCCAGCTGGATGCCGAAGAACTGGGCCACAAAGATCGCCGCCACGGCCGGGTAGATCGCGGCGCAGCCGTCCATCTTGGTGGTCGCGCCGAGCGGCACCGCGAAGGAGGCGTAGGCGCGGGGCACGCCCAGGTTCCGCTCGGTCACGCGCTGGGTCAGCGGCAGCGTGCCGATCGAGGAGCGTGAGACGAAGGCCAGCTGCACGGCCGGCCACACACCGGAGAAGTACTGCCTGACAGACAGGCCATGGCTGCGGACCAGGGCGGGGTAGACCACGAACAGCACAAGCGCCAGGCCGATGTAGATTGCCACAGTGAACTTGCCGAGCGAGCCGATGGTGTCCCAGCCGTAGACGGCCACGGCGTTGCCGATCAGGCCCACGGTGCCCAGCGGCGCGATCCGGATGATCCACCAGAGGACTTTCTGGATGACGGCGAGGGCGGACGCGTTCAGGGCCAGGAAGGGTTCGGCCGCCTTGCCCACTTTGAGGGCGGCGATGCCGACGGCGATCGCGATCACGAGGATCTGGAGGACGTTGAAGCTCACAGCGGTGGTGGCGACGCCGTCGGTGACCGTGGTGCTTGCGCCGAGGCCCAGGAAGTTCTTCGGGAACAGCCCGGTGAGGAAGGCCCACCAGTCACCGGACTTGCCGGCGTACTTCGCTTCCTGGCTGATGCCGGTGCCGGCGCCGGGCTGCAGCAGCACGCCCAGGCCGATGCCGATCAGGACGGCAATCAGCGAGGTGATCGCGAACCAGAGCAGCGTGTTCCAGGCCAGCCGGGCAGCGTTGGAAACGGCGCGCAGGTTGGAGATTGAGCTGACGACGGCGGTGAAGATCAGGGGGACCACGGCGGTCTGCAGCAGCGAGACGTAGCTCGAGCCGATGGTCTGCAGCGTGGTGCCGAGGGCGTTGGGGTTTGCCTTGGTGCTGCCGGTGTACTTGGCCAGCAGGCCAAGGCCCAGGCCGACGATCAGGGCGGCGATGATCTGGAAGCCGAACGAGCCGGCCCATTTGGGCAGCTGGAACCCGGTCTTTCCGGCAGGTGCGGGGGTGCTTGTCTGAGTGGTCACCGGAACACGCTAGGACCGTCTCAGATAGCATGACCAACGGATGTTGAGAAATGTTACGCGGCGGTATTTTCGACGCGACGGCCAAATCCCGGGAATTCCGCCGGAAGGCTGCCCGATTGTGAAGTTATTCCCGGGCGGAATGTGGTGATTGTCTCGTCCCGGACGCCGCCGGTCACGCGAGATGGCAGTTCGCGGCAGTGTTTTTTGGGAAACACTGCCGCGAACTGCCATGTCGAGTTTCGGTTCGCGCGGAACGCGACCTACCCCAGCAGAGCGCGCTTGAGGGTGTCGAGGCCCACCGAGCCGATGTTCAGGGCCTTGGTGTGGAAGGCCTTGAGGTCGAAGCCGGGGCGGGATTCCAGCTCTGCCCGGATCTGCTCCCAGAGCCGCTGGCCCACCTTGTAGGACGGTGCCTGTCCCGGCCAGCCCAGGTAGCGCGTGAACTCGAACTTCAGCTGGCCCTCACTGATCGGCAGGTTGGCGCGGAGGAACTCAAAACCCTTGTCCGCTGTCCAGATGCCGCTGCCCCAGCGCTCGGGGACCTCAAGCTCCAGGTGCACGCCGATGTCGAACACCACGCGGGCCGCACGCATGCGCTGCATGTCCAGCATGCCCATGTGGTCGCCCGGATCGCCGAGGTAGCCGAGTTCCTGCATGAGCCTCTCCGCATAGAGCGCCCAGCCTTCCCCGTGGCCCGAGGTCCAGCACACGCTGCGGCGCCACTTGTTCAGCAGCTCGCGGCGGTAGGTGGCGGTAGCAACCTGGAGGTGGTGGCCGGGTACGCCCTCGTGATACACCGTGGTGGTTTCGGCCCAGGTGGTGAAGGTGTCCTCGCCGGCCGGCACGGACCACCACATCCGGCCGGGACGGCTGAAGTCCTCCGAGGGGCCCGTGTAGTAGATGCCGCCTTCATCGGTGGGTGCGATCCGGCACTCCAGCGTTTTCATGACGTCCGGGATCTCGAAGTGGACGCCGGCGAGCTCCGCGACGGCTTTGTCGGAAAGTTCCTGCATCCAGGCCTGGAGGGCGTCGGTGCCCTTGAGCTGGCGGGCGGGATCGTTGTTCAGGATCTCCTTGGCTTCCTCGACTGTGGCGCCGGGCCGGATTTCCCCGGCCACGCGTTCCTGTTCGGCGATGAGGCGGTCGAGTTCCTGGACGCCCCACGCGTAGGTCTCCTCCAGGTCCACGGTGGCGCCGAGGAAGTCCCGGGATGCCAGGGCGTAGCGCTCGCGGCCCACGGCGTCCTTGGCCGGGGCGACGGGCAGGAGTTCGGCCTCGAGGAAGCCAGCGAGCCGGGAGTACGCCACCCGGGCGGCGGCCGTGCCGGCGTCGAGCTGGAACTGCAGTTCCGCCGGGAGCGGGCCCTCCGCGGTCTTGGCGCCGGCGGCGAGCTTCGCGAAGAAGCCGTCTTCCGCAGCGTGCTTGGTGGCCTGCTCGATCACGATCGACACCTGGCGGGCAGCGGCCACCTTGCCGTCCTGCATCGCCGAACGCAGCGACTCGATGTACCCGTCGATCGCGGCGGGGACATTGTGGGCCCGGCCCGCGATGTGCCCCCACTGCCCGGCGGTGTCCGTCGGCATGAGGTCAAAGATTGCGCGGATGTCCTGGGACGGGGACGCGATGTTGTTCAGATCGGCCGTGTGCCAGCCCGATTCGTGGATTTCCAGCTGCAGGCCCAGCCGCTCGTGCATGGCGTCGAGGGTGACGGCGTCGACGTCGTCAACCGGCTCCAGCCCGTCCAGCGCCGCGAGGGCCTCGCGCGCGGCGGCCGCGAATTCCTCGTGGCCCGAGGGGGAAAAGTCCTGGTACTCGGTCTCGTGCCCGGGCAGGCCGAGCTCGGTGGCGAAGCTCGGGTTGAGCCGGATCAGGGAGTCCGTGTAGGCGTCGGCGACGGCGTCAATGGCGGTCTGCGGGCGCGCGGGGGCAGTGTTGTCTGAGGCGATGATTTCGGTAGTCACCCGACGAGACTAGCCCGGCCGCGGTGGTTATGAAAGAGTCACTGAACTTTTTTCCGGGGCAGGGTAAGAAACAGGCTGCCGCCCAGCCGAGGACGCTCAGCCGAGGCTTCGGCGCCAGGCTTCCGGGCCGGGCCTGGGTGCCAGCCGAAGCTGCTGCCGGCGGACCCAGTGCCGGACACCGGGGCTTTCCGGGGCGGCCTGCTGGGCCTGCCCCAGGGACAGCACGACGGCGGTCAGCGCCGCCAGCTCTTCCGGCGTCGGTTCTCCCTTGGCGACCGAGAACAGGACCTCGGGTGTGGCCTCCGGCCCGGTGGCTGGCTCGAGGGGGCTGGTGGCTGGGCCGGTGGGGATCACAGCGGGATGTTCCCGTGCTTCTTGGCGGGCAGGGCGGCCCGCTTGTCCCGGAGGGCGCGCAGGCCCTTGATGATCTGCACCCGGGTCTCGGACGGTGCGATGACGGCGTCCACGTAGCCGAGCTGGGCGGCCTGATAGGGGTTGAGCAGCTCTTCCTCGTACTGGCGGATCACCTCGGCGCGCTTGGCCTCGACGTCGCCGCCGTTCTCTGCCACCGCGGCGAGTTCACGGCGGTACAGGATGTTCACGGCGCCTTGGGCGCCCATGACGCCGATCTGGGCGGTGGGCCAGGCGAGGTTGAGGTCCGCGCCAAGCTTCTTGGAGCCCATCACAATGTAGGCCCCGCCGTAGGCCTTGCGGGTGATCACGGTCAGCTTGGGCACGGTGGCCTCGGCGTAGGCGTACAGCAGTTTCGCGCCGCGGCGGATGATGCCCTGGAACTCCTGGTCCTTGCCGGGCAGGAAGCCCGGGACATCAACGAGCGTGATGATGGGGATGTTGAAGGCATCGCAGTGCCGGACGAAACGGGCGGCCTTCTCCGATGCCGCAATGTCCAGGGTGCCGGCGAACTGCATGGGCTGGTTGGCCACGATGCCCACCGTGTGGCCCTCCACCCGGCCGTAGCCGATGATGACGTTCGGGGCGTAGAGGGACTGCATCTCCAGGAAGTGAGCGTCGTCGACGATCTGCTCGATGACCTTGCGCATGTCGTACGGCTGGTTGGCCGAGTCCGGGATCAGCGCGTCCAGGGCGAGGTCGTCGTCGTCGACCTCCAGCTCCTGGGAGTGCTCCAGCGCCGGAGCTTCGGCGAGGTTGTTGGAGGGCAGGAAGTCCAGCAGTTCGCGGACGAACTCGACCGCGTCGGCCTCGTCGGAGGCCAGGTACGTCGAGGTGCCGGTGTTGGCGTTGTGCTGGCGGGCACCGCCGAGGGTTTCCATGTCCACGTCTTCGCCGGTGACGGTCTTGATGACGTCCGGGCCGGTGATGAACATGTGGGAGGTCTTGTCCACCATGACCACGTAGTCGGTCAGGGCGGGGGAGTACGCCGCGCCGCCGGCGGAGGGGCCCATGATGAGGGAGATCTGCGGGACGACTCCGGAGGCGTGGACGTTGTTGCGGAAGATGTCCGCGAACATGGCCAGGGAGGCGACGCCCTCCTGGATGCGGGCACCGCCGCCGTCGAGGATCCCGACCACCGGGCAGCCGTTGCGCAGCGCGAACTCCTGGACCTTGACGATCTTTTCGCCGTTGACCTGGCTCAGCGAGCCGCCGTAGACGGAGAAGTCCTGGCTGTAGACCGCGACCGGGCGGCCGTCCACCGTGCCGTAGCCGGAGACGAGCCCGTCGCCCAGCGGCTTCTTCTTCTCCATGCCGAACGCGGTGGAGCGGTGCACGGCCAGCGCGTCGAATTCGACGAAGGAGCCGGCGTCCAGCAGCAGGTCGATGCGCTCGCGGGCGGTGTTCTTGCCGCGCGCGTGCTGCTTGGCGATCGCTTCCGGACCGGAGGGCTGCTCGGCACGGGCCTGGCGGTCGCGGAAATCTGCAATCTTTCCCGCAGTCGTGGTCAGATCGTGGCTCATCAAGTGTCTCCGGCTCTGTTGCTAAGTTGTACGGCGCCCGTCTGCTGTGTCCTTTGGCTGGAATCCACAAAAGCAGGGCTCTGCTGGCAAGTCTAGTGACGGTATTGGCAGGTGCCGCTGTAGGGAACCTACAATTTTCCCGCCGCGAAGCTCCCGCACCGCCTTGTTACCCGTCAGTAACATCAGTCCGCTAGAGTGTGGGCATGACTTCAAGCAATGATGCTTCGGGCACCGCCGCAGGGCCGTACCAGGCCGCCGGTTCCCTCCAGGGCCGCACTGTCCTCATCTCCGGGGGCAGCCGGGGCATCGGCCTCGCGATCGCGCTCCGCGCAGCCCGGGACGGCGCCAACATCGTTCTGATGGCCAAGACCGGCCAGCCGCACGCCAGGCTGGAGGGTACCGTGTACACCGCCGCCGAACAGATCGAGGCCGCCGGCGGCCAGGCGCTGCCGCTGGTCGGCGACGTCCGCAACGACGCCGACGTCGCCGGCGCTGTCGGCGCCGCTGTGGACCGCTTTGGCGGGATCGACGTCGTCATTAACAATGCTTCGGCGATCGATCTCTCCGCGACCGACGACGTGGACATGAAGCGCTACGACCTCATGCAGGACATCAACGTCCGTGGCACCTTCCTGCTCTCGAAGATGGCGCTGCCGGCCCTGCGGGCATCCGAGGCCGGGTACATCCTCACGCTCTCCCCGCCCCTGAACCTGGACCCCAAGTGGGCCGGCCTGCACCTGGCCTACACCATGGCGAAATACGGCATGAGCCTGACCACGCTGGGGCTGGCCGAGGAACTCAAAGCCGACGGCGTCACCGTGAACTCGCTCTGGCCCTGTACCTTGATCGACACCGCGGCGATCCGCAACATGCCCGGCGGCGACAGAATCGTCAAGGGCGCCCGCAGCCCCGAAATCATGGCCGACGCCGCCCACGCCGTGCTGACTGGCGCCAATGCGGTCCCGGCTCACGGCAGCCGGAGCGGAAACTTCTACACGGATGAAGAAGTTCTGGCGGCGGCAGGGGTAACGGACTTCAGCCCGTACAGCCTCGGCGCGCCGGAGGATCAGCTGGTGCCGGACATCTTCCTCTGAACTTGCTGAGTGTTTTCGGCCGCCTGCCCTGCGGAAATTCCCCTGCTTTGAGGATCTGACGCCGAAAATCCCCGGCGTGTCCGGCCGACCCGCCGGACATGCCGGCCAAAGGTGGGGAGTTTCAGCAGAGGTTTTGAGTCAACGGGGGCGGGAGCCTCGGTGCGCTTTCCTCGGTAGGATTCAAGCATGGAAGCCGTGCAGGAAACCCCGGACCGTCCGCCCCTCGACCTGAGTGCCCTCAGCGATGAGGCGTTCCTGTCCGCCAACGGAATTCCGCGGCTGACGGTGGTTGAGTCCACCGGCTCCACCAATGCCGATCTCCTCCGCGGCGTGACCGAGGATCCCACCGCCTGGCCGGACCTGTCGGTGCTGACCGCCGAGTACCAAAGCGCCGCGCGCGGCCGGCTCGACCGCCGCTGGGAGGCGCCGGCCCGCAGCTCCGTCTCCGTCTCGCTGGTGCTGCGGCCCGTCAACGCGGCCGGCCGGCCGCTGCCGACCCACAGCTACTCCTGGCTCTCCCTCCTGGCCGCCCTTGCCCTGCGTGAGGCCCTGACGGAAACGGCTGGCCTTCCGGCGGAACTCAAATGGCCCAACGACGTCCTGGTGCGGGGCCGGAAGATCGCAGGCATCCTGGCCCAGCTCGGTCCGCTCGGCGGCGCCGGCACGCCCCCGGTCATCCTGGGAACGGGCCTGAACGTCACGCTGACCGAGCCCGAGCTCCCGGTCCCCACCGCCACGTCCGTGTTGCTGGAGAATCCGGACACGGTAGACCGGACGGAGCTCCTGAAGAGCTACCTGTCCCGCTTCGCCACCCTCTACCGGAGTTTCTGCAACGCCGACGGCGACCCCTCCGCCGGCATGGCCGGCGGCCCGTCGCTGCATAAGAGGGTGGAACACCTGCTGTCGACCCTCGGCAAGCAGGTCCGTGCCCAGCTCCCGGGCGATCACGAGATTATTGGCCACGCCACGCGCCTGGACGAATACGGTTCGCTCCTGGTGGTCGACGCAGCGGGCCATGAGCATGTGGTGACGGCCGGCGACGTCGTGCACCTGAGGCCGTGGAACCCGGCCGGAACCGGCGGGCAGGGCGACGGCCGCGGCGGCGCGGAAAGCGGTTATGCGTAAAGTGCTCCTGCCGGGAGAGCAAGTGATTGTGGTGACCCGGCCCCAGCCCAGGATGCTCATTGTCCCGGGGCTGATGTTCATTGTCGTTCCGGCGTTGGCGGCCTACGCCTGCGCCTGGGTTGTCAAGGGCGGGCCGGCGCGGCTCATTCCGCTCATCCCCAAGGACTGGACGCCCTGGCTGGTTGCCGTGTGCCTGGGGTTGGCGGCGTGGGTGCTGGTGGGCTACTGCCTCCCGCGGGTCATTGCGTGGCACGCCACCCGCTACATCCTGACCAGCCAGCGCTTAGTTACCCGGTACGGCATGTTACGGCGGCGCGATGAACAGGTTGCCCTCGCCGCCGTCCGCCATGTGGCCATTGAGCAATCGTTGTTGCAGCGGCTATTGCGCTCCGGGAATATATCCTTGGAGACCGGGTACCCCGTTGGAATGGTGGTCCCAGATGTCCCGGAGGTCGCGACATTCCGCAACTTCATGCTGGACGCTATCGGCGATCTCCCCAAGGACGAGGTGTTCGGGGCCGATGGCATGACCTACAACCCGGGCGAGGCCTGGCCATGGGAGACGAGAGAAGGTGGAAGAGATGAACGCTGAGAACGTCCACCAGGACATCGACCTCGCTGCCCCTGATTTGCCCCGGGAGCCCGAAGACGTCGCCGGCCCGGCTGCGCCCGGCAGCGGCGCCGAGACCGCCTTCGACACTGAAGCCGGCGCGCTCATCGGTCCCGAAGCCGAATTCGAACCCGCCGAATCCGAATCTGAACCCGCCGAACCCGAATTCGAGCGCGCCCCGGAACCTGCCACTCCGCCTACTGGAACGATGTCCGCCGAACGGCTTGCCGCCAAGGCCCTCGAAGCCCGCCTGCTGGGCGGCGAACGCAAGCTCCGGCGCCGTGAAGTCGCCGCCGGCGCCGGACTCTCGCTGCTCTCTGCCCGGAAACTCTGGCGCGCCCTCGGCTTTCCCAACCTCGGGGATGAGGATGTGGCCTTCACCGAGCGCGACCAGTCCGCCCTGTCCACCATCGTGGACCTCGTGCGTGACGGCAAGCTCACGGAGGAAGCCGCCATCTCCATCACCCGGGCCATCGGTCAGATGACCGACCGGATGGTCGTGTGGCAGATCGAGGCCCTGGTGGAGGACATGGTCCAGGAACAGGGCGTGCCGGACGCCGTCGCGCGCAAGCGGCTGGTCAGCGAGCTGCCGAACCTTATTGACGCCCTCGAGGAAATGCTCGTCTATTCTTGGCGCCGGCAGCTCAACGCCGGTGTGCAGCGCCTGGCCGTCCGGGCCGAGGCCGGACTGCAGTCCAGCGAAGAGGGCCGCGAAGGCGACGAGGACGATTCGCCGCTGCCGCTGGCCCGGGCCGTTGGCTTCGCCGACCTGGTGTCCTACACCAGCCTGTCCCGCCGGATGAACGAGAAAACCCTCGCCCAGCTGGTGCAGCGCTTCGAGAACAAATGTGCCGAAATCATCTCCGTCGGCGGCGGCCGGCTGGTCAAGACCGTCGGCGACGAAGTCCTCTACATTGCCGAGACCCCCGCGGCCGGCGCCGAGATCTCCCTGGCACTGTRCCGTGCCTTCACCGAGGACGAGATCCTGCCCCAGGCCCGCGTGGCCATGGTCTGGGGCCGCATCCTCTCCCGCCTCGGCGACATCTACGGACCCACCGTCAACCTCGCCGCCCGCCTGACGGTCCTCGCGGACCCCGGAACGGTACTGGTGGATTCGATGACCGCGGCCGCGCTGGAGCAGGACGAACGCTTCGTCCTCGTGCCCCGCCCGGCCGAGGACGTCCGCGGGTTCGGTGAAATCCACCCGGTGCAGCTGCAGCCCGGCAGCGGCCGGGGCCTGATCCTGGACTGATCGCCGGATCAGCCCGGCGGTAGCCCGTGGCGGGCTTCTCAGTTGTGCGGCGCATATGCAATAGTCGGACCGGCAGTTGCGATCCGGCCGGGTTTGTGACCGCCGTCAACCCTCGCGCACCACCGCAGCCGCGCACCACTTCATTGAGGACCGCCATGAACCCAACGCCAGACGCCCCCTTCCCGCCGTCGGACGGGAAACGGGGACCGCGCCTGCGCTGCGGGTACGGCACGGACCGGGGACTGCGCCGGGAGGCGAACGAGGATTCCTTCATTGCCGCAGACCCCGTCTTCGCCGTGGCGGACGGCATGGGAGGGCATGAGGCGGGCGAAGTTGCCAGCGGCATCTGCGTGCGCACCCTGGCCGAGCTGCCACAGTTCAAGACCGGCAGCCGGGACGCGACGGCGGACATCCTCCAGGAGTACCTGCTCATGGCTGACGCCGGCATCCGTCACGCCACCGGATCCCGCGCCGGAACCACCTTGTCCGGCGTCGTGGTGGTGGAACAGCTGGACGTTCCGTACTGGCTTGTCCTCAACATCGGTGATTCACGCACCTACCGGTACAGCCACGGCCAGCTCGCCCAGATCAGTGTGGACCATTCCGAGGTGCAGGAACTCCTTGACACCGGGCAGATCACCGAAGCCGAGGCCGCCGTGTATCCGCGCAGGCATGTCGTGACGCGAGCCCTGGGAACCGGACACGACTTCGAGGCCGACTACTGGCTGCTGCCCCTCGAAGACGGCGACAGGATCCTGGTCTGCTCCGACGGGCTCAACGGGGAACTGGGCGATGAGCAGATTGCCGGCATCCTTGCGGCCGAAGCGGACCCCCAGGCGGCGGTAGACGAACTGATCCAGGCGGCACTGCGCAGCGGCGGCCGGGACAACATCACGGCGATCGTGGTCGACGCCCGGACTGCAAACGAGGATGCGCCCGTCTGACCTCGGCCCCTTGACCGGCCCCACGACCGGACCCCTGACCGGACCATGGGGCGGCCCGGGGCCCTACCCCTGGACCGGACAATGTCGTGGATCTAGGGCAGGATAGGTCTGTGAGCACAGGGAAGACCGCAGCAGAGACCGCAGCAGGGATTGAAAAAGCAGCCGAAGCAGCCCCCGGGCACGCCACGGATCCTCAAGGTCCCGACGGGGGGCAGGTCCCGTCCGGGGACATCCGCGCGGAGTATGAGGACCTTGTGGAACAGGTCCGCAAACACCGTTTTGCGTACTACCAGGAGGACGCTCCGATCATCTCCGACGCCGAGTTCGACGAGCTTTACCGGCGGCTGGAAACGATCGAGGCCATGAATCCGGAACTGGTGGCCAACGATTCGCCCACGCAGGAAGTCGGCGGCGAGGTGTCAGCGGCGTTTACCGCCGTCCAACACCTGCAGCGCATGTACAGCCTGGAGGATGTCTTCTCGCTCGAGGAGCTTGAGGCCTGGATGGTGAAGGCCGAGGCGGGCGTCGCCAAGCTCGGCAACGGCAGCAATGGCGGCAACCAGCCGTCGTGGCTCACCGAACTGAAGATCGACGGCCTGGCCGTCAACCTGCTCTACCGCGACGGGGCGCTGGTCCGGGCCGCCACCCGCGGCGACGGCACCACCGGCGAGGACATCACGCACAACGTCCTGACCATCAAGGAAATCCCGCAGCAACTCAGCGGCAGCGGCTTCCCGGCGGAGATGGAAGTCCGCGGCGAAGTGTTCATCCCGTCCCAGGCCTTCGCGGAATTCAACGAAGCCCTGATCGAGGCCGGCAAAGCGCCGCTGGCCAACCCGCGCAACGCCGCAGCAGGCTCGCTGCGGCAAAAGGACCCCGCCGAAACCGCCAAGCGTCCGCTGCGGATGTACGTCCACGGCATCGGCGCCCGCGAGGGGCTCGACATTGCCAGCCAGTCGGAGACTTACCGCAAGCTCGCCGAGTGGGGACTGCCCACGAGCCCCTACTTCGAGGTCCTCGCCGGGCTGGCGGACGTGATGGACTTCATCAAGCGCTACGGCGACAAGCGGCACAGCCTCACCCACGAGATTGACGGCATTGTCATCAAGGTGGACGACTTCGCCACACAGCGGGCGCTGGGTTACACCACCCGGGTGCCGCGCTGGGCCGTGGCCTACAAGTACCCGCCCGAAGAGGTCCACACCAAGCTGCTCGACATCGCCGTCAACGTCGGCCGCACCGGCCGGGTCACCCCGTACGGCGTGATGGAACCAGTCAAGGTTGCCGGCTCCACCGTGGAAATGGCCACCCTGCACAACCAGGAAGTAGTCAAGGCCAAGGGCGTGAAGATCGGCGACATCGTGGTGTTGCGGAAGGCCGGAGACGTCATTCCGGAAATTGTGGGCCCGGTCCTGGCGCTGCGGGACGCCCAGGACCCGCCCGTCCGCGATTTCATCATGCCCACCGAATGCCCCGCCTGCGGCACGCCCTTGGCCCCCGGAAAGGAAGGGGACGTGGACATCCGCTGCCCCAACTCCCGGTCCTGCCCGGCGCAGTTGCGCGAGCGCGTCTTCCACCTCGCCGGCCGCGGCGCCTTCGACATCGAGGCCCTCGGCTGGGAAGCCGCCATCGCCCTGACCCAGCCCGCCGAGCCCGCAACGCCGCCGCTCACCACCGAGGCGACCCTGTTCAACCTCACTCCGGAGCAGCTCGCGGACGTCCGCGTCCGCCGGGAGAAGCGCTCCAAGGGCGTGGGCGCGGGGGAAATCGAGCTGGTGCCCTACTTCTACACCAAGGCCACCACCAAGACCCCGTCCAAGCCCACGGCCACCACGGACAAGCTCTTCCGGGAATTGGAGAAAGCGAAGTCCCAGCCGCTGTGGCGGGTCCTCGTGGCCCTGTCCATCAGGCACGTCGGCCCGCGGGCCTCGCGCGCCCTTGCTACCGCGTTCGGCAGCATGGACGCCATCCGGCGGGCCTCCGAGGAGGAGCTCGCCAGCGTCGACGGCGTGGGTCCGGTCATCGCCCAGGCGCTGACCGAATGGTTTGCCGAGGACTGGCACCGCGACATCGTGGACTGCTGGGCGGACGCCGGCGTCCGGATGGCGGACGAACGCGACGAGTCCACGCCCAGGACCCTGGAAGGGCTGACCATCGTGGTGACCGGAAGCCTCGAGGGCTTCAGCCGCGATGAAGCCAAGGAAGCCATCCTGATCCGCGGCGGCAAAGCGGCCGGCTCGGTCTCGAAGAACACCAGCTACGTGGTGGCGGGCGATAACGCCGGCACCAAACTGGACAAGGCCGAACAACTCGGAGTCCCGGTGCTGGATGAGGACGGCTTCCGGGCGCTGCTGGCGGACGGGCCGGCCCGGACCACCGCGGACAGCGTTACGGACGGCGTCCCGGAAGGCGTCCAGGATACTGGCGACGACGGCGAGTTCCTCGGCGTCGAGGCTGCGGCGGCCGAATGAGCACGCGCCCCGCCGGTCCTCCCGAGTCCGCGCCCGGCATTCCTGCCTTGCTGGAGCTGGCCAAGTCGGCCGCGGCGGCGGGGGCCGCTGTCCTGGCCACCCGGAAAACCGCCGCCCTGGACGTCAGCAACAAGGGCGACTCAGGGGACTGGGTGACGGCCTTCGACCTCGCCGCCGAGGCCGCCGTCCGTGACGTCATCACCGCCGCCCGGCCGCGGGACATCATCACGGGGGAGGAGGGCGGCACCGTCCTGCCGGCGGCGCCCAGCGGCTACCGCTGGTCCATCGACCCGCTCGATGGCACCACCAATTTCATCCGCAACATCGTCTACTACGCCACCTCCGTGGCAGTGGCGGACGCCGACGGCGTCTGGCTGGCCGGCGTCGTCAGCGCACCGGCGCTGGGACGCACCTACTACGCGTCCCGCGGCGAGGGGGCCTGGCTCCAGGAGCAGGGCCAGCTGACCGCCCTCTTCGGGCCGGTCCCCGGCCGGACCGGCCAGATCCTGGCCACCGGCTTCAGCTACGATCCCGACGTCCGGGCGGAACAGGCCACCGGCCTCGGCAGCCTGATGGACGGCTTCGCCGACATGCGCCGGCTCGGCTCGGCGGCGCTGGACCTCTGCCTCGTGGCGGACGGCACCCACGACGCCTACGGTGAGCGTGGGCTCAACGAACACGACTTCGCGGCCGGGGCCCTGATCGCCGAGGAAGCAGGCTGCTGGGTGCGCAGGCCGCGGCTCACCAGCCCCCTGGCCGGCGGCCCCTCCGACGACGAGCGCCTCGCCGCGTGGACGTGCGCCGGACCGCTGGAACTCTCCGGCAAGTTCCCGCTCTAACGTCGTCTCGCCGGGCCGGCCCCGGCTGGAATGATGGGCCCGAATGATGGTCCTGAGTGATGGGCCTCTGAGTGATAGTTCAGTCACGGAAACGGCTTTTCCGGGCACGGCCCGGTCCGGGCGCCCGTACCATTGACAGGTGCCTTCGCAGATCCTCATTCGCCCCGCCGTTCCGGCCGATTACGACGCCATAGCGCGCATCACCCGGGACGCCTACCTGGCGGCGGGCTATTTTGAGAGCGCCGACCACCCGTACATGCAGCAGATCCAGAAGGTCGGGCAGCGCGCGTCCGCCGCGACGGTTTGGGTCGCGGAGCGCGAGGGCCGGATCCTGGGCTCCGTGACGCTGGCGGTCGCCGGTGAGCCCTACGCGGACATCGCCCAAAGCGACGAGCTCGAGTTCCGGATGCTCGTGGTGGACCCGTCCGTCCAGCGCAGCGGCGCCGGCAAGGCCATGGTCCAGGCCATCATCGACCATGCCAAGGCCCTGCCCGGAATCCACGCCGTGGCCCTCACCACGGGCGAGAGCTGGGAAAGTGCCCACGGCCTCTACCGGAAGACCGGCTTCCTGCGGGCGCCGGAGCGCGACTGGCTGGTGCCGGGCACAAACATCAAACTGCTCGTTTACCGCCAGGAGCTCTAGGCAGGGCAGAGGCCCCGCGCAGGGCCGCCGACACAAAGCAACCCGGTTTGGCAGGTCTTGGCCCTGGCGACCTAAAGTTGTGCCGATCCCCTGCGGCAACTGCGAAAGGCCCACCATGCGCAAGACCTTCGGTACCGGCTCCACCTGGGAACAGGCCCTCGGCTATTCCCGGGCTGTCCAGGTGGACAACACCCTTTACATCTCCGCGACCGCCGCCAGCGGCGAGGACGGAATTGTGGGCGACGACTTCTATGCCCAGACCAGCTACATCCTGCAGAAGCTCGGCGCAGTGCTGGCCGAGGCCGGCTTCGGCTTCGAGGACGTGGTGCAGTCCAAGCTGTACCTGACGGACATCAGCAAGTGGGAAGAGGCCGGCCGCGCCCACGGCGAGGTCTTCGGCGACATCCGTCCCACGCTGTCCCTCGTGCATGTGCTGCCGTTCCTGGATCCCAAGATGCTCGTCGAGATCGAACTCGTCGCCCAGAAGAGCGCCAGCTAGAAACCAACGCGGGGTCTTACCGCCCGTTCCGGCGCTCCCCTTGGGCCGTGGCTGACCCCGCATTGCTGGAACCGGGACTCTGGCGGAACGTCCGGACTTGGAGTATGAAGGGCGCATGACCAAGGCGCACGGGCAGGGGCCTACCAGGATTCCCCTCATCGGCCAGTTCCGCTCCTATGACCGCTCGTGGCTGCGGGGCGATCTGATCGCCGGCGTCACCGTCGCGGCCCTGATCGTTCCTAAGAACCTGGGCTATGCAGGCATCGCGGGGATTCCGCTGCAGAACGGGCTGTATGCCGCGGCCGCCGGCGCCATCGTGTACGCGATCTTCGGCACGTGCCGGCAGATCTCGATGGGGCCCAGCTCGGGTCTGGCGGCGGTGGCCGCGAGTGCCGTGCTCGCGGCAGGCATCACCGGCGAGCAAGATATCGCCTCGTTCGTTGCGGGAATCACCCTCGCCGCCGGGATCCTGTTCCTGCTTCTTGCCGTCTTCAAGATGGGCTGGATTGCGCAGTTCCTCTCGAAGGCCGTGGTCACCGGCTTCCTTTTCGGCGCGGCGATCGACGTCGTCATCGGGGAGCTCCCCAAGCTCACCGGGACCGAGGTCACCGGCTCCAACCCGATTCAGGAACTGTGGTCCTGGCTGGGGACCCTGGGCGAGGCGCAGCCGACCACCGTACTGGTGGGAGCCATCGCCCTGGCTGTCGTCTTCGGGCTGAAAGCTGTCGCGCCTTCAGTCCCAGGTGCCCTGGTCCTGGTGGTGGGCGGATTGCTGGCTGAGGCGCTGTTCGATCTCGGGGCCAAAGGGGTTGCACTGGTGGGGGACGTGCCCAGTGGGCTGCCCTCGCTCGAGGTCCCGGACGGCCAGCTGATGTGGGACCACGTGGGGACCGTGGCCCTCGCAGCGGTGGCGGTGGTCCTGATCGGCTTCTCCCAGACCGCCGGGGATGCGAGGGCGTTCGCTGCCAAGCACCGCTACCAGATCGACATCAACCAGGAATCGATTGCCCAGTCGCTGGCCAACATTGCCGCTGGACTCTTCAAGGGGATGCCCGTCTCGACGAGTCTGTCAGCGAGCTCGCTGAACGACCACTCCGGGGCGAAGACCGGCCTTGCCTCCCTCACTTCTGGGGTCACAGTTCTGCTGACGCTGCTCTTCCTGGCGCCGCTGTTCTCGAACCTGCCTAAGCCCGTGCTGGCGGCGCTGATCATCGAGGCCGTCGTCATGGGCATGATGAACTTTCCGGAGATGCGGCGGCTTGCCCGGGTGCAGAGGTTCGACTTCTGGATTGCGGTCGCAGCGATCATCGGCACCCTCATCTTCGGCGTGCTCGCGGGCGTCGTGATCGGGATCGGCCTCTCGATCTTCTGGCTCGTCCGGGTGGCCACTCACCCGGAGATGCCGTCGCTAGGCCGCGAACCGGGCACCCAGGTCTTTCGTGAAGCCGATGGGCACCCCAGCGACGAAATCGTTCCCGGCGTTGCCGTGATCCGGTTCGACGGCGGCCTGTTCTTCGCCACCGCCGACGCGCTGGAGGACCGGCTGCGCGAGGTCATTCATTCAACACCGGGGCTCACTGGCATTGTGCTCGACTGCGGCGGGATCAATTTCGTCGACTCCCAGGGGGCAGCAAAGATGGCGGACATCGCGACCCTCGCCCGCGAGTCGGACGTCAACCTGCGTCTGACCCGGCTCAAACCCGCGGTTCGGGCGGTCCTGGAGCGCGACGGCGTGATCGAGCGCATCGGGGCGGACATGATCCACGGCAACGTCTACCGGGCCGTGCAGGCGGAGCAGGCCGCAGCCCGGAAAGAGCGTGACGGGACCAGCTAGAAGCGTTGCCCGTGTCCCGGTTCTGCCCAGCCGGGGCTAGTGGCCGGCCGTGGCCGGGATCCCGTAGCGGTGCTCGGGCCGCCCGGTGGTGCCGTAGCGCAGCTGGATGTCGACGGCGCCGTCGTCCGCCAGCGCGGACAGATACCGTTGGGCGGTGGCCCGGGACACGCCTACACGGGCTGCGACGTCGGCGGCCGAATACTGCTCGCCGGGAACCAGGGATTCCAGCACCGCGGCCTCGGTGGCCGAACGGGGACGCGCCGAGGCGACCACGTCGCCCGGGATCAGGGCGCGTTTGGCGCGTTCCACCGTCTCCTGGCTGACGGAGCCCGGCTGCGCCAGGATCCGGCGGTACCGTGCATAGGAGCGCAGCTGCTGCGAGAGGGATTCGGCCGTGAAGGGCTTGAGCAGGTAGCCCAGGGCCCCGCGACGGAACGCCAGGCGCAGCGAGGCCGTGTCCGAGGCCGCGCTGAGGACCACGGTGTCCACGTCCAGCTGGTGCAGCAGGTCCAGGCCCGAGGCGTCCGGGAGGTAGACGTCCAGCAGTACCAGGTCCGGGCGCAGGCTGTGGATGGCCTGCAGGGCCTGCGACGCCGAGCCGGCCGGCGGCAGCGCCAGGAACCCGGCCACCGAATCCACGTAAGCGGCATGCAGCTTGGCGACGTGGAAATCATCGTCGACAATCAGCACCCTGAAATCTTCAGACATCGTTTTCCTCTCCGCTTGATTCAGTGGTTCCAGCATCAGTGGTTCCCGGCATTGTTGGCCCGGATTCGGTGGTTCCCGGCAGGGTGGCGACGAACACGGCGCCCGGGCCGCCGGGGGAGCCGGCTTCGAGCAACCGCACGTCTCCGCCGCGGCGGCGCGCGAGCTGCCGGGACAGCGCCAGCCCCAGGCCCTGCCCGGCACCCGCCCGCGCCGGCCGATCCGAGGTCGTATAGCCTTCCGTGAAGACCCCTTCGGCCTCCGCGGCTGTCAGTCCGGTGCCCAGGCCGTCACCGGAATCCGCCACCACAATGTGAAGTGTGCCGGCGCCTCCGTTGATTCCCGGTTCGTCCAGCACTTCCACTTCCACCCAGCGCTCGGCCGCCGAACCGGCGACGGCGGCGTTCACGGCGTTGTCGATCAGGTTCCCCAGCACGGTGGTGACGTCCTGCGGTTCGGTGACGTGGCCGCGGACCACGGATTCCGGGCCGAGGCGCAGGCTCACTCCACGCTCGTCCGCCTCGACGCCCTTGGCGCCCAGGAAGGCCTGCAGGTAGGGATCCTGAAGCAGCTCAGCCTGGTCCACCGGGAACGCCAGCGGCCCGGTGCCCGCCAGTTTGGCCAGATAGTCCTGCGCCTGCTGGGGCTGGCCGATGCTCATGAAGCCGGCGATCGTGTGCAGCTGGTTGGCAAATTCGTGGCGCTGCGCCCGCAAGGCAGCGGACATGGTGCCGACGGCGTCGAGCTGGCGGGTCAGCTGCTGCAGCTCGGTGCGGTCCCGGAGCATCACCACCCAGCCCAGGTCCTCGCGGCGATGCAGGGCCTTGCGTGCGCTCGCCACCAGGACCCGGCCGCCGGCCACGAGCTCCACCGCCTCGCCCTCCGCCGCGTCGGCCCGGGTCAGGGCCTTCAGCTGCGCCGGCACCGGCGCGGCAGCCCAGGCGGTGCCCGCGAGGTCGGGGACGCCGAGGAGCCGCTGGGCAGCGGCGTTGAAAACGCTGACCCTGCCGTCGGCCGCAACGCCGATCACGCCGTCGTCGACGCCCTGCAACACGGCCACCTGGTCGTGCACCAGGGTGCTGATCTCCTCGGGCTCCAGCCCGAGCGTCAGCCGCTGGAGCCGCCGCCGCAGCAGGAAGGAGGCCAGCACGCCGGCCAGCAGCGCGCCGGCGGCCGTGGCGGCGATGGGGATGATGTCCCGGGCCAGGCTTTGGCTGATTGTTTCGGTGGAGTACCCCACGCTCACCTCACCCACCACCGCTCCGGAATCCGGGGCGTACACCGGGACCTTGGCGCCGGCGGACGGTCCCAGCGTGCCCGTGTTGCGGGTGGTGACCTCCCGGCCGGCGAGGGCCTCCGAGGGGTCGGTGCTGACCTTTTCACCCAGCCGTTCCGCGTCCGGGTGCGCCAGCCGGATACCGGTCTCGTCCGTGATGACCACGAACAGCGCCCCGGTGCGGGTGCGGGCACCCTCCGCGGCAGCCATCAACGGACCGGACAACAGTTCGGCCGCGGGGGGAGCGGCGGGAAGGGCGCTGATGGACCGGACCTGCGACCGCACGGACGGGTCCGAGGCCACCGTCCGGGCCAGGGTCAGCGCCTGGTTCTCCGCCTCCCGGCCCAGCCGGTCGTAGGTCAGCCAGGCATGGACGGCGCTGCTCAGCAACACCACCAGCGCCACGACGCCGAGCTGCAATAACAGTGTCTGGGTCGAAAAGCGCAGGGCCGGCAGAGCTGTGCGGCGCTTCATCGGGCTCCTGCCTGGGGTTGGAACGGACGTGAGCAAAATGCGCAAAATGCATCCAATAAGCAGTATGCCAATCAATTGAGCCAAAGGCCCAGTCGTGACGGGCGCCACTCTAACGTCTGTAGTGCGCATCACACCGGAGTGGTGTCATTCAACGAAGAAGGAGCCGGCCGTGCTGGTATTACTAGGATTCGCCATGATCGCGGTATTCATGGTGCTGATCATGACGAAGAAGTTGACGCCCGTGCTGGCGCTCATCATCGTCCCCACAGTCTTTGGGCTTTTCGCCGGCGCGGGCCTCGGCATCGGCCCGATGGTGCTGGACTCGATGAAGTCCATGACCTCCACGGCGGCGCTGCTGATGTTCGCGATCATCTACTTCGGTTTGATGATCGACGTCGGGCTCTTTGACCCGCTGGTCCGGTTCATTCTGCGCAAGCTCGGCAACGACCCCGCCAAGGTGGTCCTCGGCACGGCCATCCTCGCAGCAGCTGTTTCGCTCGACGGCGACGGCTCCACCACCTTCATCCTGACCACCGCGGCCATGCTGCCGGTCTACCTGCGGCTCAAGATGAGCCCCGTGGTCCTGACCTGCGTGGCCGGCCTGGCCAACGGCACCATGAACATCCTGCCCTGGGGCGGTCCCACCGCCCGCGCCGCAACCGCGCTGAAGCTCGACGTCAACGACGTCTTCGTGCCCATGATCCCGTCCCTCATCGCAGGACTCATTGTGGTGCTGGTCTTCTCCTGGCTGCTCGGCCTGCAGGAACGCAACCGCCTCCGCAGCACCGCCCCCGAGATCTGGGGCGTCCCGGATTCAGCTGAATCGTTCGACGGCGGCAGCAGCACCGGCCGCTTTGGCTTCGGCCGCAAGGGCGCGGGCCCCAAGGCTTCCGGCCCCGCCGGCGGCATTGCCGCCGTCGGAAGCCCCTCAACCGGCGGTTCCTCCGTTGCAGTGCTTGAGCGCACCGAGGACCTGGTTGACGACCGCGACTCCGCCATGGCCGACACCGCCCTGGACCCCAACCGCAAGACCCTGCGTCCCAAGCTGTTCTGGTTCAACCTCGGCTTGACGGCCGCGGTCATGGTGACGCTCGTCGCCAACGTCATTCCGCTCCCGTTCGTCTTCATGGTGGGCTCCGCCATTGCACTGCTGGTCAACTTCCCCAAGGTCAAGGACCAGAGCGCCCAGCTGATCGCCCACGCACCCTCGATCGTCGCCGTCGTCAGCATGGTCATGGCCGCCGCGGTCCTGACCGGCGTCCTCAACGGCACCGGCATGGTCAAGGCAATGTCGGAATGGCTGGTCCAGATCATCCCGTCCGACATGGGCCCGCTGATGGCGATCATCACCGGCGTCCTGAGCATCCCGATGACGTTCTTCATGAGCAACGACGCCTTCTACTTCGGCGTCCTGCCGGTCCTCAGCGAGACGGCGGCCCACTACGGCGTCAGCGCCGCCGAGATGGCCCGCGCTTCCATCACCGGCCAGCCCTTCCACCTGCAGAGCCCCCTGGTCCCGGCGATCCTGCTCCTGGTCTCCCTCGCCAAGGTGGACCTGGGCGACCACCACAAGAAGGTCCTCTGGCGCACGGCCGTGATCTCCCTGGTCATGCTCGGAGTAGGAGTCCTCACGGGAGCCATCGGCATCGGCTAACCAACCCCACGAGATGACAGTTCGCGGCAGTGTTTGCGCAAAACACTGCCGCGAACTGTCGTCTCGGCGTCCGACGGTAACAGCAGTTCAACCCACGTAGACTGGGACGGAAAATAATCCTTTACTTGCAGGGGAGATCCATGGCTGCGATCAACCGCGACGACGTCGCGCATCTCGCGCAACTCGCGCACATCGAGATGAGTGCTGAAGAGCTGGACAGGATGGCCGGCGAACTCGCCGTCATCGTGGATTCAGTGAAGTCCGTCAGTGAAGCTGCCGGTGATGACGTCCCGGCCACGTCCCACCCGATTCCGCTGACCAATGTGTTCCGCGAGGACGTCGTGGGCCACACGTTTACGGCCGAGCAGTCCCTCTCCGGTGCCCCCGACGCGTACGAAGGCCGTTTCAAGGTCCCGGCAATCCTGGATGAGGACTAAGACCATGACTGAGAACAACGAACTGATCCGCCTCTCCGCCGCGGCGCTCGCCGAGAAGCTGGCCGCCCGGGAGGTCACCGCCGTCGAGGTCACCCAGGCCTACCTGGACCGCATCGCCGCCGTCGACGGCAAGGTCCACGCCTTCCTTCACGTCAACGCCGATGAGGCGCTCGCCGTGGCCGCCGAAGTGGACGCGATCCGCGCCGCCGGCGGTGCCGCCGCCGCCGAGCTCCATGTCCTCGCGGGCGTGCCGATCGCCGTCAAGGACCTCATTGTCACGATCGGGCAGCCCACCACGGCCGGCTCGAAGATCCTCGAAGGCTGGAACAGCCCCTACGACGCCACGGTGGTCGAGCGCCTGCGCGCCGCCAAGATGCCGATCCTGGGCAAGACCAACCTGGACGAGTTCGCGATGGGCTCGTCCACCGAACACTCCGCGTACGGCCCCACGCACAACCCGTGGGACCTGGACCGCATCCCCGGCGGCTCCGGCGGCGGTTCCGCTGCCGCCGTCGCGGCCTTCGAAGCCCCGCTGGCCCTCGGCACCGACACCGGCGGGTCCATCCGCCAGCCCGGCGCCGTCACCGGCACGGTCGGCGTCAAGCCCACGTACGGCGGCGTCTCCCGCTACGGCGCCATCGCCATGGCCTCCTCGCTGGACCAGATCGGCCCGGTGTCCCGCACCGTGCTGGACTCGGCCCTGCTGCACCAGGTGATCGGCGGGCACGACCCCCGCGATTCCACCTCGCTGCCGGATCCGCTCGAGGACCTCGTGGCCGCGGCCCGGACCGGCAACGTCGAGGGCATGAAGATCGGCATCATCAAGGAGCTCCACGGCGAGGGCTACCAGGCCGGCGTCGAGAACCGCTTCAACGAATCCCTCGAGCTGCTCAAGGGCGCGGGCGCCGAGATCGTCGAGGTCTCCTGCCCCAACTTCAAGTACGCCCTGGGCGCCTACTACCTGATCATGCCCTCGGAGGCCTCCTCCAACCTGGCCAAGTTCGACGGCGTCCGCTACGGCCTGCGGGTCCTGCCCGAAGAGGGACCGCTGACGATCGAACGCGTCATGGGCGCCACCCGCGCCGCCGGCTTCGGCGATGAGGTCAAGCGCCGCATCATCCTGGGCACC
The DNA here is from genome assembly GCF_056401435.1 of Arthrobacter sp. P4_F10. NCBI lineage: Bacteria > Bacillati > Actinomycetota > Actinomycetes > Micrococcales > Micrococcaceae > Arthrobacter > Arthrobacter sp. P4_F10. The sequence goes on from NZ_JBFUJJ010000009.1 coordinate 114,662, forward strand.
TACGCCCTGAGCGCCGGCTATTACGACGCCTACTACGGCTCGGCCCAGAAGGTGCGCACCCTGATCCAGCGCGACTTCGAGGCCGCGTTCGCCAAGGCCGACGTGCTGATTTCCCCGACGGCGCCGACCACGGCGTTCAAGCTGGGCGAGAAGCTCAACGACCCGCTGGCGATGTACCTCAACGACGTCGCCACCATCCCGGCCAACATGGCAGGCGTCCCCGGACTGTCCCTGCCCGGCGGCCTGGCTGACGAGGACGGACTGCCCGTCGGCATCCAGCTGCTGGCCCCGGCCCGCCAGGATGCCCGGCTGTACCGCGTCGGCGCAGTCCTTGAATCCCTGCTCGAGGCGCAGTGGGGCGGCCCGCTGCTGGACAAGGCTCCTTCCCTTACTGACGCTGCCGTTTCAAGCCACGGAGGTTCACACTAATGACTGACGCAACCCTCAGCTTCGAAGAGGCGATGGAGAAGTACGATCCCGTCCTGGGCTTCGAGGTCCACGTGGAGCTCAACACCAAGACCAAGATGTTCTCCTCGGCGCCGAACGTCTTCGGCGACGAGCCCAACACGAACGTCAACGAGGTGGACCTTGGCATGCCCGGCGTGCTGCCAGTGGTGAACAAGACCGCGATCGAGTCCTCGATCAAGATCGGCCTGGCGCTGAACTGCAAGATCGCCGAGAAGTGCCGCTTCGCCCGGAAGAACTACTTCTACCCGGACACCCCGAAGAATTTCCAGACCTCCCAGTACGACGAGCCCATCGCGTACGACGGCTACCTGGACATTGAGCTCTCCGACGGCACCATGTTCCGCGTCGAGATCGAACGCGCGCACATGGAGGAGGACGCCGGCAAGCTGACCCACATGGGCGGCGCCACCGGCCGCATCCAGGGCGCGGACTACTCCCTCGTGGACTACAACCGCTCCGGCGTGCCGCTGGTCGAGATCGTCACCAAGCCGATCGAGGGCGCCGGCAGCCGCGCACCCGAACTCGCCAAGGCCTACGTCGCCGCGGTCCGCGAAATCGTCAAGAACCTCGGGGTCTCGGACGCCAAGATGGAACGCGGCAACGTCCGCTGCGACGCCAACGTCTCGCTGCGCCCGCACGGCCGCGAACGCTTCGGCATCCGCTCGGAAACCAAGAACGTCAACTCGCTGCGCGCCGTCGAACACGCCGTCCGCTACGAGATCCAGCGGCACGCCGCCGTCCTGGACTCCGGCGAGCCGGTCACGCAGGAAACCCGCCACTGGCACGAGGACACGCGGACCACGACGTCGGGCCGGGCCAAGTCGGACGCCGATGACTACCGCTACTTTCCGGAGCCTGACCTGGTCCCGATCACCGCGTCCCGCGAATGGGTCGAGGAACTCCGGGCCACCTTGCCCGAGCCGCCGGCCGCCCGCCGCAAGCGCCTCCAGGCCGACTGGGGCTACTCGGACCTGGAGTTCCGCGACGTCGTCAACGCCGGCGTCATGGACGAGATCGAGGAAACCATCGCGGCCGGCGCCACCGCCACCGTGGCCCGCAAATGGTGGATGGGCGAGATCGTTGGACGCGCCAAGAACGCCGACGTCGATCCCGGCCAGCTCGGCGTCGCACCGGCGACCATCGTGGAACTGAACCAGATGGTCGAGGACGGCAAGATCAACAACAAGATGGCCACCGAGGTCCTCGACGGCGTGCTCGCCGGCGAAGGCACCCCGGCGGAAATCGTCGAAAAGCGCGGCCTCGCCGTGGTCTCCGACGACGCACCGCTGCTCGAAGCCATCGACGCGGCCCTCGCCGCGCAGCCCGGCGTCGCGGACAAGATCCGCGGCGGCAAGATCCAGGCGATCGGCGCGATCGTCGGCGCCGTCATGAAGGCCACCCGCGGCCAGGCAGACGCCGGCCGCGTCAAGGAGCTGATCCTGGAACGCCTCGGCGTCGAAGGCTAGCCCCTAGCCGCCCACTAAATCGGTCATGATGGTCTGCAGAGCTTCGCAGACCATCATGACCGATGTGCGTTTAAGGTTCTCCGGCCTGGCCAGGAGGTCGATCCGGCGCCGGGTGCTGATGCCCTCCAGCGGCCGCAGCACAATGTCCGGGTTCAGCACCGGCCGTGCGGTGTGCCGCGGCAGCAGGCCGATCACGCCGCCGGCCGCCACGAGCGCCGCCACAGTCGAGTAGTCGTTGATGCGGTGCACGATGTTCAGCTCACGGCTGGAGACCGCCGCGACGGCGGACAGCACGTCTGCGGGGGAGTATCCGGTGCGGCTCGTCACCCACGGTTCGCCCACGACGTCGTCGGCGGTCACCGCCGGCTGGCCGGCCAGCCGGTGCCCGGCCGGCAGGGCCACGTCCAGCGGCTCGTGCGCGAGCGGGATCACCGCGACGCGTTCCTCGGGCCAGCGCGGGCTGTGATCCATCCGGTGCGCCAGGACCAGGTCGTAGCGGGCCGTCAGTGCCGGGAAATCCTGCTGGGCGACGTCCTCGTCGGAGAGCAGGATCCGTGGTTGCCCGGGGCCGTCCAGGAGCCGGGCCAGCGGCGCGAACAATGCCTGCCCGGCACTGTGGAAACCGCTGAGCGTCACCGGCGCCACCGGCGAGCCGTGGTAGGCGCCGATCGCCATCTTCGCATCCGCCATCGCGCTGACCACCGCGGCTCCGGCATCCGCCAGGACCTGGCCGGCCTCCGTGAGCACCAGGTTCCGGCCCTCCTTGCGCGTCAGCGGCACCTCAACGGTCTTCTGCAGCGCGGCCAGTTGCTGGGACACGGCCGACGGCGTCACGAGGAGGGTTTCGGCGACGGCCTTGACGCTGCCCAAGGCTCCGAGTTCGCGCAGCATCTCCAGCTGGTGGATTTCCATGCCAGCCATTCTATGCAACAGCATTTCCTAATTCGTCGATTGAGAAAAATTCGGTTGTGCTAATGCTTTCTGATGGGTCTAATGGGGTGAGTTGTCCCACAAAAGCACAGTTAGGAAGGCCCATGAAGGCTCTCTACAAGGCCGGCGCCCACGCAGGGTTCGAGCTCGTCGACCGTCCCGAGCCGAAGACCGGCCCCGGCGACGTCAAGATCCGCGTCATGACCACAGGCATCTGCGGCACCGACCTGCACATCCAGGCCTGGGACGCCTGGGCGCAGGGCATCATCAACGCCCCCCTGATCGCCGGCCACGAGTTCTACGGCGAGGTGGTGGAGACCGGCGAGGACGTCCTGGACGTCAAGGTGGGGGACCGGGTCTCCGGTGAAGGCCACATCGTCTGTGGCATCTGCCGCAACTGCCGTGCCGGCCGCCGGCAGATGTGCATCAACACCGTCAGCGTCGGCGTCCAGCGCGACGGCGCCTTCGCCGAGTACGTGGTGATCCCCGAGACCAACGTCTGGGTTCACCAGGACCCCTCCGTCACCCCGGAACTCGGCGCCATCTTCGACCCCTTCGGCAACGCCGTCCACACCGCCCTGAGCTTCCCGCTGGTCGGTGAGGACGTCTTGATCACCGGGGCCGGGCCCATCGGCCTGATGGCGATCGCCGTCGCCCGGCACGCCGGGGCGCGGAAGATCGCGATCACCGACGTCTCCGCGCCGCGGCTGGAACTGGCCCGCAGGCTCGGCGTCGACCTCGCGATCGACGTCTCGAAGATGCGGGTCAAGGACGCCCAGCGCGAACTCGGCATGCGCGAAGGCTTCGACATCGGCATGGAAATGTCGGGACACCCCACCGCGCTGCCTGAGATGATCGACAACATGAACCACGGCGGCCGGATCGCAATGCTGGGACTGCCCAGCCAGTCCATCGACATCAACTGGGGCAAGGTGGTCACGCACATGCTGACCATGAAGGGCATCTACGGCCGCGAAATGTTCGAGACCTGGTACGCGATGAGCGCCATGCTCTCCTCCAACCCGGTCCTGCACGCGAACATTTCGGCCGTAGTCACGGACACGCTGCCGGCCACCGACTGGGAAAAGGGTTTCGAGGTGGCCCGCGCCGGCGTCGGCGGCAAGGTGGTCCTCGACTGGACCGTTTTCTAGGCCCGCCGCTTTTCAGAACCCCCTGCCAGACACCGCCTTCCACGCACAGCATTTGCCCCCGCATCCAACCAGCCGAGGAGCCAACCCATGTATTCCGCCATCAAGGACCAGCTGCAGCACGAACTCGATGAGATCCGCAGCGCCGGACTGTTCAAGACCGAGCGGCACATCGACTCGCCGCAGGCCAACCGCATCAAGGCCGGGCAGATCGGCGAGTCCGGCGCCGACGTGCTGAACTTCTGCGCCAACAACTACCTGGGCCTCGCCGACCACCCGGACATCATTGCCGCGGCGAAGACCGCGATGGACACCCGCGGCTTCGGCATGGCCAGCGTGCGTTTCATCTGTGGCACCCAGGACCTGCACCTGGCCCTGGAGCAGCGCGTCTCGGCGTTCCTGGGCACCGAGGACACCATCCTGTTCTCCAGCTGCTTCGACGCCAACGGCGGCGTGTTCGAATCCCTCTTCGGCCCGGAAGACGCCGTCATCTCCGACGCCCTGAACCACGCCTCCATCATCGACGGCATCCGGCTCTGCAAGGCCCAGCGCTTCCGCTACGCCAACCAGGACATGGCGGACCTCGAATCGAAGCTGATCGAGGCCACCACCCAGGAGAACCCGGCCCGCCGCAAGATCATCGTCACGGACGGCGTCTTCTCGATGGACGGCTTCCTGGCCCCGCTCGAGGCGATCTGCGACCTCGCCGAGAAGTACGACGCCCTGGTCATGGTGGACGACTCCCACGCCGTGGGCTTCATGGGCGCCACCGGGGCCGGAACGCCGGAACACGCCGGCGTCTCGGACCGCGTGGACATCTACACCGGCACGTTCGGCAAGGCCCTCGGCGGCGCGTCCGGCGGCTACGTCTCCGGCCGCAGTGAAGTCATCGCCATGCTCCGCCAGAAGGCCCGCCCGTACCTGTTCTCCAACTCGCTGGCCCCGGCGATCGTCGCGGCCACGCTCAAAGCCTTGGACCTCGTGGAAAACTCCGGCGAGCTGCGCGGCAAGCTCTTCGCGAACGCGGAGCTCTTCCGGAACCGCATGAGCGAGGAAGGCTTCGACTTGCTCCCCGGCGAGCACGCGATTGTCCCGGTAATGTTCGGCGACGCCGTCATGGCGGCCAGGGTGGCCGACGCCATGCTCCACAACGGCGTCTTCGTCACGGCGTTCAGCTACCCGGTGGTGCCCAAGGGCGCCGCGCGGATCCGCGTCCAGCTCTCCGCCGCGCACAGCACCGACGACGTCGAAGCCTGCGTCCAGGCATTCGTGCGCAGCCGCGCGGCGGTGGCCGCAGCCTAGGGCGGCTGATCCCTGAGGCCGGGCCCCAGTTCAGCACGGGGTCCGGTCTCACTCCAGGGGTCCGGCCTGCCCCGGCCTTGCTCGTTCATCCAGGCTTCCTCCACTGGCTTATCCGCGGGACATGCCCAGCTCCGGCAGCGAGGACTGGACATAATGCCACTTTGTCCAACGGCCACGACCAACGAAGGGTATGTCCCGGGCCGGCACGCGGCAACGGGGGACATGTCCAGGGATGCGGACCGGGGAAGGGCATGTCCCGGGCCGGCAYGCGGCAACGGGGGACATGTCCAGGGATGCGGACCGGGGAAGGGCATGTCCCGGGCCGGCATGCGGCCGCGCTGGCGCAGGTGTTGGAGCCGCCTGACGCCACAATCTGCAAGGATGGGACCATGTCAGCTCATTACGATGTCGTAATTGTCGGCGGCGGTATCGCCGGCCTGTCCCTTGCCTCCACCCTGGCCGGGCAATGCAGCGTGGCCCTGATCGAAGCCGAGCAGACCCTGGCCTACCACACCTCGGCCCGCTCGGCCCGGCAACTGATTCCCAGCTACGGCCCGCCCGTGGTCCAGGAACTGACCGTCCGGACCCTGGACCTCATCGCGGCCCAGGACGCCGAACGTCCGGAACCGGTGCTCACGCCGCGCAGCTTCATGCTGATCGGGGACGACGCCACCGTCCGGGCGGAGGCCAGCGGCCACATGCGCCCCATCACCCACGCCGAGGCGCTGGAGCTGTGCCCCGCCCTTGTCCCGGAATCCTTCAGCGCCGCCGGCCTGGACACGGGATCCTTCGCCTGCAACGCCCCCGTCCTGCTCGAGGACCACCGGCGCCGTGCCGAGGCCGGCGGCGTGGACATCATCACCGGCGCCAGGGTCCATTCGGCCCAGCGGCTCGGCACCGGCTGGGAACTGGGTGCCGGGCAGGAAGGCTTCCAGTCCGCCGTCGTGGTCAACGCCGCCGGCGCCTGGGCAGACGAACTCGCTGTCCTCAGCGGCGTCGAGAAGCTGGGCCTGCAGCCGTACCGGCGCACCGCGGCGATCGTCGACGTCGGGAATCCCCTCCCGGAGGCCTGCCCGATGGTGGCGGCGGCCGATGACAGCTTCTATTTCCGGCCCGACGACGGCCAGGTCCTGATCTCGCCCGCCGAACACGTGCCCAGCGGGCCCGAGGACGCCCGGCCCTATCCCGGCGACATCGAACGGCTCGTCGCCCGGCTCAACACGATCACGACACTCGGGATCCGGGGCGTCCGCACGGCCTGGACGGGGCTGCGGACGGAGGCTGCCGACGGCGTCCCCGTGGTGGGGTTCGACGCCGAGGCCACCGGATTCTTCTGGCTCGCCGGCCAGGGCGGGTACGGATTCCAGACCTCATCCGGTATCGCGGAACTGGCCGCCGGGCTGATCCTGGCCGGCCAGGGATACGCAGCCGCGGCCGCAGCTGCCCCGGCTGTGCCCTCCGCGCGGGACACTAGTCCGGCATCCCGGACAGCGGAGGCGCTGGCCGCAACCCGCTGGTCCATCCGGCGCTGAAGAATGGATCCATGAGCACCCTCATCACCAATATCGCCGAACTGATGACCCAGGACGCGGAACACCGCGTCCTCCGCGACGCGGCGGTGGTGATCGAGGGGGAGCGGATTTCCTGGCTCGGCCCCGCGGCGGACGCTCCGGCGGCCGACGAAGCCGTGGACGCCGGGGGCCGGGCGCTCCTGCCGGGCTGGGTCGATTCGCACACGCACCTGATCTTCGCAGGGGACCGCACGGCCGAGTTCGAGGCCCGGATGGCGGGGGAGAGCTACAGCGCCGGCGGGATCGCCGTGACCACCGGTGCCACCCGGAGCACGAGCGACTTCGACCTCACCCGGCTGGCGATGGGCCGCGTCGCGGAGGCCGTGTCACAGGGCACCACCTACCTGGAGACCAAAACAGGCTACGGCCTGGACCTCGAGAACGAGGCCCGCAGCGCCCGCATCGCCTCTACCGTGGCGGACGAGGTGACCTACCTTGGGGCGCACCTCGTGCCCGCCGGGATGGACGCAGAGGACTACACCGAGCTGGTCTGCGGGCCGATGCTCACCGCGGTCCGGCCCTACGTCCGCTGGGCCGACGTCTTCTGCGAGCAGGGCGCCTTCAACGAGGACCAGTCCCGCCGGGTGCTCCTGGCCTGCAAGGCGGCCGGGCTGGGGCTGCGGGTCCACGGCAACCAGCTCGGGGAGGGTCCCGGCGTCCGGCTGGCCGTGGAAGTCGGTGCCGCGAGCGTGGACCACGTGAACTACCTTTCTGCTGCGGACGTCGACGCGCTCGCCGCCAGCTGGTCCGGCTGGGACGGCGGCGGCAACGGCACGCCTGGAGCCGGGCAGCGCGGCACGGTGGCCACCTGCCTTCCGGCCTGCGATCTTTCCACCCGGCAGCCGCTGGCCCCCGGCCGGGAGCTGCTCGACGCGGGCGTGCAGCTGGCGCTGGCGTCCAACTGCAACCCCGGCACGTCCTACACGAGCTCCATGGCCTTCTGCGTCACCACCGCCGTGCTGCAGATGCGCCTCAGCGTCCATGAGGCGGTGCGCGCCGCGACCTACGGCGGCGCCCTGGCCCTGGGCCGGGAGTCCGGGAAGGACGTCGACGGCGAACGCGCGGTGGGCTCGATCGCCGTCGGACACCGCGCGGACCTGCACCTGCTCAACGCGCCTTCCGCCACGCACCTGGCCTACCGGCCCGGCATCCCCCTGACGCACGCGGTGTGGCGGGCCGGCGCAGCGCAGCCGGTCCGTTAGCCAGGCCGTCCGTTAGCCAGGCGGCTCTCTGATCCGGCTCGAGCCGGTTAGAACACCATGGGCGGAGCGTCGAGGACGGTCTCGTCCACGCGCCTCTTCTCCCACTGCGTGAACGGCTTGTCGAGCTCGTACTTGCCGCGCGAGGTGCGCAGCAGGGTGCGGACCTCGGCGTTTTCCGGGTTGTTCAAGGACTCGAAATATTCCACCGACCAGTGGAACCAGCGCATGCAGAACAGCCGCATGGTCAGCCCGTGCGTCACGAACAGCGCGTTCGGGGCATAGCTGGGCTTCGACCAGTGCCGGTGAAGGGTTTCCATGAAGGAGGAAATCCTGTCGTATACATCCGAACCGGACTCGCCCTCGCGGAAGCGGTAGAAGAAGTGCCCGTAGGCGTTGCGGAGCTCCTTCTGGTCCTCGATGTCGCCGGCGATCTGAAAGTTGGCCCAGTCCTGTTCGCGCAGGCGCGGTTCCTCGATCACCCGCTCCACGAGGGGACCGAGGTTGAGCGCCTCGAGGGTCTGGTAGGCGCGCAGGTACGGGGAGACGTAGACGCACACCGGACGGCCGCCCAGCTGGCGCCGGACCTCCTCCCCGGCCGCGGTGGCCTGCTCCAGGCCCAGGGGTGTCAACGGGATCCGGTAGTCCGGAACACGGTTGTAGATCGAGGTATCGGCATTGGCGGCAGACTGGCCGTGCCGGATCATGATGATTTTCCGGGGCGCACTCATAATCCCCAAGCATAGGGCTCCCAAAAGCCGGTGGCACCGGCGCGGCCGGCACCACGCGGGCACCAGCAAACAATCGGCAACTGCAGGCAAGATAGGAACATGTTGGTTCCCTCCCGCCGTCGGCTGCGGTTCGAAATGTTGATTGTCCTGGGCCTGTCGCTGGGGCAGTCCGCGGTCTACTCCCTGGTGCAGTTGCTGGACAAGATGACCACGGCGCCACTGGCCCAAGGGACGTCCACGCTGAACCGTTCGCAGAGCCCGCGCGAATACTTCGACCTCACCTACCAGATGCTGGACATCTTCTTCGCGCTGGTCCCGGTGGCCCTGGTGATCTACTTCCTCACCGAACACTGGCCGGCCGGAGAGCGCGGAACCTCGGCGTTCCGAAAGATCGGCTTCGACTTCGCCCGGCCCGGCAAGGACCTCCTGCAGGGGCTGGGGCTCGCCGCGCTCATCGGCATTCCGTCCCTGGGACTCTACGCTGCCGGCCGGGCGCTGGGGATCACGACGTCGATCATCCCCAGCGCGCTGGATCCGTACTGGTGGACGGTGCCGGTACTGGTCCTGTCCGCGATCCGGCACGGGATCGTGGAGGAAGTGATTGTGGTGGGCTACCTGCTGGACCGGCTCGGGAAACTGGGCTGGGGCATGCCGGCGGCCATCGCCGCCAGCGCCCTGCTCCGCGGCAGCTACCACCTGTACCAGGGGTTCGGGCCGTTCATCGGCAACGCGATAATGGGCGTCGTCTTCGCGCTGGTCTACACGCGGACCAAACGGGTGATGCCGCTCGTGATCGCCCACGCCATCCTGGACACCGTGGCGTTCGTGGGATTCAGCCTGTTCGGCAAGGCCGTGGGCCTGGGCTGAGTACCTGGCCGGCCTTTAAATGATCTCGGCCGCCATCTCCTAGGTGACATCGTTGGCACCTAAGAGATGGCGGCCGAAGCGTGGGGCAGGTGGAGCGTTAGATCGTGACCGCTCCGGAGGCGGTCTCGAAGGTGACAGAGAGGATGCCCGGAGTACCGTGCGGCGCGATCCAGTTCACGGCAACGTCTTCCAGCGGCTTTTCAACCGGCTCGCCCAGCCATTCCGTCACGCGCGCTGCCGAACCGGCAATGGTCAGTGCGGACATCTTGACTTCGCTCGCGTAGGCGTTGGACGGGTGCAGCTCCGGGTCGCCCTCCCATTTGAGCATGTAGGGCACCTGGGGGTCGGCGATGAGCCCCAGGATGCCGATCTGCTTCCAGACCAGTTCGCGGCCGTCCGGAAACTTCCGGTTGCCGTTGACGGCCGCGCGGCCCAGCCGCTCCTCGAACGGGGCGAGATCGTCAACCTCGACGCACCAGCCCATCCAGCCGCCGCCCGCTTCCGAGCGTGCCCGGACTGCCTGGCCGAACGGGGCCTTGTCCGATGCCGGGTGGTTCAGGACCTCCACGACTTCCAGGTACTTGTGTCCCGCGAGCGGGATAATCATGTTGCGTGTCCCGAAACGGGGGTGCACTCCACCCTTCACGGCTTCAACGCCGAGGGCAGACGCAATACGTTCAGTGGTGGCTGCCAAGCCATCGTGTTCACAGGCGTAAGAGACGTGATCCATGCGCATGCCATCATCTTGGCACTTTGTGATGGACCTCTCAGCTTAGGTTCCCCTAACCGTCATGGGATGTCCGACGGCGGCAGGCTCGGTGTCCCGGGAGGCGCCGCCACGGCAACCGTCTTCATCTTCGTCACAAAGCTTCCAGGGCTCCGCCGCCATTCCTACACTGAAGCCAGGTCATGAGTGCCAGCGCACAGCCCCGGCTTGCTGGCCGGCAACCCTCGTATCGCGGTGGGGTGCCCCGGGTGAGGACCTGGCCGTCCGGCGCCCGCCGGAGGGCAAGCGCGGCGCCTGTGCCGGTCCGGGCCCAAAGCCCTGGCCGGTGCTGTGCCCGGTCCCTTTGAGGAGCATCAATGTCCAACGCCTGGTCCTTCGAAACCCGCCAGATCCACGCCGGCCAGGAGCCGGACAGCGCCACCGGTGCGCGGTCCCTGCCCATCTACCAGACGACGTCGTTCGTGTTCCCCAGCGCCGAAAGCGCCGCCAACCGCTTCGCACTCGCCGAACTCGCCCCCATCTACACCCGGATCGGCAACCCCACCCAGGACGCCGTCGAGCAGCGCGTGGCCAGCCTGGAAGGCGGCCTCGCGGCCCTGCTGCTCAGCTCCGGCCAGGCCGCGGAGACCTTCGCGATCCTCAACGTCGCCGAGGCCGGGGACCATGTGGTGGCCAGCCCCAGCCTCTACGGCGGAACCTACAACCTGCTCGCCCACACGCTGAAGAAATTCGGCATCTCCGTGACCTTCGTGGAGGACCCGGACAACCTGGACCAGTGGCGGGACGCCGTCCGGCCCAACACCAAGCTGTTCTTCGGCGAAGTGGTCTCCAACCCCCGCCAGGACGTCCTGGACATCGAGGGCATCTCCGATGTGGCGCACGAGGCCGGGGTGCCGCTGATCGTCGACAACACGCTCTCCACCCCGTACCTGATCCGGCCCATCGAGTGGGGCGCGGACATCGTGGTCCACTCCGCCACCAAGTACCTCGGCGGCCATGGCGCCGCGATCGCCGGCGTGATCGTGGACTCCGGCAACTTCGACTTCGGCAAGGACCCGGAGCGGTTCCCCGGTTTCAACACCCCGGACCCTACCTACAACGGCCTGGTCTACGCCCGCGATCTCGGTGCGGAGGGGGCGCTGGGCGCGAACCTTTCCTACATCCTCAAGGCCCGCGTCCAGCTCCTGCGCGACCTCGGCTCCGCCGTGTCCCCGTTCAACGCCTTCCTCATCGCCCAGGGCATCGAAACGCTGAGCCTGCGCGTCGAACGCCACGTAGCCAACGCCACCAAGGTGGCGCACTGGCTGGAGGCAAGGGACGACGTCGAATCGGTCGCCTACGCCGGGCTGCCGTCCAGCCCCTGGTACGAGCGAGGCCGCAAGTACGGGCCCAAGGGGACCGGCGCCGTCGTGGCGTTCAACATCGCCGGGGGAGCCGAGGCCGGCAAGCGGTTCGTCGATGCGCTCGAACTGCACTCGCACGTCGCGAACATCGGCGATGTCCGTTCCCTGGTGATCCACCCGGCGTCGACCACCCACAGCCAGCTCTCGCCCGAGCAGCAGGCGATCGCCGGCGTCAATCAGGGGCTGGTGCGGCTTTCGGTGGGCCTGGAACACATCGACGACATCCTCGCGGACCTCGACGCCGGATTCCGCGCGGCCAAGGGCGCCTAGGCACGCAGGGCGGCCGACGGCCGGTGTCCCCTCGACGGGACGGCCGGCCGCCGGGCTGTCACATGGAAGTCACAATCTTCGTGATTTCCGCCCCCTGTTTCGTAGACTCGTACCAGGTCATGAGTGCCAGTGACAGCCCCGGCTTGCTGGCCGGCAACCCTCCTTTTGCGGCGGGGTGCCCCGGGTGAAGACCTGGCCTGCCGGTCAGCTGACGGCAGGCAAGCGCGAAGATAGGTCCTCACATGACGATTGCCGTCACCCGCACGGGTGCTCCCGAAACCAAGCCATCCCGCAACCCGGACGGGACCGTCCAGTACGTCCGGATCGGCGACCTGCAGCTCGAATCAGGGATTCCGCTGCCGGATGTGGTCCTCGCCTACGAGACGTGGGGGACCCTGAACGCGGACGCCTCCAACGCCGTCCTCATAGAACACGCCCTGACCGGCGACACGCACGTGACCCGCGGCGACAGCGAGGAACCCGGCTGGTGGGAACAGCTCGCCGGACCCGGGGCTCCCGTGGACACGGACAAGTACTTCGTCGTTTCAATCAACATCCTGGGCGGCTGCCACGGTTCCACGGGACCCTCCACCCCGGCCCCCGACGGGCGCCCCTGGGGATCGCGGTTCCCGCTCGTCACCCTGCGGGACACCGCCGCCGCCGAGGCGCGGCTGGCCGACGCCCTGGGCATCGGCACCTGGTATGCCGTGCTGGGCGGCTCACTCGGCGGCGCGCGCGCACTCGAATGGGCCGTCACGTTCCCCGGCCGGGTCCGGCGCTGCGCCGTGATTTCCGTCGGCGCCAGCAGCACGGCCGAACAGATTGCCTTCGCGCAGGCCCAGACCCTGGCCATCCGCCAGGACCCCCATTTCAACGGCGGAAATTACTACGGCGGCCCGGAACCCGAAGCAGGTCTCGCCCTCGCCCGCCGCATCGCGCACATCACCTACCGCTCGGCGGCCGAACTGGACGGCCGGTTTGGCCGGAACGCCCAGGAGTCCGAGGCGACCCTGGAAGCCGGGTCGCTGGCCGGACGCGGGCGCTTCCAGGTGGAAAGCTACCTGGACCACCAGGGCAGCAAACTGGTCCGGCGCTTTGACGCGAACAGCTACATCGCCATCACCGAAGCCCTCATGAGCCACGATGTCTGCCGGGGGCGCGGAAGCCTCGGGGAGGCCCTTGCTCCGGCCACCGCAGAGTTCCTGGTGGCGGCCGTGGACTCGGACCGCCTGTATTTCCCGGCCCAGTCCCGTCAACTGGCCGAGGCCTTGCCGGGCGGCCCGGAACTGCACATCATTGAAGCGCCGATCGGCCACGACGGCTTCCTGACCGAAATCGGCCAGCTCAGCGCCCAGCTGCGGGAGGCCTTCTTCGGCCACTAGACCACATCGGTTGTGCATTTTTGCAGACGCGCTCTGCACTAATGGCCGTTGATGCTCAGGGCGGGAGCGTCCATACTCATGGGGAATGACGCCATGTGCCCTACATCACGGGCGTCCTCAGCCCAATGGTCCACAGGGTGTCGACGGAGACACCGAAGGAGTCACGATGAGTACGGAAAACGCCGCGAGGCGCGCTGAAGAAACGGACGTCAAATCGTCCGGCCTGAAGAAGGTAGTCACGGCCTCCATGGCCGGCACGGTGGTTGAGTGGTATGAATTCTTCCTCTATGCCTCCGCCGCCACCCTTGTCTTCGGCAAGCTGTTCTTTCCCAATACCGGTTCGGAATTGGACGGCATCATTGCCGCGTTCGTCACCTATGCGGTCGGCTTTGTTGCCCGCCCCATCGGTGGCATCGTCTTCGGCCACTTCGGCGACAAGTTCGGCCGCAAGAAACTGCTCCAGCTGAGCATCATCCTTGTCGGCGTTGCCACCTTCGCGATGGGCTGCCTGCCGACTTTCCAGCAGATCGGCTACTGGGCCCCGGCCCTGCTGGTCTTCCTGCGCTTCGTCCAGGGCTTCGCCGTCGGCGGTGAGTGGGGCGGCGCAGTCCTCCTCGTTGCCGAGCACAGCCCGAGCAAGTCCCGCGGATTCTGGTCAAGCTGGCCGCAGTCGGCGGTTCCGATGGGCAACCTGCTGGCCACCGGTGTGCTGTTCACCCTGTCCGCCACGCTGTCCTCCGCCGAGTTCCTCAGCTGGGGCTGGCGTGTGGCCTTCTGGCTCTCTGCTGTGATCGTGATCGTCGGCTACTACATCCGCACTAAGGTCCAGGACGCCCCGATCTTCCTGGAGGCCCGCAAAGAGGTCACCGTTGAGAACAAGGGCTACGGCGTCGCCGAAGTCTTCCGCCGCTACCCGCGCGGCGTCTTCACCGCCATGGGTCTGCGCTTCGCGGAGAACATCCTCTACTATCTTGTGGTCACCTTCTCCATTACCTACCTGAAGGTGATTGTCCAGACGGACACCTCGCGGATCCTGCTGCTGCTGCTCGTTGCGCACCTGGTCCACTTCGCCGTGATCCCGATGGTCGGCAAGCTCTCGGACAACGTCGGCCGCAAACCGGTCTACATGGCCGGCGCTGTCCTCGGCGGCACGTGGGGCTTCTTCGCCTTCCCGATGATGGACACCAAGAACGACCTCGTCATCTTGGCCGCGATCACCATCGGTCTGCTGTTCCACGCGCTCATGTACGCCGGCCAGCCGGCACTCATGGCCGAAATGTTCCCGACCCGGATGCGCTACTCCGGTGTCTCGCTGGGCTACCAAGTCACCTCGATTGTGGCCGGTTCGCTGGCTCCGATCATCGCCGTCGCCTTGCTGAGCCAGTACAAGTCCTCCACGCCGGTGGCGATTTACCTCCTCGGCGCCTGTGTGGTCACGATGGTGGCCGTGTTCTTCCTCAAGGAAACCCGCGGCATCTCCCTGCGCGACGTCGACGCCGCCGATGCCCGTGGCACGGCCGATCTCCTCGCCGCCTCCAAGAAGTAACAACGGACTAACACGGCAACAGCCCGGGTCCCGCACTGCGGGGCCCGGGCTGTTGCGGTGTGTGCCGGCAGGCTCAGCCCKCCAGGGCGGCTCAGCCTGCCAGGACCGCCTGGCGGTCGGCAATCTCGGTCCGGATCGCCTCCAGCACGGCACGGACGGGGGCGGAACGCAGCGACTCGGGCCTGGCCACTGCCCAGATGGGCAGCTGGCGCTGGAAGTCGTCCGGCAGGACGGGCAGGAAATCGGGGCTTCCGGCCACCAGGAAGTTGGGGAGCAGGCCTATCCCGGCGCCCCGCCGGACGGCTTCGAGCTGGGCGAAGACGCTTGTGGCCTGGAAGCTGGACCGCGGCACCGGCAGCTGCGTGGAGCGGTGCCCCAGCTCGGCCACCTGGAGCGCCGATTCCACGTAGGAGACAAAGCCGTGCTGCCGGACGTCGTCGAGCGTTGCCGGAAGCCCGTGCTCCTGGGCATATCCGGGACTGGCGTACAGCCTGAGGAAATAGTTGCTCAGGAAGATGGCCTGGGCGTTTGCGGTGTCCATGTTGCCCACCACCACTTCCAGGTCCACGCCGGAGCGGTTTTGGCTCACCTTGCGTGTGGCGCTGAGCAGCTCAACGTTGAGCAGCGGATTCGCCCGCTGCAGCCGCACGAGGGCCGGGGCCAGGAATTCGGCGCCGAAGCCGTCCGGGGTGCTGATCCGGACAAGGCCGGAGACCACGTCGCCGGAGCGGGCAATGCTGCTGGACAGGGCACCGAGAGTGCCCTCGATGGCCTCCGCGGCCGCGACGGCCTGGCTGCCGAGCTCGGTCAGCTCCCAGCCGTGCGGGCTGCGTTCCAGCGTCCGGCCGCCGAGCTGCTTGTCCAGGGCCAGGACGCGGCGGGAGATGGTGGTGTGCGTGGTGCCGAGCGTCTCCGCCACCGCGTTGAACCGGCCCAGCCGCGCCACGGTCAGCAGGATCAGCAGGTCATCGGGGCTCGGAAGCCGGCGCAGGTCCACTTTTGTCCCCTCTTCAGCGAGTGTCGTCAACGGATACCGGGAGGCAGCGCCGCCAGTGTGCATTTGTGCACATGGCATCTGTGATTTTTTCCCTTGATTGCACTCTATCAGGGGTGTGATGGTGGACACAGGGATGCCGGGGGTTTCGGCTTTCAGCCCGGAGCGCCCGGCAGCACATCAAGCAAAGGAGCTAAAGCCATGGCAGTCATCGCCTGGATCGGACTCGGAAACATGGGCGGGTCCATGTCCGTCAACCTCTCGAACGCCGGACATGAGGTCCGCGGCTTCGATCTCAACACCGCAGCCGTTGCTGCCGCCGAGGCCGGGGGAGTCAAGGCCGCAGGCAGCATCGCCGAGGCCGTCGACGGCGCCGACGTCGTCTTCACCATGCTCCCCAAGGGCGAGCACGCCCGCGCCGTGTATCTGGGCGAGGACGGCGTCCTGGCCCACGCGGACACCCGGACCCTGCTGGTGGATTCCTCCACGATCGATATTGCCTCCGCGCAGGCCCTGCACGACGCCGCCGCTGCCGCCGGCTTCCGCTTTGTCGACGCGCCCGTCTCGGGCGGCATGAGCGGCGCAAAGGCCGCCACCTTGACGTTCATGATCGGCGGCGAGGCCGGCGCCGTTGCCGAGGCCACCGAATACATCCGCCCCATGGCGGCGAACATCATCCCCACCGGCGGCGCCACCACCGGCCAGGCCGCGAAGATCTGCAACAACCTCATGCTCTTCATCAACCTCGCCTCCACCGCCGAGGGCGCAGTCCTCGCCGACCGCCTCGGCCTGGACAAGCAGGTCTTCTGGGACATCGCGTCGGTCTCCTCCGGCGACAGCTGGGCGCTGCGCACCTGGTACCCCGTGGCCGGTGTCGTGCCCACCGCGGCATCCAACAACGACTTCGCCCCGACCTTCACCACGGAGCTGGCCAACAAAGACATTGGCCTGGCCATCAGCGCCGCGCGCGACACCGGCACCCCGCTGGAAATCGGCGAGCACGTCCAGCAGCTCTTCCAGCGGCTCATCGACTCCGGCCAATCCGGCCAGGACTGCTCGATGATCGTCAAGCTCGTCGACGGCACGCTCGACCCCGCCAACTAGGCGCCCTGCCCAACAGCACGCAATCCTTCAGGGCCCACAACTTCACGGCCCTGCCCTTCACGAAAGAGACCCACCCCATGGAACGCATTCCGCACTACATCAACGGCGCCCTGATTTCCGACGCCGAGCGCTTCGGTCCCGTCTTCAACCCCGCCACCGGCGAGCAGGAGAAAGAGGTCGCCCTGGCCTCCGCCGCCCGCGTCGAGGAGGCCGTCGCGGCCGCCCGCGCCGCCCTGCCCGGCTGGCGCGCCACGAGCCTCGCCAAGCGCACCGGCATTTTCTTCAAGGTCCGTGAACTGCTCATGCAGCGCCGGCCCGAACTGGCGGCCCTGCTGACCAGCGAGCACGGCAAGGTCCTCTCGGATGCGGAAGGTGAAATCACCCGCGGCCTGGAGAACATCGAATTCGCCACCGGGCTGGCCCACATGCTTAAGGGCGAGCGCTCCGAGCAGGTCTCCGGCGGCGTCGATGTCCACTCGGTCCGCCAGCCGGTCGGCGTCGTCGCCTGCATCACGCCGTTCAACTTCCCCGCCATGGTGCCGTTGTGGATGATCGGCAGCGCCCTGGCCTGCGGCAACACCGTGTTGCTCAAGCCCAGCGAAAAGGACCCGTCCTCCGCCATCTTCATCGCCCAGATCTTCGCCGAGGCCGGACTGCCGGCGGGTGTGCTCAACGTGGTCCACGGCGACAAGGAGGCCGTGGACGTCCTGCTGGAACACCCGGACGTCAAGGCGATCAGCTTTGTCGGCTCGACGCCGATCGCGCAGTCCATCTACCAGCGCGCCGCCGATCACGGCAAGCGCGTCCAGGCCCTGGGAGGCGCGAAGAACCACATGGTGGTCCTGCCCGATGCGGACCTCAACATGGCCGCGGACGCCGCTGTCTCGGCCGCCTACGGTTCCGCCGGGGAGCGCTGCATGGCAGTCAGTGTCCTGGTCGCCGTCGGCAGCATCGCCGATGAACTGGTGGACGCGATCAGCACCCGCATGGCCACGCTAACCATCGGCCCGGGCACGGACCCGGCCTCCCAGATGGGCCCACTCATCACAGCCGAGCACCGTGACAAGGTGGCCTCCTACGTTGCCGGCGCGGCCAACGAAGGCGCCACCGTGGTGGTGGACGGCCGCGAGCACGAATTCGACTCCAACGGCTTCTTCATCGGCGTGAGCCTGATCGACCACGTCAAGCCCGGCATGAAGGTCTACGACGACGAGATCTTCGGCCCCGTCCTCTCAGTGGTCCGTGTCGAGACGTACGCCGACGCCGTGAAGCTGGTCAACGACAACGAGTTCGGCAACGGCGTGGCGATCTTCACCCGCGACGGCGGCGCCGCCCGGCAGTTCGAATTCGACGTCGAGGCCGGCATGGTGGGCGTCAACGTGCCCATCCCGGTGCCGGTGGGCACGTTCTCCTTCGGCGGCTGGAAGAATTCCCTCTTCGGCGACACCCACATGTACGGCCCGGAGAGCATCCGCTTCTACACCCGCGGCAAGGTTGTCACCACCCGCTGGCCGGACCCGTCCACCTCGGTGATCGACCTCGGCTTCCCCCAGGTCGACTGACACTTCACCGCTCCAAGCAACGCGGGGTCACTTCGCGCCCATCCGGCACCGGATCATGGGCCGCAAGTGGCCCCTCGTTGCTTTCCGGCTCCGGGATTAGAGTAGGCAGGCAGGGACCGCCACGATCCGGGAGGCACCATGACCACGCTCATCAACCGCCCCAACACGGCACTGCTCGTCGTCGACATGYAGGTCGGCGTCGTCGCGGAGGCTTACCGCCGTAACGACGTCGTCGCGACCATCGCCGCCCTCGTGGACAAGGCGCGCGGCGCCGGGGTTGACGTCGTCTGGGTGCAGCACAACGGCGAGGAACTCCCGCGCGGCAGCGACGGCTGGCAGTATGTGCCGGAGCTCGCGCGGCGCGATTCAGAGCCGCTCGTGGCGAAGGAGTACAGCGACGCGTTCGAGGCGACCGACCTGGAGGCCGTGCTGGCCGCCCGCGGCATCGGCCGCTTCTTCCTGGCCGGTGCGCAGACCGACGAGTGCATTCGCTCCACCCTCCACGGCGCGATCACCCGCGGCTACGATGTCACGCTGGTCGCCGACGCCCACACCACCGAGGACCTGACCGAATTTGGCGCACCGCCGCCGGAGCTGGTGGTGGCCCACACCAATTTGTACTGGCAGTACCACAAGGCTCCCGGGCGGACGGCCGGAACGGTCAACGCCGCCGACGTCGACTTCGCTAGCCCTGCAGGAGCCTAGCCCTTCATGATTTCAGCGCGCTGGGCCATGTAGTCCTCCATGGACAGCTTGCCGTCGCTGTACTGCTGGTCGAGTTCGGCCAGCTTGCGGGCACGGTAGCCCTGCGCTGGCGACGGCGCCTGGGGCACCTCGGGAGTCTGCGGCTGTCCGGCTGCCGGCGCCGGTTCGTGCCGCTGCGGAGGGTTGTTCAGGTACTCAGGGCTGTCCTCGTAGGGAACGGGGGACTGGTAGCCGGCCGGACCCGGGTACTGCTGACCGGGGTACGGCTGGTTCGGGAACGGCTGGTTGGGGAACCGGGGACTGGGGTACGGCTCGTTGCCCGGTCCCGGCTGCCTCGGGGCGCCCAGCTGGCCGAAGCCGCCAAAGTAGTCCTGCTGTGTGTAGCCGTCCCGCGGCTGGTTGCCCTGGTTGCCGGGGTTGTTCTGGTTTCCGGGGAACCCGCCGAATTGCCCCGGCGTGCCCTGGTTCCGGCCGCGGGCGGACCTGCGGTAGAGGCGCATGGCCACGGGAATCAGGAACGACAACACGATGATCCAGAAGAACATGCTGCTCACGGTATGGGGCCTTTCAGCTGCTGGGCCTTCTCATCTGCGGGCTCATCTATAGGGCCGGAGAAGTGTTCTTCCAGCTTATGCCCCGCAGGCTCAGGACCGCACCGCATCCTCTGCGCCGGGCGGACCTTCGCCGGAGCCGAGCGGAACGCCGGGACCGAACACCGGGCCGGCCAGGGGCCGCTTGGCCGTCACGCCGTCGCCCGAGGAGCGGTGCCGCAGCCGCCGCACCACCCAGGGGACAAAATACTCCTTGGCCCACACAAGGTCGCCGCTGCGCGCCTCGCGCCAACCGCGCTGCGGCAGCGGTTTGGGGGCGAGGGGCCGGAGGGTGTGCTCGACGTTCAGCGAGTCCAGCACCATGGCCGCGATGGTGTGGTGGCCCAGCGGTGAGAAGTGCAGCCGGTCAGCATTCCACATCTGCGGGTCATTGAGCTGGCGCAGGGACCACATGTCCGCGATCACGGCGTCGTGGCGCGCGGCGATGGTACGCAGGTTCTCGTTGTAGATGGCCACCTTGCTGCGGATCCGGCCCAGCACCGTGGAGCCCGTGTCAGGGCCGTTGAACAGCACCACGGTGGCGCCGCCCAGGCTCAGGATCTGCACCACCGAGTCCAGCTTTTCGGCCAGCACGTCCGGATCCCCGCCCGGGCGGATGAGGTCGTTGCCGCCGGCGGAGAGCGTGATGAGATCCGGCTTGAGGGACAGACAGTGCGCCATCTGCTGGTCCACGATCTGCTGCAGGAGCCGGCCGCGGACGGCCAGGTTGGCGTACGCGAAGTCGTTGTGCCCGCGGCTGAGTTCCTCGGCGACCCGGTCTGCCCAGCCCCGGTGGCCGCCCGGGCTGGCCGGTTCAGGGTCGCCGATGCCTTCCGTGAAAGAGTCGCCCATGGCCACATAGCGGGTCCACGGGTGGGTTACGACGGTGTCGGCTGAGGGGTCCGGTGAATTTTCCATGGCTTCGGTTTCGCTCACCCCCATATCCTGCACTGTTCACGTTAAGCTACGCCACCGTAGGTTGTTACCGCTGGGTAACTGTAAGAATGGTTCCATGACTCACGCTGATGCCCTCCCGGCCCCTGTCGTTCTTTGGTCCAAGCCGGAGCAGGAGCGGGCCGGCAAACCGTTGCTGGTCCTGCTGCATGGCTACGGCGCCAACGAACAGGATCTGCTCAGCCTGGCGGAGATGCTCCCGCAGGATTTCGCAGTGGCCTCGTTGCGCGCCCCGCTTCCCATGGGCCCGGGCTTCACCTGGTTCCCGCTGACAGCGTCCATTGACTATTCGCTCGACGCCGTCAAGGTCGCCGCCGCGTATGTCCAGGACTGGCTCGACGGCGTCAAAGCCAACCACCCGTCGGTGACGCTGCTGGGGTTCTCGATGGGCATGGCCATGGCCACCACGTTGCTGCGGCAGCGGCCGGCTGACTTCGCCGCCGTCGTCGGCCTGTCAGGGTTTGTCGTCGACGCCGGCGAGGACCCCAGCTTCCGCGACGGCGAACTGGACGGCACCGTGCCGCTGTTCTGGGGCCGGGACCAGCAGGACCCGGTGATCACCGCAGACAAGATTGACTACACCATCGGCTGGGTCCGCAAGCACGTGAAGCTCACCAAGGTCCTTTACACGGGCATGTGGCACGGCATCAACCAGCAGGAAATCGGCCACGTCTCGGAGTTCCTCACGCACGTGGTGCTCAACTCCAAGAAGTAGGTGCGCCCGTAGACGTCAGGCGCGCCACATGAATGAGGTGCGCTCGGGTGGCTAGGAGGCGGCGGGCGCGCTGATCCGCACGGTCCGGCCGCTCACGGTGACGGTGTCGCCGTCGTGAAGCTGGCGGCCGCGGCGCTCGTCGATTTCGCCATTGACCTTGACCAGCCCGTTCTTGATCAGTTCTGCGGCCTCCACACCGTCTTCCACCAGATTCGCAAGCTTCAGCAGCTGGCCCAGCCGGATCATGCTGTCGCGGATGGTGATGTCTTCGAATTCCGGATTGCTCATACAAGCAATGATGCCTGACCTAAGGTGGCACCAATGACCCACACCCCCCGGC
The DNA here is from genome assembly GCF_056401435.1 of Arthrobacter sp. P4_F10. Taxonomy (NCBI): domain Bacteria; kingdom Bacillati; phylum Actinomycetota; class Actinomycetes; order Micrococcales; family Micrococcaceae; genus Arthrobacter; species Arthrobacter sp. P4_F10. Next base: position 136,636 of record NZ_JBFUJJ010000009.1, read on the forward strand.
TCCCGCTGATCGTGGGCCTTCCCATGGCCGTCGCGACCGGACTGTTCATCCCGGTCCAGGGCCGGATCAACGGCGCCCTCGGGGTGGCGCTTGGGGACGGAATCGGCGCCGCGGTCGTCAGCTTCAGCACCGGGCTGGTGGTGATGACGGCCATTTCGCTGGCACTGCCCAAAGGACGGGCCGGGCTGGCGCGGATCCTGCCGGCCGTGCGCGAGCGGCAGTTTCCGCCCTTTTACGTGATGGCCGGCTGCATCGGGGCCGTCTTCGTCTTCGCCCAGTCCTTCACCGTGGGACTGCTCGGCGTCGCCCTCTTCACGGTGGCCGCCGTGACGGGACAGACCCTCAGCGGCCTGCTGGTGGACCGGATGGGGATCGGACCGGCGGGGAAGAGACCCATTACCGGCATCCGGGTGCTCGGCAGCGTGCTCACCGTCGCCGCCGTCGCCTGGGCGGTCTCGCCCAGGTTCAGCGCCGGGGAATCCGTGCTGCAGTTGTTTGTGCCCGTGCTGCTGCCGCTCCTGGCCGGGTTCCTGATGAGTTTCCAGCAGGCCATGAACGGCACAGCCACCGTGCACTACGGCACCCCCATCGCCGCGACGCTGGTGAACTTTATCGCCGGAGCCGCCCTGTTGTGGGCGGCGTGGCTGATCAAACTCGCGGTGGCCGGCGCCGGCAACCCCCTGCCGGCGCAGTGGTGGTATTACCTTGGCGGCCCGCTCGGCTGCATCTTCATCGGCATCGGCGCCCTCCTGGTCCGCAGCCTGGGCGTGCTGGTCACCGGCCTCGGGATGATCGCCGGTCAGCTGCTGGGATCCCTCGGACTGGACCTGATACTGCCGGTGCCCGGAACTGTGATCGCGCTCCCGACAGTCCTGGGCACCGTGCTGACGCTCGGCGCCATCATCCTGGCCACGCTGCCCTGGCCCCGCGGGGCGCTGAAGCGGTAGCGGGCCGGTAGGCTTGGAGTTTGCATCGCACTGTTCGTTTCCCCCGTCTCGTTTCCCCCGTCCGGCAACCAGCCGGTGACCCGGGGCTGACACCGCGGACCGCACCCAGCGGCCCTGTACAAAATTGGAGTTCCCATGGCAGCAAAATCCGTCCTTGACCAGATCATTTCCCTCGCCAAGCGCCGGGGATTCGTTTTCCAGGCCGGTGAAATCTATGGTGGCTCCCGTTCTGCCTGGGACTACGGGCCGCTCGGCGCCGAGCTCAAGGAAAACATCAAGCGCCAGTGGTGGCAGTCCGTGGTCCGCGGCCGCGAAGACGTTGTAGGCCTGGATTCCTCCGTCATCCTGCCCCGCCAGGTCTGGGAAGCTTCCGGCCATGTCGATGTCTTCTCCGACCCGCTGGTGGAGTGCCTGTCCTGCCACAAGCGCTACCGCGCGGACCACCTCGAAGAAGAGTACGAGGAGAAGAAGGGCCGTCCGGCCGAGAACGGCCTCAAGGACATCGCCTGCGCCAACTGCGGCACCCGCGGCCAGTGGACGGAGCCCCACGAATTCTCCGGCCTGCTCAAGACCTACCTCGGCCCCGTTGCCAGCGAGGAAGGCCTGCACTACCTGCGGCCCGAAACCGCCCAAGGCATCTTCGTGAACTTCGGCAACGTCCTGACCACATCGCGGAAGAAGCCGCCGTTCGGCATCGGCCAGATCGGCAAGTCGTTCCGCAACGAGATCACGCCGGGCAACTTCATCTTCCGCACCCGCGAGTTCGAGCAGATGGAGATGGAATTCTTCGTCGAGCCCGGCACCGACGAGCAGTGGCACGAGTACTGGATGAAGGAACGCATGTCCTGGTACACGGGCCTGGGCATCCGCGACGAGAACCTGCGCTTCTTCGAGCACCCGCTGGACAAGCTCAGCCACTACTCCAAGGGCACCACCGACATCGAATACCGGTTCGGCTTCCAGGGCTCGGAGTGGGGCGAGCTCGAGGGCATCGCCAACCGCACCGACTTTGACCTCTCCACCCACGCCAAGGCCTCCGGCGCGGACCTGAGCTACTTCAACCAGGCCACCAACGAGCGCTACACCCCGTACGTGATCGAGCCCGCCGCCGGCCTCACCCGCTCGTTCATGGCCTTCATGATCGATGCCTACACCGAGGACGAGGCCCCCAACGCCAAGGGCGGCGTGGACATCCGCACCGTGCTCAAGCTCGATCCCCGCCTGGCCCCGGTGAAGGCCGCCGTGCTGCCGCTGAGCCGCAACGAGGACCTGTCCCCGAAGGCCAAGGACCTCGCGGCCCAGCTGCGCAAGAGCTGGAACATCGAGTTTGACGACGCCGGCGCCATCGGCCGCCGCTACCGCCGCCAGGACGAGATCGGCACCCCGTTCTGCATCACCGTGGACTTCGAGACCCTGGACGACCAGGCCGTCACCATCCGCGAACGCGACACCATGAGCCAGGAACGCGTTTCCCTGGACAAGGTGGAGGGTTACCTGGCCGCACGGCTGATCGGCGCCTGATCATGGCCATCGCATACCGGGAATGGCGGGAGGGCGACGACCTCGCGCTGCTGGAAATCTGGGGCGGTCCTGAGACGGTCCAGGCCGGACAGTTCCGCGGCACGCTGGCGCCCTCGGGCAATTCCCCGTGGCGCCGCTGCATCGTGGCCGAGGACGTCGTGGACGGCGTCGCCATTCCCGTGGCGGCTGCCGTGGTCCACGAGGCCTCGCTGCACCCGGAACGGCTCTGGGCGTATGTCGAGGTCGCCCGGGACCACCGCCGCGCCGGCCTCGGGTCCACGCTGCTGACCATGCTGCGGCACGAGGCCGCCCAGGCGCCGTCGGGCGTGTCCAAACTGCGCTGCAAAGTGGAGCCGGGCACCCCCGGGGCGGCGTTTGCCGAGGCCGCGGGCCTGGCCCCGATCCAGCGCTCCCGCCTCGTCGTCGTTGACCCGGCGCCGCTCAAGCTGCCCGTGTTCGGCGACGGTTCGGAGTCCGCGGCCACCGATCAGGTCGAAGACCTGGCCACGGGCTCGGTGGAGCTCAGCGACGTCGTGGGACGCTACTACACGGCCGTGCACGGCTGGGACAGCCCGGGGGAGCTGAGCGTTGCCGCAGTGCAGCGTTTGTTCCTGGATGATCTCAGCGGCGCCCACGGAGCGATCGTGCTGCGGGCGCCCAAGGCCAGTGCCTTCGGGCACGGCATCGCGGCGAGCCGGAAGGGCCGGCTGGAGGGGTTCGCCATCAGCTACGCCCAGGGAATTCCCGGGGCCGACGCCGACGGTGCCGGTGCGGACGCGTCGGCCGGGCCAACTGAAGTCTTCCTCGGACACGAACCCAAGCTCGACGCGGATCAAGCCCGGGCCGCCGTCCGGGACCTTCTGGCCCTGATCGCCTACCAGCACCCGGTGATGCTGGAACTGGACGACGCGATGACCGCCCTGCGCGCCGTCGTCGAACCGCTGCTCGAGAGCGGAAAAGCCCATGTCCAGGGCTCGGAAACCCTGGTCGTCTCCGACGCGGCGTAAGCCTTAACCAAACTGACCCGCAGCCACAGCTGCGGGTCAGTTTGGTTAAGAACAGTTACCGTCAAACACCTTTTCTGTCAGACACCGTTATTTGGGGATCACCGGCGGCACGAACTCGAATGTCATGCCCAGCAGCCAGACCAGCAGCAGGACCACCGGCAGGTGGAACACGAACTGCAGGAAAGTGAAGCCCACCAGGTCCCGGGCGCGCAGCCTCAGCACCGCGAGCAGGTCGACTCCGAGGCCCCCGGCAGCGCGGATCGAGCCGCCCTGGGGCGCTGCATTTTGTACCCCATGGAGCTTAGTCAAGGCGATGGTGGAAACCGGTCTTATCGGCGCCTGGCACCTGCGCGCCGCGGACCGTCGGCCTCGTCGAGCCGGCGCCGTTCCTCCTCCGTCGGGGCGCCGCCACCGAGCCCGGCCGGCATCCACCAGGCACCGGGCGCGGGTTGCAGGGGGAAGTCGGYCATGCCGACGTCGATCCCGTCCTGGAGCGTCTTGGCCAGGCGTGCCGTGGCCGGCCGGGCGTCGTCGGCCGGGCCCGGGAGCGAGCCCGGAAGGATCTGCTCGCCCACGTGGATGCGGACCGGGGCGCGCCAGGCGCGCCGCGGCGAGAAGGCATGATGGCGGGTCAGCAGCCGGTGGGCGCCCCAGATGGAGACCGGGATGATCGGCACGCCGGCTTCGGCGGCCATTCGCAYGGCACCGGTCTTGCATTCGCGCACCGTGAAGCTGCGGCTCACGCCCGCCTCGGGCAGGATGGCGATGTACTCGCCCTCCCTCAGCCGGGCGACCGCGGCGTCGTAGGCGCGGGCTCCCGATCCGTACCCGACCACAACATGCCCGGCTGCACTGACCGCGGGCCCGGCAAACCAGTGGTCGGCGGCTCCCTGCGTGACGAGGAAGCGCAGCTGGGCCCGGTTGTGCCACCACAGCAGCATCTCGGCGAAGGCAAAGTCGAGGTAGCCGAAGTGCGTGATCGCGACGACGGCACCCTGGCCGGGCACCACCGGCCGCGACGGGCACCGGTGGGCGGCACCGCGGGCGCCGTCTCGGGTGGAAGCTTTGAGCGGCCCGGGCTGGAGCAGGTGCTCCCGGCCCGTGACGAGGACGCGGATCCGGAACAGCCAGCGCAGCGCCAGCCCGGTGCGGACGATGAATCGGTAGAAACGGTCGTTGGGTTCCGGCCGCCAGCTCAGGCGCCGCCACCTCAGGGTCCGCCAGTTCAGGCGCCGCCAGTTCAGGGCAGGCCGGCCCTGTCCCGGGCCGCGCATGTCAGTGCCCCACGGTCCGCCGCCGGGGCGGCAAGGGCAGGAAACCGGAGGTGGATTCGATGTATTCCTTGTAGCCGGGCCGTGCGGCCATCGCCTTTTCCGTCAGCGGCTTCCCGGTCTTGCCGGCAAGAGTCCAGATCATCAGGGCGGGGGAGAGGACGGTCAGCACGCCGGGCCAGGAATCGGCGGCCACGAGGAAGAGCCCGGCCCAGACGGCGGCGTCGCCGAAGTAGTTGGGGTGGCGGGTATAGCGCCACAGCCCAGTGTTGAGGACGGTGCCACGCCTGGCGGGATCGGCCTTGAACTGCGTCAGCTGCCAATCGCCGGCCGTCTCGAACACGAAGCCAAGGATCCAGAGCAGGACACCGGCGAACGCGAGCCAACCCAGGGTTCCGGTGGCGAACATGCCGACCTGGATGGTGAGCGAGACGAAGAACATCACCACACCCTGGGGCAGGTAGACCCGCCGCAGGGCGTAGACGTTGCGTGATCCGGGTGCTGCGGAGAGCATGTCCACATACCGTGGGTCCTCGTGGCCGCCGCGTGCACGGAGCCCGATGTGGACGGCGAGGCGGATGCCCCAGACCGCGACCAGGACAAGGAGCAGCAGCCGGCGGCCGGCGTCGCCGTATCCGGCGGAGAGCACCCAGGAGATGCCGGCCACCACCACGAAGCCCAGGCCCCAGACGGTGTCGATAACGGAGTGCCGGTTCTGCCGCACGGCAACCGCGAAGGTCAGGCCCAGCAGCAACACGAGTCCCGCGATGACCCACGGCAGGCTGGCCAGGAAGGCATCAAGCGGGAACGTCGGCATCACAGCACCACCGGCAGGCGTGTTCCGGCCGCCGGCGGGGCGCTGCGCAGCGCGCTGCGTAAGGCGTCCGTGGCGCCGGAGACATCAGCCCCCGTGGCCTCGCCGAAGGCATCCAGGACGAAACCGTTCGCCAGCACGTTCCACAGTGCCAACCGGCGGATCATGAAATGGCCGGCACCCTTGAGGGAGACGTAGTCAAAGGACGCGGCGACGCCCTCGGCGCGACGGGCATAGTCCAGCGAGTTCGCCGGGCTGGTCCAGCGGTCGTCGGTGCCGTGGACGATCAGGACCCGGCGGCCGGCGACGGGTTGGACCGGGGTTTTGTGATTGAGCCATGGGGCGAGCGCGACGACGGCCTCGACTTGCGGGTCGTCGGCCACGCACAGCGCCGTGAGACCGCCCATGGAGTGGCCCAGCAGGTACACCGGCACGCCAGGATGCTCCTGGCTGATCCGGGCGAGCGCCCAGCGGGCATCATGAACGGGGGACATGTCTTCCCCGTTCCAGCCGCGATACCGGTTGCGCAGGGTCCACACAGCCAGCCCGTGCGGGCCGCCCTGCCTGTTCAGTGCCCGGGCGAAGGGCCGCATCCGGGCCGGGCTCAGGTGCCGGCCGCGGACCGCGTCGTAGCTGTCGGCCCGCCCGCCGTGCAGGACCAAGGCAACTGCGCGGGTTTCCCCGGCGGCTTCGGCGATTCTCAGCACGGCCTTGGCGGTGGGCCCGGATCGGCCCGCCCCCGGCTCGGGGTCCTCTAGTTTACGCATGGCCACGCGTGTGTCCTTTCGTCCTTCGTCCGTCAATAACCAACCCTAGGTTGCAGCCTCCGCCCGTCAAGGCAGGTGGTGCCTAGTGTGGATTCGGAGCCGGTGCCCGCGGTGATGGGTGCGGCCGGCAGGCGCATTTGACGGCGCCCTTGACGGGGAAATGCGGGAGGAGTAGGCATGTGCAGGTAAACCTCCGGGCGCCACGCCGGCTGGGAGCGCAGAGAACCGTCCGGGTCGAATCTCACGACGAAATCGGCGGTAAACGAAATGAACGGAACAGCCCTCGATAGCCTGCGCGAGCAAGTCCGAGGCCAGATCATCACGCCTGGTGACGCGGACTACGACGCGGCGCGTGCGGTGTACAACGGCATGATCGACAAGCGGCCGGCCGCGGTGGTCCGCGTATCCCAGGTGGCGGATGTCATAGCCTGCGTCAACTTCGCCCGGGACAATTCCCTGGACCTTGCCATCCGCGGCGGAGGCCACAGCGCTCCCGGATTTGGCACCTGGGACGACGCCCTGGTCATCGATTTTTCGAACACATCCGGCGTCCGGGTCGATCCGGCAAACAAGACGGCGAGGTCCGAGGCCGGCGCAACCTGGGCCGACTTCAACCACGCCACGCACGCCTTCGGGCTGGCGACTACGGGCGGCATCATCGGCTCGACGGGCGTCGCAGGGCTCACACTGGGCGGCGGCATTGGCTACCTCGCGCGGAAGTATGGGCTCAGTTGCGACAACCTGATCGCTGCCGACGTCGTTACAGCGGACGGTAAGTTCCTAACTGCCAGTGAAAGCGAGAATGAGGACCTGTTCTGGGCGCTGCGCGGCGGCGGCGGGAACTTCGGCGTAGTCACGTCRCTGGAATACCGGCTGCACCCGGTGGATATGGTTCACGCCGGCATCATCATCTATCCGATGGAGCATGCAGAAACTGTGGCGAAGTTCTACCGGGATCATTTGGATTCAGCGCCGGAGGAGTTTGGAGCGTTCCTGGCATTCGCTCTCGGGCCACCTGTGCCGTTCCTGCCCGAGGAATGGCACGGGAAACCGGTAGCCGTGGTTGTCGGCATGTGGACGGGCGATCAGGCCGAAGGGCCCAGCCGCTGGAAGCCCTTCCTGGACGTCGCCCCCGTGGCGGGTTCCATGGTGGGGCCGATGCCCTACCCGGCTCTGAACCAGGCCTTCGACCCCCTGATGCCCAAGGGTCTGCAGGCCTACTGGAAAGCCGATTTCCTCGCGGAGCTCAGTGACGGAGCCATCGCCGCGCACCTCGACTTTGGGAGCAGAGTACCCAGCGTGCAAACCGCCGTGCACTTGTATCCCATTGACGGAGCAGTGCAGCGAGTAGGTGCGGACGATACGGCATTCGCCAACCGGAACGTCAAGTTCGCGCCGGTGATTGCGGGCATCTGGCAGGACCCGGCGGAGAACGAGGCAAACATCGCCTGGGTCAAGGAATATGCGGCGGCACTGCGCCCCTACTCGGCGCCGGGCGGCTACATCAACTTCATGGACCGCGATGACTTGCCCCGGGTCGCGGAGAATTACGGGCCCAACTTCAGCAGACTCCGGGAGGTCAAAGCCAAGTACGATCCCCAGAACCTCTTCCACATCAACCAGAACATCCCGCCGGCGTAACCGCGATGTCCTGCCGGCACTCCGGCACGCCGGGGCACGCCGCACACCGGGGCACGCCGCATCTGCGCGGCGTGTCCCGTCATCCGTCCGGACAGCCCCCGCCCACGCCGTAGAGTTTTCGGCATGAGGTTGAACTGCTGATGGGCGCTGGACACTCGCACTCTCACACTGACGATGTCGAGCCCACACCCCAGACGCTCGCGGCGCGGAAGAAGGCCAACTGGATCCTGGCTGCCATCCTGATCCCGCTGACGCTGCTGACCCTGGCGGCCATGGCCTTCATGTGGCCGTCGGGAAGCAAAGAGGGCATCACCCTGGCCAGCCCCTACGCCGCGGCCCCGGGCGTGACGTTCGACACCGGCAAGATCCAGCGGGTCGTCGTCGGCAGCTGTTCGGATGCCCAGGCCGGCGGTGACGCCGCGGCGCAGGGCACACCCGGTTCCGGCACCACCCCGCAGCCCCCGAACGAGGGCTCGCAATGCACGTTCGCCTACACCGAGCCGGACAAGGGCGGCAACCCGGTGAAGGTGGTCATCAACCCGGACATCGCGAAATCCCACGGTGTGAAGCCCGGGGACAACATCCGCTACCTGAACCTCTCCAAGGTGCAGGGCGCCGACGGCCAGGGCGCGCCCGCCTATGTCTTCGTCGACTTTGTCCGGACACTGCCCATCATCTTCCTGGCCGTGCTGTACGCCGTCGTCGTGATCGCGGTGGCGCGCTGGCGCGGCCTGCGGGCCCTGATCGGACTTGTCGGCGCCTACGTCGTGCTTGTCTCGTTCATGCTGCCCGGGCTGGTCGAGGGAAAGCCGCCGCTGCTCCTGGCGCTCGTGGGTTCCACGGTGATCATGATCGGGGTGCTCTACTTCGCCCACGGCTTCTCCGCCCGCACGTCGACGGCGCTGCTCGGGACAATGTTCGGCCTCGCCATCACAGCGCTGCTGGCGGCCTGGGCCACCGACGCCGCAAACCTCGCCGGTGTGGGCAGCCACGACGCCGCTACGCTCACCAACATGTCGGACAACATCTCAATCTCCGGGATCATCCTGTGCGGACTGATCATTTCCGGTCTGGGCGTGCTCAATGACGTCACCATCACGCAGTCGTCGGCCGTCTGGGAACTGTGGGAACTCGCCCCGGAAACCAGTGCGCGGCAGCTCTTCACGTCCGCGATGCGGATCGGCCGGGACCACATCGCCTCCACGGTCTACACCATTGCATTTGCCTACGCCGGCGCGGCCCTGCCGATCCTGATCCTGGTCATGCTCTATGAGCGCCCGCTCGGGGACGCCCTCACCAGCGCCGAACTCTCCGAGGAAGTCATCAGAACCCTCGTCGGCTCCGTTGGGCTCGTCCTGGCCGTGCCGGTCACCACGCTCATCGCCGTGCTGGTGGTCAAGGCCACGGGGATTAAGGGCGGCGCGGTTAAGGGCGGGGAGTCCGCAGGGATCGAGCCCGACTGGGTCGGGTCCGACGGCGGCGGGTCAGGCTGGAGCGAATCCGACGGGATCGCGCCGGACGGGTTCGCGGCCGACGAGTTCGAGCCTGACGGCGCCGGTGCCGGTCCTGCCACGCGCCGCGGGCGGCGTGCCGCACTGCGGGGCTGACGCGGGCCCTGGCGGCACGCGAAAGTTTCCACATAGCCGGTCATTTCCACATAACCGGAGCGGGACCGGGCCGATTTGCCCGTCTTTGAGACAATGGACGGGTGACTGTTGTAGCAACGCCTCCCGCCCCCAAGCTGGAACTCCCGCCCCTGAAGCTGGGCCCGATCACCGTGGACACCCCCGTGATCCTGGCTCCCATGGCGGGCATCACCAACTCCGCCTTCCGCAGGCTGTGCCGTGAATACGGCGGCGGCCTGTATGTGGCGGAGATGGTCACCTCGCGTGCGCTCGTGGAGCGCACGCCGGAATCGCTGCGCATCATCTCGCACGACGACGACGAGAAAGTCCGCTCCGTCCAGCTGTACGGTGTGGACCCCGTGACCGTCGGCCAAGCCGTCCGGATGCTCGTCGAGGAGGACCGGGCAGACCACATCGACCTCAACTTCGGCTGCCCTGTGCCCAAGGTGACCCGCCGCGGCGGCGGCTCGGCCCTGCCGTGGAAGATCGACCTCTTCACCTCGATCGTCCAGACCGCGGTGAAGGAAGCCTCCAAGGGCAACGTCCCGCTGACCATCAAAATGCGCAAGGGCATTGACGAGGACCACCTGACGTACCTCGATGCCGGCCGGATTGCCCGTGATTCCGGCGTCGCCGCCGTCGCACTTCACGGCCGCACGGCCGCACAGTTCTATTCCGGCCAGGCCGACTGGTCCGCCATTGCCCGGCTGCGCGAAGCCCTGCCGGACATTCCCGTCCTTGGCAACGGAGACATCTGGTCCGCGGAAGACGCGGTCCGGATGGTCCGCGAAACAGGTGTGGACGGCGTCGTCGTCGGCCGCGGCTGCCAGGGCAGGCCTTGGCTGTTCGGCGATCTCATGGCCGCGTTCGAAGGCAGCGACCAGCGGCACCGGCCGGATCTGCGCCAGGTGGCCGAAAGCGTGTACCGGCACGCCGAGCTCATGGTCGAGACGTTCGGGGACGAGGGCAAGGCCCTGCGCGAAATCCGCAAGCACATTGCCTGGTACTTCAAGGGCTACGTGGTCGGCAGCGAACTGCGGACCAAGCTGGCACTCGTCACCAGCCTCGAGGTGCTGCGCGGGACCCTGGACCAGCTGGACCTCGACTCGCCGTATCCGGGGGGCGACGCCGAGGGCCCGCGCGGCCGCGCCGGCTCTCCGAAAAAGCCTGCGCTGCCGAAGGACTGGCTGCTGAACCGGACGCTGGATGACGCGCAGACCCGCGACATCTCCTTCGCTGAACTGGACGTCTCCGGTGGCTGAGACCCGGACCACCGCCCCCGTCCTGGACGGCTACACCTCCCGCGACTGCGCCCGGTGGGTCGAAGAGCCGCCCAAGAGCACCTACCGGTCGGACTTCGAGCGCGACCGTGCGAGGGTCCTGCATTCCTCGGCTCTGCGCCGGCTCGGCGCGAAGACCCAGGTGGTGGCGCCGGATACTGACGACTTCGTCCGGACCAGGCTCACCCATAGCCTTGAGGTTGCCCAGGTGGGCCGCGAACTGGGCCGTGCGCTCGGCTGCGACCCCGACGTCGTGGACACGGCCTGCCTCAGCCACGACCTCGGCCACCCGCCCTTCGGCCACAACGGCGAAGCCGCCCTCAACGAGGTGGCCCATGGGATCGGCGGCTTCGAAGGCAACGCCCAGACGCTGCGGCTGCTGACCCGGCTGGAGCCAAAGGTCCTTGCCGCCGATGGCCGGCCGGCTGGCCTGAACCTGACCCGGGCGAGCCTCGATGCCGCCGCCAAGTACCCCTGGTCCGCCGTGAACGCGCCGGTCATCCACGGGGAGCGGACCAGCAAGTTCGGCGCCTACGAGGACGACCTCCCCATTTTCGACTGGATCCGCGACGGCGCCCCGGAACGCCGGTCCTGCCTCGAAGCGCAGGTCATGGACCTGGCGGACGATATCTCCTACTCGGTGCACGACGTCGAGGACGCGATCGTGGCAGGCCATTTCCAGCTGCGCTGGATGGATAACCCGGACCACCGCGCCCGCGTCGTCGGCTACGCCAAGCAGTGGTACCTGCCGCACAACGATCCCGCCGCGATCGACGCCGCATTGGCCCGGCTGGAGGCCACGGACGTCTGGGTGCGCGAGGCCGATGGCAGCCGCAAGGCCATGGCGGCGCTCAAGGACATGACCAGCCAGCTCATCGGCCGCTTCTGCCAGAGTGCGCTGGAGGCCACCCGCACGGTCTACGGCCCGGAAAACCTGACCCGCTACAACGCGGAGCTGATTGTCCCGGATGAGACCGTCATGGAAATCGCGGTGATGAAGGGCCTGGCCACCACCTTCGTCATGACCACCGAACACCGGCAGCCCATCTATGAGCGCCAGCGCGAGGTCCTGCATGCCCTGGTCACCGCGCTCAGCGCCACGGGTGACCGCCACCTGGAGCCGATGTTCGCCGCCGACTGGCTCGACGCCGCGGACGACGCCGCGCGGCTGCGCGTGGTCATCGACCAGGTCGCCTCGCTGACGGACGGCTCAGCGCTGGCCATGTACGAGCGCCTCGTGGGCAGCCTGCCGTCGCTGTGGTGAGCGCCGCCGTGGCCGGACAGTCGGCGTCGTACCCGGGGACTAGGATGGCACTGTGGCCGGCCTGATCAAACGCGAAGACATCGATGAAGTACGCCAGCGCACCGACATCAAGGAAGTCGTCGATGGCTACGTGACGCTCAAGGGAGCCGGGCTGGGGTCCTACAAGGGCCTGTGCCCCTTCCACGACGAGCGCTCACCCTCCTTCACGGTCCGTCCCCAGGTTGGCCGGTACCACTGCTTTGGCTGCGGCGAGGACGGCGACGTCATCTCCTTCGTCCAAAAGCTGGACCACACCACTTTCCACGAGGCCGTCGAAAAGCTGGCCCACCGGATCGGCTTCGAACTCCACTACGAGGACGGCGGCTCCGGTCCCAACCGGGAGGACATCGGCCGGCGCCAGCGTCTGCTGGACGCGCACAAGTTGGCCGACGAATTCTTCCGTGCCCAGCTGATCACCCCGGGCGCGGCCGAGGGCCGCAACTTCCTCTACGGACGGGGCTTTGACCGTGCGGCGGCGGAACAGTTCGGTGTGGGCTACGCGCCGCAGGGCTGGGACTCGCTGCTCAAGCACCTCCGCGGCCGCGGCTACACGGATGCCGAGCTCAAGCTCACCGGGATGTTTTCCGAAGGCGGCCGGGGGATCTACGACCGTTTCCGCGGCCGGCTGATCTGGCCCATCCGGGACATCGCCGGCGACACCATCGGCTTCGGTGCCCGCAAGCTCTATGAAGACGACCAGGGCCCGAAGTACCTGAACACCCCCGAAACCGCGCTCTACAAGAAGTCCCAGGTCCTCTACGGCATCGACCTCGCCAAGCGCAGCATCGCCAAGGACCGCCAGCTCGTGGTGGTGGAAGGCTACACCGACGTCATGGCCTGCCACCTGGCCGGCATTCCGACGGCGGTGGCCACGTGCGGCACCGCCTTCGGCACCGAGCACATCAAGATCGCCCGCCGGCTGCTCTCCGACGACGGCAGCGGGGGAGAAGTCATCTTCACCTTCGACGGCGACGCCGCAGGCCAGAAGGCGGCACTGCGCGCCTTCGAGGAGGACCAGCGGTTTGTCGCGCAAACGTTCGTGGCGGTGGAACCCAGCGGCGCAGACCCCTGCGAACTCCGCCAGTCCAAGGGCGACTCCGCCGTCCGGGACTTGATCGGGAGCCGCCGACCGCTGTTCGAGTTCGCCATCCGTGCCACCCTGAAGCGGCACAATCTGGACACCGTCGAGGGCCGGATCGCTGCCCTGCGCGAATCCGCGCCTGTGGTGGCGCAGATCCGCGACGCCGGCATCCGGCCGGCCTACGCCCGGGAGCTCGCCGGCTGGCTGGGGATGCCGGTCGAGGAGGTCAGCAGGGCCGTCGGAGCCGCGACCAAGCGTGCCGCACAGGCTGCCTCGGCCCCGCCGGGCGGCGGCCATGGCGGCGGGCAGGGACATCCCGGGTCCGGCCGCGGCTTTGCCGGGACTGGGCCGGGCGTTGCCCCCTTGCCGCCGTCGGCGGTGCTCCCGTCCTTCAACCGTCCTGATCCCCGGGACCCCGTGGCAGCGATGGAACGCCAGGCACTCGAGGTCGCGCTGCAGGAACCCGGCATGCTCGAGGGCGAGACGTGGCAGCGCTTCTCGGAAGCGCGGTTCTCCACGCCCGCCTATCTGGCCATCCACGAGGCCATCCGGGCCACCGGACTCGGGTTTGCCGGGGACCCGGTGCGCTGGGTGGAGCAGCTGCTGCAGGAGGTCCCTGAGCCGTTGCGCCCGCTCGTGTCCGAACTCGCGGTGGTGCCCTTGCCGGCCAACACGCCCGAAGGTGTCCTGCGCTACTGCAAGGACATCCTTGCCCGCTTGTTCGAACTCCAGATCACCCGGGTCAAGGCCGAGAAGATGGGCCAGTTGCAGCGTCTGGACGCCTCGGCCGATCCCGAGGATTTCCAGCGCCTGAACCGCGAACTCATGCAACTGGAGATGCAGCGGCGGTCCCTGCGCTCGGACGCCTGAGCCGCCGATTTCGTTTCCCGGGCTGGTGTTTGCTAGGCTTATACCCGCTCCATTCCTCCTTAGCTCAATTGGCAGAGCATTCGACTGTTAATCGAAGGGTTGCTGGTTCAAGTCCAGCAGGAGGAGCGCGCAGTCCCCGTTCCGGGTTCCGGAACGGGGACTTTTTTATACCCGGAGGGGGTATTTAGCGGCTGGCCGGCACTGGTCCCTTCGCCGATTTCCCTACCGGCAAAACGTTTGCTAATGTCGTACCTGCTTCATTCCTCCTTAGCTCAATTGGCAGAGCATTCGACTGTTAATCGAAGGGTTGCTGGTTCAAGTCCAGCAGGAGGAGCGGACAGGTCCCGCGGCCGGTGAAAACCAGCCGCGGGACCTTTTTTGTTGCCCCGTGGTTATGGTTCCGTTCCGTGGTCCGGGCGCTTCAGGTGCCGGACTCAGACGAAGTACATTTCCACCTGGAGGAAGCGCTGGGCCTCGGCCACCGCGGCCTGGAACGCCTCCAGCTCCGTGGGGGACTTCCGCGGCTCGCGCGGGTGCCACTCATGCGGCGCCGAGTGCACCTGGGTGAATCCGCCGCCCGGGGGCGCATAGAAGATGCCGAACCGTTGCACCGGCCACTCCGGGGAAGATTCCGGTGCCACGAGGAGGGCGGAGTCGTATGCCGGGTTGTACCACTGGGCAATCGGACGGCGGCGGTCTTCGGTGAACAGGCCGGAGGCGTACAGGGCCGCCGACTGGGGACTGGTCTGACTGCACAGACGATCCCACCACAGGGGCAGGATTCCGGCGTCGCACCGCTGCCAAGTGGCCGGAAGGGGCGGGGGGTCCTGCCTGTCGGGCATGAAATAACTTTATCGCCCGCCGCGGACGCCGAACAGGGTGCGAGCGGGCCAGGGCCAGGGAGTGAGGGGTCGAGGAGTCCGCGGTGCCCGGGGGACATGCTCACTGCTGCTCTTGGCGCGTGGACATAGTGCCAATATGCCCAGCCCCGGGCGCCAAGAATGGGCACGTCCCGCCGGGGCCGCCGCGAAAAATGGGCATGCCCCGCCCGGGACGCCGCGAAGAATGGGCATGCCCCGCCCTGGTCCGATCAGTGAGGTGCCCGGAGGGACATGCTCAGTCCTGGTGAGGTGCCCATGGGGACATGCTCAGTGCTGGTCCTGGCGCGTGGACATAGTGCCAATATGCCCATTCCCGGGCGTCAAGAATGGGCATGTCCCGCCGGGGATGCCGCGAAGAATGGGCATGTCCCGCCGGGGTGCCGCGAAGAACGGGCACGTCCCGCCGGAGAGCGCGGCGGCCCGGCCCTACTGGATCGGGGGCACTGTGCTGGGCCGAACAACCAGCCACAGCGCAGCGGCCGCCAGCAGGATGCAGGCTGCCTGGACGGCACCCATGGGGGTTGCGGAGTCGACGCCGAGCCAGCCGACCACCGGGGAGACCAGGCCCGCCATCATGAAGGTCGCCGCGCCAAGAAGTGAAGCCGCGGTTCCGGCCTGGGCGCCGTGTTTGGCCAGGGCCAGCACCTGCACGGTGGGGAAGGTGAAACCGGCGCCGAGGATGTAGAACCACAGCGGCACCAGGATGCCCCACAGCCCGAATCCCAGCTGGTCGAAGACGACAATCAGGACGGCCATGATGAACATCCAGGCCGTGGAACAGGCCAGGATCCATTGCGGCGGAACGCGCCTGATGAGCCGTGCACTGGTCTGCACGCCTGCCACGATGCCGAGTGAGTTGATGCCGAAGAGCAGGCCGTACTGCTGGGGAGTGAAACCGTAGACATTCTGGAACAGGAACGGCGAGGCGGAGAGATAGGCGAAGAGGCCCGCGAAGTTCATGCCGCCCACCAGCAGCAGGCCCACGAAGATACGGTCGGAGAACAGCACTTTGTAGCGCTGGCGCGCGGTCATCCCGGATTTGCCGCGCAGCTCCGGGGGCAGGGTCTCCCGGATCACGAACAGGGCCGCGATGATGACACAGGTCCCGTAGGCGGCCAGGAACAGGAAGATGCCGGGCCAGGGCATCAGCAACAGCAGCTGGGAGCCGATGACCGGGGCGAGGATCGGGGCCAGCCCGTTGACCAGTGCCATCCTCGAGAACATCCGCACCATCGCGTAGCCGCTGAACAGGTCACGGACCATGGCCATGGCCACCACACCGCCGCCGGCGGCCCCGATGCCCATGAGGACACGGAAGAAACCCAGCGTGGCGATATCCGTGGACTGGGCCGCGCCCAGGGAGGCAGTGATGTGGACCGCCGTCGCCAGGATCAGGGGCAGCCTCCGGCCGAACTTGTCGCTCAGCGGGCCCACCACCAGCTGTCCCAGCGCGAAACCTATGGTCGTCCCCGTGAGCGTCAGCTGCACCGCGGCCTCGGAAACGCCAAGGCTGTCTTCCAGGGCCGGGAACGCGGGCAGGTAGAGATCCACTGTGAACGGCCCAAGTGCCGTCAGGGCGCCGAGCGTCAGGATATAGAGGAATTTGCGACGCCGGCTCAGGGAATCACCGGGATTGGGGGGTGTGCTCACAGAGGTCCATCCTAGGGCCCGCAAGGGCGGCAGGCCGGTGGTTGCGCGGGCGCGCCACACCTTGCCCGAAAGGGCCTCCCAAGAGCCGAAATGATAGTTTTGACACCGGGGTCTGTGCGAAGCTGTCCAGACCCGGCAAGCCCGCGCGAGCGGATCGACGGATGGCACCAGTTAGGCGGGACCGATGAGCGGACGTCACAGCGGCGGGACAGGCAGCGGGTTGCGCATTTCGGCGCTGCCGAAAACCTTGAAGATGATCTTCAGGCTGGCCCCCCGCCAGCTCAATGACGAGATAGCTCTGGCCAAGGCCGAAATCAAGCGCAAGGGGATCCAGCTCGGTGTTGCCGGCGCCTTCTTCGGCGTTGCCCTGGTCTTCGTTGCGCTCCTGGTGATCGGTCTGATGGTCGCCGCGATCATGGGTCTGGCCACGATCATGCCGGCGTGGCTCGCAGCCTTGTTGGTTTCCGCCGTCTGCCTGATCATCGCCACGATCGGGGCGCTCATCGGGCTGAACAAGTTCAAGGCGGTCATGCCGCTGGTCCCCGAGGAAACGATCCGGGGACTCAAGTACGATCTCGGCATCGCCAAGGAAGGCTCCGCCTTCGACGCAGCGATCCTGGATCCGAACTCCGAACAGTACAAAGCCGCCAAGGCCGCCAAGGAAGCCGCCGCCGCTAAGGAAAAGGCGGAAAAGGAAGCCAGGGCGGCCGCAAAGCCCGACTTCGGGCCCGCCCCCACAGAGGCCGAACTCCGACGCCGTCTGGACCAGCGGCGCACGCATCTCACCAGCGTGCGGGACGACCTCGGCCGGGAACTCGATGTCAGGACCCAGGCGCAGACGCTGCTGGCCGCCACCCAGGCCAGGTTGCAGGTCGGCAAAGGGCAGCTCAGCGACAAGATCGCAGGCTTCCGCTCCGCAGCCCGCTCCTCGGCGGGGACGCCCACATCCGCTGACGGGCAAAACCTGACCGGCCAGATCAAGGACCGCTGGAAGCCCCTTGCCGTGCTGGCCGCGGCGGCCGCTGCCCTGGCCATTCTGCTGCGCAAGCTGATCAAGGGCTAGGCAGACCCCTGTACCGAAACGCCAAACTGCTGCCGTCCACGGAAGGGGGGAATCGATGAAGTTCATCGGCGCTGGCGCCCGCCCCGGGCAGCCCCTTGTGCACCGCGACGCAATCTTCACGGTTCCAAATGTCCTGACCGTGGTGCGCTTCCTTGGTGTTCCCCTCTTCATCTGGCTCGTCCTCTCGGAACACGAGTACGGCTACGGCGCCCTCGTGCTCGCCATCATGGCCAGCACTGACTGGGTGGACGGCTACATCGCCCGCCGCTTCAACCAGATGTCCAACCTCGGGCGGGTCATGGACCCCATTGCCGACAGGCTCTCGCTGATCGCCGTGGCCGTGACCCTCGTGATCGCCGGTGTCGTCCAGTGGTGGTATCTGGTCGCACTGCTGGTCCCGGACGCGGTCCTGCTGGCCCTGTCGCTGTTCTATTTCCACGGGCACCCGGATCTGCCGGTGAGCCGCATCGGAAAGATCCGGACGGGTCTGCTTCTGGTGGGCACACCGCTGCTGGTGCTGTCCAAACTTCCGGTGCCTGCCGCGAACGTCTACGCCGTGGTCGCGTGGATCTTCCTGGGACTGGGACTCGTGGGGCACTGGATCGCGGCCTACAACTACATCTGGGCCATCATCGGCAAGGGCAGGCAGCTTCGGGCGCACGACGGCGGCTCCCACTGATGGTCTGGCTTGCGGTCTTGCTTGCGGTCCTCGGCGCCTTTTGCCTGGCGTTTGGGGCACAGCGCCAGGGCAGTGCGGTCAAGGCCGATACCGGCGGACTGGCGCTGAGCACCCACGGCCTGCTGCGGCTCGTGCGCAACCCGCGCTGGGTATTCGGGTTCCTGCTGCTGTGCGTCGGGATGGGGATGAACGCGATCGCCCTCGTCATGGCGCCCTTGACGGTGGTGCAGCCGATCGGCGCGATCGCCCTGGTCATCACTACCGTGGTCAACACCAAGGACCAGGGCCTGAGCATGAACCGGGCCACCATCGTGGCCATCTCGCTCTGCGTGACCGGCTCAGCGCTGTTCGTGCTGCTGGCCGTCACCGCCACGCAGGAGAATCACAACGTCAGCAGCGAGGACGAGCTGACCATCGTGCTGCTCCTGGCCGTGGCGGTCGCGGCGTTTGGCACGCTCGCCGTCCTGTTCAGGCACCGCATGAGCGCCTTCGTCTACATCCTGGGCGCCGGGGTCCTGTTCGGCTTCGTGGCGGTCCTGACCCGCATCATCGGCAGGCACCTGCTCGATCCCAACGGACAGTTCCTGCTGAACGTGCCGTGGTACAGCGTTGTGGCGATTATTGCTGCCGGCGCTCTGGGATCGTGGTTTGTCCAAAGCGCGTACTCGAGCGGACCGCCGGATCTCGTGATCGCAGGATTGACCGTGATCGACCCCATTGTGGGCATCGCGATCGGCATCGTCATTCTTGGAGAACTGCGTCCAGATGTCCAAGCCGTGACGGCTATTGCCATGGGGACGGCCGCATTGCTTGCTATCGTGGGAGTCATAGCCCTCTCCAGGCACCACCCGGAAGTCACCAAGCGCAAGAAGGACGCGCGGAAGGCAGCGGGCAGGTCCTAGGGCGTCAGTCCAGATTCCGGCTGCGGGCCCCGGCGCGCCTGTGCCGACCGCCAACCGGCCGCCATTGATCCAGCTGTCCGCACAGCGACCACCAGGAGCCCTTCACGTGACCAAGTCCGACAACCAGCCCCCGCTGACCATCCTGATTGCCGCTGACACGTACCCGCCCCACGTCAACGGCGCCGCCCAGTTCGGCTACCGCCTCGCCAAGGGCATGACGGCCCGCGGACACAAAGTGCATGTCCTGGCCTGCCGCCCGGGCAAGGGCGCCAGCTACAGCGAGTTCAGCGATGAGGCCACCGTGCACCGCCTCCGCTCCCATTCCGTGCCCACGCACGAGTACTTCCGGGTCACCTTCCCGTGGGAGATCAAGAAGGAAATCGGACTGTTGTTCGACCGCATCCAGCCGGACGTGGTGCACATCCAGAGCCACTACATGATCGGCGAGCACGTCCTGTACGAGGCCGTGAACCGCGGCATCCGGGTGGTGGCGACGAACCACTTCATGCCGGAAAACCTGAACCCCTTCCTGCCGTTCCCGCAATGGTTCAAAGACATCATTGGCCGGATCTCCTGGCGGGACATGGGCAAGGTCATGGGCCAAGCCGACGTTGTGACCACACCCACGCCGCTCGCCGCAACAGCCATGCACCAGCATGCCTTCCTCCGTAAGGTCCTGCCCCTCTCCAACGGCATCGACGCTGCCGCCTACGAACTGGGTCCCGACGAAACCGTGGAACGCCACGCCAGCCCGACCGTACTCTTCGCCGGCCGGCTGGCGGAGGAGAAGCACGTGGACGTGCTGATTGACGCCGTCGCCAAGACGCCAAAGGACCTGGACATCCACCTGGAAATCGTCGGCGGCGGAGAAGTCCGCCCGGCCCTCGAAGCCCAGGTCGCACGGCTCGGGCTGACGGACAGGGTCAGGTTCCTGGGCATGGCCAGTGACGCCGACCTTCGCAGGGCCTACATCACGGCCGACGTGTTCTGCATGCCCGGCACGGCGGAACTTCAGTCCCTGGTGACCCTGGAGGCGATGTCGGCGTCGACTCCGGTGCTGCTGGCCAACGCCATGGCGCTGCCGCACCTGGTGCGCGACGGGGAGAACGGCTACCTCTTCACGCCCAATGACAGCGATGACCTCGCCGCCAAGCTGGCGCGTGTCTTCTCGCTGCCCGCTCACGAGCTCGCGGCGATGGGCAAGACCAGCCGTGAAATGGTGGAGAACCACGGCATCGCGCGCACGCTGCAGACGTTTGAGGACATCTATCGGGGCGCCAGCTACGACGACCTCGTCGTCTAGGCAGGCTCCGGGTCGGCCGGCCGGCTGGATGCGGGCCGTGCCGACCGGTGGCCGCGTGCACGTGTGATGCGTCTAGTATTGCTAGAGTATTTTTGCCCGGACTCAATCCGGCCCCCGCGGGCCAGGTCCGGCTCCGGGCACAGGGGGCTATAGCTCAGCTGGTTAGAGCGCGGGACTCATAATCCTAAGGTCCTCGGTTCAAGTCCGAGTAGCCCTACTGAAATAGAGAGGCCAGGTTCCTTGCAAACAAAGGGAACCGGGCCTCTCTTGCTGTCTCCGGCGGGTGAATGGTTGACAGAATGGGCCGTCGATGCGTTCCCTGCTTTTCTTGGCTGTTCCCCAGCTATTGGATAGTTTTTGGATAGTCGGCAGGGTCGGACGAGGCCCTGTTTTCCGCGTGATGTAGCTGGATTCAGTCCGATAGTGGCGCCCGGAGCGGCGGAAGCAGCCAAAACGGTGCAGGGATTGAAGCGCTGTGGACTTCGGCCGCTACTTCTGGGAAGTTCGGATGACGAAAGATGAAGCACGCCAGCCATGCCATTCCCTTTACGGGATGGGCGCGAGCCTTTGGAGATCGATCGATGAAGCGCGAGGAGATGCAGGCGAAGGTCCAGCGGCTTGTGGACGCCATGCCGGAGCCGTCGCAGGAACCAGCCAGAGGAGTAGCTGCAATCCTGAACTCTTCGCAGGTGCCGCAAGCCCTGCCACCTGAGCCGCCCGCGACACCTGCAAAGGCGGGACCGGAGGTTCCGGCCATGCTTAGCCGTGAAGAGGTTGCCAGGCGCCTCGGCGTCAGCACTCGCTGGCTGATTCGCAACGCCGCAAGCGGCGCCGACTACTACAAGCTTCCGGGCGGCACGATCCGCTACAGCGAGACAGACATTGCCAACTGGCTTCGCCAGCGGCGAGTGACGGACTAGCCGAGAATCGGGCTCACACGCCACTGATTAACCTCAGCGACGACAAAAGCCCCAGCCGTTGATGGCTGAGGCTTTTCTGTGTCCGACGCCGTTAGAACGGCTTACAGCGCGTTCATGCGGCGGTACAGCGTTGCGCGACTCATGCCGAGATCACGCGCCGCGTCGGTTGCTGGCTTGCCCGCGTCTATCAGGTGCTTGGCATTCTTGATCTGGCTCTCGCTATATGTGTTCTTACGCCCGCCAATGCGGCCGGCGTCGCGCGCTTTGCGCATTCCATCCGCTGACCGTTCCCGAATGAGGGACCGTTCCATCTCCGCCAGTCCGCTCATCATCGTCAGAACCATGCGACCCGCTGAACTGCGGGTATCAATGTCGAGTCCAAGAATCTTGACGTGCACGCCGCGCCTCGTTAGCCCGTCGATCAGGGCAAGCAGGTTTACGGTGGAGCGGCCCAGTCGGTCAAGGGTGGTGATGACCAGCGTGTCGCCCTCATGTAGCGCCTTGAGCGCCGCCGTAAGGCCGGGGCGCTCGGCCTTGGCTCCGCTGATGCCATGATCCATATACAGATCGTCAGCGCGGACGCCAGCCGCCTTGAGGTCAATCTCCTGGCGCTCGGTGTTCTGGTCCTTGGTGCTGACTCGTGCGTATCCAATGAGCTTGTTCATGGTGTCCCCTATGCCCAAGAGACACCATCGGTATCTCACTAGGTGCTTTCCTAACAACATGGTGACACATGTTAGTGAGACACACAAGCGAGATACACAAGCGAGACACTAGGCGCCTTGCCGGCAACGGCCTTCGTCCTGCCCATAGTGGGCGTTCACACGGGCATGCCCGGACACTTCCGCCCGCCCGGCTGGTGGAACCGTCCCGCAGCGCGGCCCGATGGACAGCCGGCCGCCCGAAGGAACATGTGCCCGGACGGGCGAATCAGGACTGCCGGCGCCCGGGGTTGCCGGTGAATCCATCGCCTCGGGGCGGGTGGGTCAAGAAAACTGCAGGGTCCTTGGATAAGACTGTTCATGATGGCCGGTCCGGGGCTGTGTTGGTGCACCTGACGGGGCTGGCTGCCGGTGAGGGAGGCGTCTAGGGCGGGTGGGTCTGCGGCTTTGCAGGTCCGGGTGCTGGGCCTCCCGCTAACGGAATGGGGATCCGTGAAAAGACGCATGTCAAAGGTTCGGGGCCTGCTGGTCGGTCTGGCGGTTTCTGCGATGATGCTGGCAGGCGTGCCGGTGCAGGCGGCGGAGGCGGTCACCGTACTGCATGTGTTCCTGGCGGCGGGGCAGTCGAACATGTCCGGGCGGGGTCTGCCAGGCGGCACCACCGATGATCCGGTGGATCCGCGGATCTTCCAGTACGGCGCCAAGGACCGCAGGTTCCGGACGGCCACGGTGCCCCTAGACATGCACGACACTGCGAGCGGGATTTCGCCTGCCACGACGTTTGCCCGTGAGTATTTGAAAACCCAGCCCGCCAACGTTGGGGTTCTCATCATCCCGGCGGCGCACGGCGGCACCGGGTTCACGAGCGACTCGTCCTCACTCACATGGTCTGTCGGCGCGGCTACATCGTCCGCGCGTGACCTCCCGGAGTTGGCGGTGAGGCAGACGCATGAGGGCATCGCGGCGGCGAGGGCGACCGGCCGCACGGTGGATCTCAAAGGCGTTCTCTGGCACCAGGGCGAGAATAACTCGTCGATGACGACCTCCGCGTACAGCGCGAAGTTGGATAAACTCATTGCGTTCTTCCGGTCCCGGTTGGCCGCGTCGAAGCTCCCCTTTGTGGTGGGGCAGATGACGCCGGAGGGCATCGAAGCCACGCCGGGCAGGGTCAACATCGACAGGAGCCACCGGGAAACGCCGGCGCGCGTCTCCTCCACGGGTTTTGCACCCTCCAAGTCCGGAGCCGTGAATGAGGGCGACCTGATCCACTTCAACCGGGCCGGCGTCCAATACCTGGGGAAAACGTACCTTTCCGGCTACTGGCACGCAGCCAAGATCACTTACGGTCCGGTTCCGACAATCCGCGGGATCCGGAAGGTCGGGTCCACGCTGTCCGCGGTGCCAGGGACCTGGGGACCGGCGCCGGTGAACTTGGCCTACCGGTGGTACCGATCGGGCAACGAGATCAGAGATACCTACGGAACCAGCTACAAGCTGCGCTCCGGCGATGCGGGCCGGTCCATCACCGTGAAGGTCACCGGTTCCAAGACCGGCTACACGACGGCCTCCAGGACGTCCGCAGGGACCTCAGCGATCGCCAAGGGCACGCTCACCGCACCCACGCCCACGATCACTGGCACCGCGGCGGCCGGGTCCACCCTCACGGCTGTCCCCGGGGCGTGGGGCCCGCCGCCGGTGACACTGACCTACAAGTGGTACCGCTCGAACATTCTGATCAGCGATGCCAGCTCCGCCACGTACAAGGTCCGCTCCGGTGACCGGGGACGGACCATCACGGTAAAGGTCACCGGTTCCAAGAGCGGCTACAACACCGCCTCCGAAACCTCCACCGGCACCAAAGTCGCCGGGTAGCACCCGGTGGAACGGGGCGGAGCCATTCACCTCCCGCGGCCTGCTCCAGCCGGCCTGTCACGGGCCGTGCCGGTCCTGATGGCTGACCCCGCTGCAACACACCATCTGTTCAACGAACGGGGAAACTTCCTTGAAAGTCTCACTGCTCACCGCTGCAGCACTGATCAGTATATTCGGGACGAGCGACGACTTGACGCCTCAATCCGTGCGTTTGACTTGCGCTTTCGAGCCAACTGTGTTTGGCAGGTTCCTCCGTGTCCCCCCAGTAGCGGATGGAAGCCTCAGTGAAGGCGCCCGCGCTCTCCTCGGGGATCGAGCGCGGGGGCTTTTCTGAATCCTGTGATGGTTGCGTCTCGGCGCAGGCCGCTCAGACCGGCTCCATCTTCAAGGGACGATGGAGCCGGTCTCTGGGGTGCTAATCGTCACTCCTAGGGAGAAATGACGCCGTGGCGTGCCCCTAACCGGACTGCTGTGCCACAGTATAAAAGTAGGCGCCTGACCTGCATGTTTCCGTGGCCGGCTCCTGGCAGATAATCGCACCAGCCATTACACAGGCGCGGCGGGTTACGGACAGTCACGCCCGCACCACCCCTTCCGCAGCGCTCTATTCCTCGACTGGCCCGGGCCGGCCAAATGCCCGGGGGTGGCGGCCCTACCATCGGATTCCATCAAAGTGCATGCGGGAAATCCTAGAACCAGGCCACCGCTGTCCGGCCGCTAACGCGACGACCGAGCCGGTTGCATGGCGCTAAGACGCTGAGGACTGGGTCCACTACTACAATCACCATCGACCGCACAGCGGCATCAAAGGCCACTCACCCATCCAGCGCGTTCACAACGTCCGTGGGAATTACACCTAGTGCGCTTCTCTGCCGGTAGTAGTGGTGCTCCGGCTATGGCGCTCAGGTAGGAGTCCTTTTGGAAGTAGGGGAGTGCATGCCGGGCTGCCGCCTCCCGCACTTGCCGCAGTGAGTAGGCAGCGGCGTCCTCAGTAGCGACGCTCCACACTAGGCGCGCACGCCCCACTTGGCATCCGCCCGCAAGTCAGCGGCCCGATTGCCGGCGGCGCGGCGCGAATTCCTGGCTTCGACGGCGGCGCGTGTTTCGTAGTTGCTGACGGTGCGTTCCGCGGGCAGCTTGGGCACTGGCAGCTCCAGCGGAAATCCGGCCGGGGGTCCGGTCCTGATGCGTTCTCCGACAAATCCCAACCGGGGCAGCGTCGTCAGGTGAACGCCCGCCGCATGATTCGGCAGGCGCAGTTCGTTGCGAAGCTGTTGCCACGTGCGGTGCACAGTGGTGGTGCCGTCCAGATTGGCGGCCAGCCACTCGGCTACGCGCAAATCCCCGGCAGTAAGTCCGGGGTGGCGCTCATGGCAGCCAGCCAGCGGCGCTTGAAGAGGTTCAGTCTGCATATCCGCGTAGGCTCAAACGTGAAAGTTGTGCAGCGGATAGCTGGCCATGCCACAGCCCTTCTCACGCTGGATACCTACGCGGGGTTGTTCGATGAAGACCTTCACGAGTGCGCCGCACGGCTTGATGTCAAGCTCAATTTCTAACGTGGTGGATAGTCGGAGGATAGTCATCCCCTGAAGTTCCCTCTAGTGGCGCGGAATTATCCAAGGTCTCATAATCCTAAGGTCCTCGGTTCAAGTCCGAGTAGCCCGACATTTTTGCGAATCCTCCTCACCCGGGGTCCGCACCACGGGAGCCGTGGCTGACGTTCGACGTCGGCCGCGGCTCTTCTTTGTCGGGCCGTCGCTTGCAGGAGGCACCAGACTGAGATATGTTACTCGTGAGTAACATATCTCAGGCGCGAAACCCGCGTCCTTTTGGTCGCCGCTGATCACGAGTGAAGGAACACCATGCCCAAGGCTGCAATCGACATTCATAACCTGCCCTACGCTGACGGCGACTTCTTCGCGTTCGAGCAGTTGCTCAGCGCCAAGGAGCAGGACCGGCTGGCCGAGGTCCGCGAGTTCCTCACCCGTGAAGTCAGGCCGATCGCCGTCGATTGCTGGAATCGCGCTGAGTTCCCCATGGAGCTGATCCCGAAGCTTGCCGAAATTGACCTGGTCAGCCCAGTCAGGAGGCAGGGCTACTCGAACCTCTTCGCCGGAATCCTGCACGCCGAAGCCACCCGCGCGGACACGTCGATCGCGACGTTCATGGGCGTCCATGACGGGCTCTTCACCGGCTCCATCGAAGCCCTTGCCTCCAAGGAGCAGCAGGACGCGTGGCTTCCCGATATCTACTCGCTCAAGAAGATCGGAGCCTTCGGCCTCACGGAGCCCCTTGGCGGCTCCGACGTCGCCGGCGGCACGCGCACCACAGCACGGCGCGACGGCGGGAACTGGATCCTCAACGGAGCCAAGCGCTGGATCGGCAACGCCACTTTCTCCGACTGGGTGGTCATTTACGCCCGCGACGTCGATGACAACCAGGTCAAGGGTTTCCTCGTCGACACCAAGACCGAGGGGTACAGCGCCGTGAAGATCGAGAACAAGATCTCGCTGCGCACGGTCCAGAACGCCGACATCACGCTCGATAACGTGGTGGTGCCGGACTTCTTCAAGCTCGCCAACGCCAACAGCTTCCGCGACACCAACAAGGTCCTGAAGGTCACCCGCCTCGCGGTGGCCTGGCAGGCGGTGGGCCAGCAGCTCGCGGCCTTTGACGTCGCCCGGCGCTACGCCGTGGAGCGCAGCCAGTTCGGCCGCCCGATTGCCTCCTTCCAGTTGGTCCAGCACCAGCTCGTGCAGATCCTCGGTAACGCGGTCAGCTCGATGGGCATGATGGTGAGGCTTTCCCAGTTGGAGGACGCGGGGGAGGCGAAGGACGAGCAGTCCGCCCTGGCCAAGGCGTTCACGACCGCGCGCATGCGCGAGAGTGTGGCCCTGGGCCGGAGCATCCTTGGCGGCAACGGAATCGTGACGGACTTCGAGATGGCCAAGGTCTTCGCGGACGCCGAAGCCATCTATTCCTACGAGGGCACGCACGAGATCAACACCCTGGTCACCGGCCGGGCGATCACGGGAATTTCCGCGATCGTCTAATGCGCGCCCAATAGCCGCCGCGACAGCCTGGGGTCCGTGCATGGGCGGGCCGATCGTCAGGGGCCGGCATCCAGGGGCTGGAGCAGGACAGAAGGTCTCAGGTCCATCACGAACGCCAGCGGGTTGACGTAGTCTTCGCCCCGGCGGACGCCCCAATGGAGGCAGGGCGGCCCCGGGCCGCAGTGGCCGGCCTGTACCTGCCCCAGGACGTCGCCCTCTGCCACGGCGGACCCCGCCGTCAACGAACTCGCCACCGGCTCGAAACTGCTGCGCAGCCCGTTGCCGTGATCGATTGTGATGACCGGCCGGTCCACCACCGTCCCGACAAAGCTCACCGTTCCGGCGGCCGGCGAGATGAGCGGGGCACGATCATGTGCCGCCGCAATATCGACACCGCGGTGACCGCTGAGCCACGGCCTGGCCGGGGGGTCGAAGGCGCGCAGAACCGCAGGGCGCGGGCTGAGCGGCCAGCTCCAGTCAAGTGCCGGGACTGGTCCTGCCCTGGGGGTGCCCCGGCCGGTGGAAGCCGGAACCGGAGTGGAATCCGAAGCCGAAGCCGAAGCCGAAGCCGGAGTGGAAACCGAAACCTGGGAGGCCGCGGCGACGGAATCTGCGGGGATGGGGGACAGCGCCAGGAGCAATGCTGCAAGGCCGGGGGAGAACTTCATGTCCCCAGCCTGCCGGGGCAGCGTACTGGGCGGAATCTCCCACGACGGCTATGTGGAAAAGCTTCCGGCGCGGTCGCTAGGCGCCGGCGCCCCGGCCTCCGACGACGTGACGAGGCATGCCGCCGCGACGGGCGCACCCGCCACGACCGGCGCCCCGGCCTCCGACGACGTGACGAGGCATGCCGCCGCGACGGGCGCACCCGCCACGACTGGCACGCCGCCACAACGGGCGCAACCGCCCCGGTACGGATGCCGCCACGACCGGCACGCCGCCGCGACGGGCGCACCCGCCACGACCGGCACGCCGCCACAACGGGCGCAACCGCCCCGGTACGGATGCCGCCGCGACGCGCGCTGGCCGCGACGGTCACCGGCCACGACGCATGCCGCCCGGCTTCGCTTCAAGGCGCCGCGGAAGGTGCTCAACCACCCCCGCCACAGGCCCGGAACGCCGCCCCGCTGCACCGCGAAAACCGTCCTTCGGGGCGGGGGCGCTGTAGTACACTTGGTGGAGCAGTTTGCTGTGCCCTCACGCTTGTTAGTCGCGATAATTCGTGGTTGCCGAAGCCGGCACGCCTCATTCAGGGGTGCGGGGGAGCAGCAGCTGACTACGCGTATCCAGCCCTCCTCAAAAGAAGCCTGAAACTTCCGATGCGGAGGACTGCGCTTCCTGCGGTCCGTTCCTTTGGGCACGGATGGGAAGCGCAGTGGATGCCAGGAGCAACGCCCGCCCCGGGCGAATGCTAAACAACCGTCAACTATTGGCAGGGTAAGAGAGCCATGGGCTCTCTCATGAATGACCTGCCGGAAGGAGCGTCGGCATGCCCGTCGTAACTATGCGCCAGCTGCTTGACAGCGGCGTCCACTTTGGACACCAGACCCGCCGTTGGAACCCGAAGATGAAGCGCTTCATCTTCACGGAGCGCAACGGTATCTACATCATTGACCTGCAGCAGTCGCTGTCCTACATCGACCGTGCCTACGAGTTCGTGAAGGCCACCGTTGCACACGGCGGCACCGTTCTCTTCGTCGGCACCAAGAAGCAGGCGCAGGAATCCATCGCCGAGCAGGCCACCCGCGTTGGCCAGCCGTACGTCAACCAGCGTTGGCTCGGCGGTATGCTGACCAACTTCCAGACGGTCTCCAAGCGCATCCAGCGCATGAAGGAACTCGAAGAGATCGACTTCGACGACGTCGCCGGTTCGGCTTACACCAAGAAGGAACTGCTGCTCCTTCGCCGCGAACTCACCAAGCTGGAAACCAACCTCGGTGGTATCCGCAACCTGACGAAGGCGCCGTCCGCGCTGTGGATCGTTGACACCAAGAAGGAACACCTTGCTGTCGATGAAGCCAAGAAGCTGAACATCCCGGTTGTGGCCATCCTGGACACCAACTGCGATCCCGACGAAGTTGACTTCCCGATCCCGGGTAACGACGACGCCATCCGCTCCGTCAACCTGCTGACCCGCGTTGTCGCCGACGCCGTTGCTGAGGGCCTCATCGCCCGCAACCAGCGCGCCACCGGCACCACGGAAGCTCCGGAAGAGCCGCTGGCCGAGTGGGAGCGCGAGCTCCTCGAAGGCAACAAGGCTGAAGCTGCTGCAGCGCCCGCCGCTGAGGCTGCCCCGGCTGCTGAGGAAGCACCCGCCGCTGAAGCTGCTCCGGCTGCTGAGGAAGCACCGGCTGCTGAAGAAGCACCGGCCGCCGACGAAGCCAAGTAGTCAGACAAGTAAATCTGGATCTCCCCACATGCGCTCAGCTGCATAGGGGGTACCGACAGGATGGCCGCTCACTCGGTGAGCAGCCGTCCTGTCGGTCCGTACACCACATAAATTTCTAGACAGAGGGGTTCACATGGCGAACTACACTGCCGCTGATATCAAGGCTCTGCGCGAGCGCACCGGCGCCGGCATGATGGATGTCAAAAAGGCTCTTGACGAAGCCAACGGTGACGCCGAGAAGGCCATCGAAATCATCCGCATCAAGGGCCTGAAGGGCGCCACCAAGCGCGAAGGCCGCTCCACCGCTGAAGGCCTGGTTGCTGCCAAGGTCGCCAACGGCGTCGGCGTGATGATCGAAGTCAACTGCGAGACCGACTTTGTGGCCAAGGCCGACAAGTTCATCCAGCTGGCTGACAAGGTCCTGGCCGTGGCCGTCGAGTCCGGCGCTGCCGACCTCGAGACCCTGCTGGCCACCGACGTCGACGGCAAGCCGCTGTCCGAGGTTGTCATCGAAGAGGGCGCCGTTCTGGGCGAGAAGGTTGTTGTCCGCCGCATCTCCCGCATCGAGGGCGCAACGGTCGACGCTTACCTGCACAAGACCTCCAAGGATCTCCCGGCCCAGGTCGGCGTTCTGTTTGCTGTTGACGGCGAAGGCGAAGCAGCTGCTACCGCAGCCCACGACGTCGCCGTTCACATCGCCGCGATGTCCCCGAACTACCTCGCCCGCGAGGATGTTCCGGCCGAGCTCGTCGAGTCCGAGCGCCGCATCGCCGAGGAAACCGCCAAGGCCGAGGGCAAGCCCGAAGCCGCGATGACCAAAATCGTCGAAGGCCGCGTCACCGGCTTCTACAAGGGCGAGGTTCTCCTCGACCAGGCATTCGCCAAGGATGCCAAGAAGTCTGTCGCCCAGGTCCTCGAAGAGGCCGGCGTCAAGGGAACCGCTTTCACGCGCTTCCGCGTCGGTTCCTAGTCAGAGACTAGCCAGACACCAGTCAGGCAATAGCCAGGCACGCTAAGGGGGTGGTCACCACGGTGGCCACCCCTTTTGCATGCACGCGCGAGGCACCGGTTCCGGCCACGGCCGGAATGCCGCCTTGGGCGCCCAGCACGATAACCTAACTCAGAGTTCACCAACGGGAAGGCACCATGGAAACCGTCACCACTTCAGCCCAGCCAAAGAAGAACAGGCGCCGCGTCCTCTTGAAGCTCTCCGGCGAGGTCTTCGGCGGCGGGAAACTTGGCGTTGACCCGGATACCGTCCGCGGCGTGGCCAAACAGATCGCCGCCGCAGTCCCCGACGTCGAGGTCGCAATCGTCGTCGGCGGAGGCAACTTCTTCCGCGGCGCCGAACTGTCCCAGAGCGGCATGGACCGCTCCCGCGCCGACTACATGGGCATGCTCGGAACCGTCATGAACTGCCTGGCCCTCCAGGACTTCCTGGAGCAGGCCGGGGTGGAAACACGCGTGCAGAGCGCCATTACCATGGGCCAGGTCGCCGAGGCGTACATTCCCCGCCGCGCCATCCGCCACATGGAAAAGGGCCGGGTTGTCATCTTCGGCGCCGGCGCCGGCCTGCCATACTTCTCCACGGACACCGTCGCTGCCCAGCGCGCCATGGAGGTCCACGCCGACGTCGTCCTGATGGCCAAGAGCGGCGTCGACGGCGTCTACACCGCGGACCCGAAGAAGGACCCGACGGCGGAGAAGCTGCACCGCCTCAGCTACGACGACGCGCTCCGCCGCGACATCCGCGTGATGGACCAGACCGCGATGACCATGTGCAAGGACAACAACCTCACGATGGTGGTCTTCGGCATGGAAGGCGAGGGCAACGTCACCCGCGCCATCCGGGGTGAAGACCTGGGCACCGTCGTCACCCCGTAGCAACGGCTAGGATGTTTTCAGGACCTTTCCGCTGCCAGGCGGAAGACACAGGCGCACAAGAAGACGTGCCGCGCCCCGGCCCCCGGGACGCACCAATTTCTGAGGAGAGACCGTGATCGAAGAAACCTTGCTCGAAGCCGGGGACAAGATGGACAAGGCAGTTGAGGTAGCCAAGGAAGACTTCGCCTCGATCCGGACCGGCCGCGCGACACCTGGCCTGTACAACAAGGTCATCGTGGAGTACTACGGCACGCCGACGCCGCTGCAGCAGCTGGCCTCCTTCGCGGTCCCGGATGCCCGCACCATCCTCGTCACCCCGTACGACAAGACGGCCCTGCGCGACATCGAACGCGCCCTCAGCGACTCCGAGGTGGGCGCCAACCCCTCCAACGACGGCAACGTCATCCGGATCACCATTCCCGAGCTGACGTCCGAACGGCGCAAGGAATACGTCAAGATCGTCAAGTCCAAGGGCGAGGACGCGAAGGTGTCCATCCGCAACATCCGCCGCAAGGCCAAGGAAACGCTGGACAAGCTCGTCAAGGACGGCGACGCCGGCGAAGACGAGGGCGCACGCGGCGAGAAAGAACTCGACGCCATGACCAAGGCGCACGTGGACGGGATTGACGAGCTGCTCAAGCGCAAGGAAGCTGAGCTGCTCGAGGTCTGATGGGTCAGGCACAGGAGGCCTCCGGGCCGCGCGCCCGGAGGCGGGGGAAGCAACGCGAAAACCCGACGCCCAAAGCGGGCCGGAACCTGCCCGCCGCCATCGGCTCGGGCGTTGGTATGCTCGTGTGCGTCCTCGGCGGCCTGCTGTTCCTCCCGCTCGGCTTCGTCCTGGTGACGGCTACTTTCGCGATCTTCGGCGTCTGGGAGATCTTCCGTGCGCTGGAGGCCGCGGGCACCCGCCTGCCGATCGTCCCGGTGATGGTCGGCACGGTCGCCATGCCGATCGCCGCCTACTTCGGCGGCCTCGAAAGCCTGCTCTTTGCCATGCTCGTCAGCAGCGTGGCGGTGCTGTTGTGGCGGACCCTGGAAGGCGCCGCGGGTTCGGCGCGGAGCATCTTCGCGGGGGTCTTCACCCTGTCCTGGGTGCCGTTCCTGATCAGCTTCGCAACGCTGCTGTTGCACACCGCCGACGGCGAGACGCCGGTGGGCCTGTGGCCTGACGGGGTGATTCCGCCGGGAGCGTGGCAAATCGCGACCCTGCTGCTCCTGGTGGTGGCCAACGACACCTTCGGCTACCTCGTGGGCGCATCCCTGGGCAAGCATCCGATGGCCCCCAAGATCAGCCCCAAGAAGACCTGGGAAGGCTTCGCCGGCTCCATCGCCGGGGCCGTCATCGTGGGCGTGCTCGCCATGGTCTTCGTGCTGGGTGAGCCGTGGTGGTTCGGCGTCGTGCTCGCTGTGGGCATGGTGGCAGCCGCCACCGCAGGCGACCTCGCCGAATCGATGGTCAAACGCGAGCTCGGCATCAAGGACATGAGCAGCATCCTCCCCGGTCACGGAGGCGTCATGGACCGCCTGGACTCGATTGTCTTCGCGTCGCCGGTGGCGTTCATCCTGTTCTCGGCCCTCGCTGGCGCCTAAAAGCACCGAACCAGCACTTCCGGCGCCTAGAATGGTGCCGAGCAAACCAGCCGAACGGCATCAAAGGAACAAAGTAACAGTGGACATTCAACGGCAGATTCCTGCGTCATTTGACCGTGTGCAGCGGAACCAGTATGGCTACAACGCCAGGCAGGTCGACGATTTCCTGCAGCGCGCACGGGTGTCATTTGAAGCTCCGTCCTCCGCCTCCCGCGCCATCAAGAGCTCGGACGTCCGCGCAGTGTCCTTCGACCCCGTGAAGGGTGGCTACGTGGCTGCCGGCGTGGACGCCGCGCTGGACCGGCTCGAAGACGCCCTGGCCCGGCGGGAACGCGATGAGCTGGTTGCCGAACGCGGCGAGGAAGCCTGGCTGCGAGAAATCGGCCGGCTCGCGGGCGTCCTGCGCGGACGCCTGCACCGCCCGGACGGCCAGCGCTTCCGGCGCCCGTCCAAACCCAAGTCCCGCAGCTACAACACCACCGACGTCGACGATTTGTGCCACGAGCTGATCGGCTACCTCGAGGAGGACCAGCCGCTGAGCGTGGACAACGTCCGGCGTGCCGTGTTCCGCCCCGCCGTGGGCCGGGAGGGTTACGAGGAAAGCCAGGTCGACGCGTTCCTGGAGCGCGCCGTGGAGCTCATGGCGGCCATCGACTAACCACGCCCCACGCCGGCGCCCCAGCCCGGTGCCCACCTGCCAGGGCCGCCCCACGCCGGCGCCCCAACCCGGTGCCCACCTGCCGGGGCCGCCCCACGCCGGATTGCCGGCGCCTGATCGCCGACGCCGGGTCAGCGTTGTCCAGTCACCGCTCCGTCGCGAGCGGCCGTTCCGGGGTGTGCAGCCGGGTCATGACCCGCGTCATGGTCCGCGGCACCCGGCCCCGCGTGGCCCGGGAGACCAGCACCGTGACGGCGAACGCCGCCGGGACCGTCCAGGCGGCGGGCTGCGCCAGCCACGACGGCGACTGGGCAGCACCCAGCACAGAACCGGCCACCATCGCGCTGCCGCAGAGCACACCGCCGGTCGCCATGCCGGCGATTGCCCCGGCGTCCGTCAGACCCCGCCACCAGATGCCCAGCAGCAGCACCGGGCAGATAGTGGACGCCGTAAAGGCAAACACGAGCCCCACGCTGCCGGCCAGGGCCAGCGATTCGGTCATCGACGCGATCCCCAGCGGGACAATGGCCGAGATCAATGCCGCCAGCCGGAAGCCCCGGACACTGCCGCCGAACACGTCCTGGCTGATCACGCCTGCCAGGGAGACCACCAGGCCGGACGTCGTCGACAGGAACGCCGCGAACGCACCGGCCACCACGAGCGCCGTCAGCAGGTCGCCGGCCATCCCGCCGATCATCCGGCCCGGCAGCAGCAGCACCAGCGCATCGGCCTGGCCGCTCTGGGCAAGGTCCGGCGCGAACATGCGCCCGAGCATGCCGTACGCCGTCGGGAACAGGTAGAAGGCCGACAGCAGGCCCAGGACAATCAGGGTGGTCCGCCGGGCGGACTGCCCGTCCGGATTCGTATAGAAACGGACCAGCACGTGCGGGAGCCCGAGTGTTCCAAAGAGCAGGGCCACGAGCAGCGAAATGATCTGATACGGGCCCGCGGGGGCCAACGCCGTCGGATTGGCGGCGGGGGCCGCCGCGGCGGATTCGCCGCCGCCCAGCGCAAACAGCAGGAACACTATTGGCACCGCCAGCGCGGTCAGCTTGAGCCAGTACTGGAACGCCTGGACGAACGTGATGGAGCGCATCCCGCCCGCCACCACAGTGATGCAGACGACGCCGACCACCGCCACCGGGCCCACCCAGGCCGGCAGGCCCGTGGTGATCCGGATTGCCAGGGCGGCGCCGTGGAGCTGCGGGACGATGTAGAGCCAGCCGACCAGGACCACCACCAGGCTTGTCACGCGGCGGACGGCACGAGAATCCAGGCGTGCCTCGGTGAAATCCGGAATCGTATAGGCGCCGGAGCGGCGCAAGGGAGCGGCGACGAACAGGAGCAGCATCAGGTAGCCGGCCGTGTAACCCACCGGGTACCACAGAGCATCAGTGCCGGAGAGCAGGATCAGTCCGGCCACACCAAGGAAACTCGCGGCGGAGAGGTACTCGCCGCCGATCGCCGAGGCATTCCACCACGGCTTGACCGTCCGGGAAGCCACGTAGAAGTCCCCGGTGGTGCGTGAGACCCGCAACCCGTAGAAACCGATGACGGCCGTGGCGAGCGAGACCGCGGCGAACGCCGCCAGCCCGACGACGGGGTTCACGTTCCGCTCACCCGGGACGTCAGCTGCCCGGCCATGTCCCTCACTTGTCGCCGGCGAGGTCCCGGTAGCGGGCCTCGTTCCTGGTGGCGGTCCGCACGTAGAGCCAGGCGCTGAGACCGATCACGGGATAGATTCCGGCACCCAGCAGGACCCAGTCGAAAGGCAGGCCGGCAATGGTGGAGTCCGCCAGGCCCGGGACCAGCCCGAGCATGAGCGGGAAAGCGAGCAGGATCAGCAGGAAGCCCAGGCCCACCACGAGGCCCAGGCGCAGCTGGGACCGGATGAGTGAGCGGACGAACAACTGGCCGGCGTCGGATTCCTCTGCCGCCTCATGCGCGGCCGCCGCGGAGCGCCCGCCGGCCAGGGCGGCGCCGTCTGGCGTGACAGTGCCGGTTGGCGTGAGGCTGCGGGGCGCTGTGACCCGGACCCGCGTCATGCCTGCGGCCGGATACGGTTTGCTTCGAGCTTTTCCCGGACCGCCGGCAGGTGCCTGCGGCTGATAGGCAGTTCGGCCCCTGCCACGGTGACGCTGGGCCGCGCCGCGGCAAGCCTCATGTGGCTGATGTGGCTCAGCGCGGTCAGGTAGGAGCGGTGGATGCGGAGGAACCCGGCGTCGGCCCACTGCTGCTCGAGGTCGGCCAGCGGAACCCTGATGAGGTAACTCGCCTCCGCGGTGTGCAACCGGGCGTAGTCGCCCTGCGCCTGGACGTACGTGACATCATCGCGCCGGATCATCTTGGTGGTCCCGCCCAGATCCACGGTGATCATTTCCGGTGCCGGGGCACCGTCCTTGAGCAGCTCGCTGATGCGGCCGATCGATTTCGCCAGCCGTTCGGCGCGCACGGGCTTGAGGAGGTAGTCCACGGCCGCGAGCTCGAAGGCCTCCAGCGCGCAGTCCTCATCCGCGGTCACGAAGACTACGGCGGGAGGGTGGGCGCTGCGGGAAATGACCCGGGCAATATCCAGCCCTGTGAGCGCCGGCATGTGGATGTCGAGGAAGACGGCGTCGACTTCCTCGGCCTCAAGCGCCCGCAGGGCCTCGGCGCCGGAGGAGGCACGGTGGATGGCGCCGATCCGGTCATCCTTGCCGAGCAGGAAGGCCAGTTCCTCGACGGCGGGGAGCTCGTCGTCGGCGACGAGGACGTTAATCATGGCTCTAGCCTACTGCCGCAGCCGTTTTGACCGGCTCAGGCCGTCAGCCATGTGCAGCCGCCGGGGACACCAAGACAGGACGGCGGAACCGTCCCGGATCAGGCGTCGTGCCGGGGCTGGGACTTGGGGACGCGCATCGTGATCAGGGTACCTTCGCCCGGTGCCGTCTCGATCACGAGGCCGTTGTCGTCACCGTAAACCTGCCGCAGGCGGGCGTCGACATTGCGCAGCCCCACGTGCTCGCCGTCGCTGTGCCCGGCAAGGACGGAGCGCAGCTGCTCCGGGTCCATGCCGACGCCGTCGTCCTCGATCGTCACCTCGGCGAACGCGCCGGAGTCGTTCGCCGTGATGGAGATGTGGCCCGGTCCCTCCTTGGCCTCCAGACCGTGCCGCACCGCGTTTTCCACCAGCGGCTGCAGGCTCAGGAAGGGGATCACCGTGCTGAGGACCTCCGGAGCGATCCGCAGGCTGACCTGCACCCTGTCCCCGAACCTGGCCCGTTCCAGGAGCAGGTAGCGGTCGATGCAGCGCAGCTCCTCGGCCAGGGTGGTGAAGTCACCGTGGCGGCGGAAAGAGTAGCGGGTGAAATCGGCGAACTCCACGACGAGCTCGCGCGCGCGAACCGGATCCGTGTTGATGAAGGAGGCGATCGCGTTGAGCGAGTTGTAGATGAAGTGCGGGCTGATCTGGGCGCGGAGGGCCCGGACCTCCGCTTCCATCAAGAGGGTGCGGGAGGCATCGAGCTCGGCGAGTTCCACCTGCGTGGCCACCCAGTCGGCCACCTCGCCGGTGGCACGGACCAGTCCGGCGCCGGCAGCCGGCGCGAAGGCCGCGACCACGCCGACCACGCGGGCGCCGGCCCTGATCGGGGCGATCACGACGGCGCGCTCCACCTCCGGCGTCAGCGGCCGGCCGCCGTCGCCTGCGGCAAGCAGCTGAAGTTCGCCCGCGGGAATCACGGCGAGGTGGCCGCCGTCGAGCACTTTGGCCGCGAGCCCCATCAGGGCGGGCTTGAGCTCCTCGCCGGCACCGTCCCAGGCGAGCACGCCCGTTGTGTCGGTGATGGCCAGGGCGTCGCAGCCCAGCAGGCTGCGCAACTGCTTGCTGGCCTTGGCCGCGCCGGCCGGGTTCAGGCCCGTCCGCAGGTACTGGCCGGCACGGGAGGCGGCATGCAGCGTCTTGTACGTGGCCCGCTCCGCATCGGTGCCGAGGTCCCGGAAGGAGCGGAGGACCTTGAGACCCACGGCGACGACGGCCGCGATCGCCAGGGCAATCACCGCGACTGAGGCGGCGGTGAGCAGGGGAGAATCCGGCATGGTGCCAGCCTACCGTCGGGGCCGGCGCGTGCTCCTTTCGGTGTCGTGGGGCACCGTTTGGCGCAGCATGGGGACCGCTGGGCGACGCAGGTGGCGCGGGTTCTGGAACGCACGCGCGCCACGGTACACAGTGATTGAAGTCACATTGGCTCGAGGGGTGTATGCGGTGTCCCGCGAGACCACGGCAGCCGGTGTGGGCTCACCAGTCTCAATGAGGAGGAACCGATGGGTCACGACGCCCAAGAAACGGACGCAGCGGCGGCCGTGGACTTCAAGGAAGTCCAGTCGACGGAGCAGTTCAAGGAACTGCGCAAACGTCACCGCAGCTTTGTCTTCCCGATGTCCATTGCATTCCTGCTCTGGTACTTCGCGTATGTCCTGCTGGCCGACTATGCGGTGGAATTCATGTCCACGAAGGTCTGGGGCAACATCAACATCGGCCTGATCCTGGGCCTGTTGCAGTTCGTCTCCACGTTTGCCATCACCGGCTGGTACGTCAGCTACTCGAACCGCAAGCTCGACCCCATTGCCTCTGAAATCCGCCACGGAATCGAAGGGCACGAATTCGACAAGCACGGCAACCCGGTAGGCGGAGCAGCAAAATGACACTCATGGTCCCCGCGGTCAATGTCGCCGCACTCAAAGACACCACCCTGCTGAACATGGCCATCTTCGCCCTGTTCGTGGCGGTCACCATGGTGATCGTCTTCCGCGCCAGCCGCAACAATAAGACCGCGGCCGACTACTACGCCGCCGGACGCTCCTTCACGGGTTCGCAGAACGGCACGGCGATCGCCGGCGATTACCTCTCCGCGGCTTCCTTCCTGGGCATCACCGGCGCGATCGCCATCAACGGCTACGACGGCTTCATGTACTCCATCGGTTTCCTCGTCGCCTGGCTCGTTGCCCTGCTGCTCGTGGCCGAACTGCTCCGCAACACGGGCAAGTTCACCATGGCCGATGTTCTGTCCTTCCGGCTCAAGCAGCGCCCCGTGCGCATCGCGGCCGCCATCTCCACCCTGGCCGTCTGCTTCTTCTACCTGCTGGCGCAGATGGCCGGTGCCGGCAGCCTCATCTCCCTGCTGCTGGGCATCAGCGACTGGGGCGGACAGGCCCTGGTGATCATCGTCGTCGGCGTCCTCATGATCATGTACGTGCTGATCGGCGGCATGAAGGGCACCACCTGGGTCCAGATCATCAAGGCCATGCTGCTGATTGCCGGCGCCGCAGTCATGACCTTCTGGGTCCTGGCGATCTACGGGTTCAACCTCTCTGATCTGCTCGGCGGTGCAGTGGAAACCGCGAAGAATCCGGCCGTCCTGAACCCCGGCCTGCAGTACGGCAAGTCCGATACCTCCAAGCTCGACTTCATGTCCCTGGGCCTGGCGCTGGTGCTCGGTACCGCGGCCCTGCCGCACGTGCTGATGCGCTTCTACACCGTGCCCACGGCCAAGGAAGCCCGCAAGTCCGTGGTGTGGTCCATCTGGCTGATCGGCATCTTCTACCTCTTCACGCTGGTGCTCGGCTACGGCGCAGCGGCACTCGTCGGCGCGGACACCATCAAGTCCGCTCCGGGCGGCGTCAACTCGGCCGCACCGCTGCTCGCGTTCCACCTCGGCGGACCGTTGTTGCTCGGCTTCATCTCCGCGGTGGCCTTCGCCACGATCCTCGCCGTGGTGGCCGGCCTGACCATCACCGCTGCGGCGTCCTTCGCGCACGACATCTACGCCAACGTGTTGGCCAAGGGGAAGGCCGACGCCGACACCGAGGTCAAGGTTGCCCGCCGCACCGTGGTGGTGATCGGCCTGCTGGCCATCGCCGGCGGCATCTTCGCCAACGGACAAAACGTCGCGTTCCTCGTGGCGCTCGCCTTCGCTGTGGCGGCGTCCGCCAACCTTCCGACCATCCTCTACTCGCTGTTCTGGCGCCGGTTCACCACCCAGGGAGCCGTATGGAGCATGTACGGCGGATTGTCCGCGGCCATCATCCTGATTGCGCTCTCCCCGGTGGTGTCGGGGGCCAAGACGTCGATGATCCCAGGCGCCAACTTCGCTGTTTTCCCGCTGAGCAACCCGGGCATCGTCTCCATCCCGCTCGCGTTCTTCCTCGGCTGGCTCGGCACCGTCCTGGACAAGCGGAAGGAAGACGCCACGAAGCAGGCCGAAATGGAGGTCCGTTCCCTGACCGGGGTGGGTGCCGAGAAGGCTACCAACCACTAGGACCGGCATACCAACGGCAGGAGCTCCCGTGCGGCAGCACGGGAGCTCCTGCCGTTGGATGGGCGCCGGCCGCGCAAGAGTTTTCCGAGGTCAGCGTTGGGGCCGCAGCCGAATGTTCACCATCTTCAGCTCGTCGCGGCCCTCGAAGCGGTAGGCCAGCTCCACGCGCTTGGTGTCGCAGTCGATGGAACCCGCGACGTCGGCGGCGTTGGAGCCGTTGTTGGAGCTGACGTTGAGGCTTGAAAAGTTTGGTTTACAGCTGCCGTCCAGCTCCAGGCTTTCCACTCCCGCGGCGAACTCCTCCGGGGAAATCTTCTGCATGAGGGCGGGGTCCAGGTACTTCTCGTAGGCGGTGCTCGCCTCGCCGGCGATGATCAGCTTCGTGAAATCGTCCGCGATGCCCCGTGCCTGGTTGGTTGCTCCGCCCACCACGCTGATGAGGATGACGACGCCGGCCGCTACCAGCAGCAGGACCCCGCCGACGATCCCGAGGACGATCCACAAGGCCTTGCGGCTCTTTTTGGGGGGAGGCTGGCCGGGGCCGCCGTAGTATGGCGGCGGCTGCCCCGGTCCGCCGTAGTACGGCGGTGCGCCGTTCGCAGGTGGCGGGTTGCTGGGCGGCGGGTAGTTGGGTGGTGCACCGTTGCCGGGCGCCCCGGGCGGGGCCGCATAGTACGGAACGGGCGGCTGACCGGGCGCCGGGTGGCCGGACGCAGGCTCATGCCCGGGCTGCGGCGGTACCGGGCGGTGCGGTTCCTCGGGACTGCTCACGGTTCAAGCCTTTCCGGCAGTCCAGACAGCCACTGCCTGTTGCGCAGGGCCGCGTGCGCGGACCCAAGGACTCAGGAAGACCCAACGGACACAGCCTAGCGCCGCGGCCGCCCGCGGCACAGATGAGGAGCCGATCAGTTGTCGGCGGATCCGCGTTCGAGCAGCGGCTGAATCCGGAACGGGATCAGCTCACCCATCGCCAGGGCGGTATCGGTCCGGTCCACGCCGTCGCAGGCGAGGATCTTGCCGTTGATCCGGAACAGGTCCTCGGCGTCGAGTGCCACCACCCGCAGGAGCAGATCGGCCGAGCCTGTCAGGCCGTAGCCCTCCAGGATTTCCGGAATCCCGGCGAGCTCGAGCGCCAGGGTGCCGAGCTTCTGTTGCTGGACGTGGACGGAGATGAAAGCCATCAGCGGGTACCCCAAGGACACCGGATTGATGCGTCGCTCGAAGGAGAGGAACACATGCTTTTTCTCCAGCTGGGCCATCCTGGCCTGCACCGTATTGCGCGATAGGCCCAGCTTCTGGGCGAGGGCCACCACGGTCCGCCGGGGGTCCCGGGCCATGGCCGAAAGCAGGCGGGTGTCAGTGCCATCCAAGGGTTGCATAATGCGCAAGATTAGCACGGTCCGGTAGCGTCAAACAGTGCATAATGCTCAACATTTTTACGTGCGGTTGTACCCGATGAGCATTGTGAGTAGGGTCACAATTATCCGGGGCAACGGCGCCCGGGCGGCTGGCGCGCCGCGGGATCACGAGTCCTGCGAGTTCCGGTCAGACGACGTCAGAAGGTGCGGACAACAGTGTTTACCGACGACGCGGGCAAGGGCGGCATTTCCGCCGGGGGCCCCGGGAACAGTGAAAATTCAACGAGGCGGACTGGCGGGGATCTCGTCCAGCTCATCACTCCGGCGGGTGAGCGCATCAGCCATCCGGAGTTCGATCCCTGGCTCCAGGACGTCAGCGACGAGCAGCTTGGCTCGCTCTACGAGGACATGGTGGTCATCCGCCGGATCGATGCCGAAGCCACTGCCCTCCAGCGGCAGGGCGAACTGGCACTCTGGCCGCCGCTGCTTGGCCAGGAAGCATCCCAGATCGGCTCGGCCCGCGCGCTGCGCGACGACGACTTTGTTTTCCCCAGCTACCGCGACAACGGCGTGGCCTACTGCCGCGGAGTGAAGGTTGAGGACCTGGTCCGCGCCTGGCGGGGCAACGCCTCCGCCGGCTGGGACCCGTTCACCGTCAACGTTGCCACCCAGCAGATCATCATCGGTGCGCAGAGCCTGCACGCCACGGGCTATGCCATGGGCATCCAGAACGACGGCGCCGACTGCGTTGCCGTGGCCTATTTCGGCGACGGTGCCACGAGCGAAGGCGACGTCAACGAAGCCATGGTCTTCGCCGCGAGCTTCCAGGCGCCGGTCGTCTTCATCTGCCAGAACAACCACTGGGCCATCTCGGAGCCCGTCCGGCTGCAGTCCCACATTCAGCTGGCGGACCGCGCCTCAGGCTTCGGCATCCCCAGCATGAGGGTCGATGGCAACGATGTCCTCGCCGTCATGGCGGCCACCCGCATCGCCCTGGACCGCGCCCGGCACGGCGGGGGACCCACCTTTATCGAGGCCGTGACCTACCGGATGGGCCCACACACGACGGCGGATGACCCCACCCGCTACCGGGATGCCAACGAGCTCGAGGACTGGGCCGCCAAGGACCCGATTTCCCGGGTGAAATCGCTGCTGGACCGCAAGGGACTGCTGACCGCGGACCTTGAGGCCGCCGTCGCCGCGAAGGCCGACGCCGTGGCCAAGGAACTCCGGGCCGGCACCATCAACATGCCCGAGCCGCAGCCGCTGGATATCTTCAAGCACGTTTACAGCACACCTAACTCCTGGCTGGACCGCCAGCAGGACCATTACTCCCGTTACCTGGCTTCCTTCGGCGATCCCGCAGAAGCCGCTTCAGAAGAAGGTGCACGCTGATGACGCAGATGACCTTTGCCCGAGCCATCAATTCGGGCCTGCGCAAGTCCCTCGAAAACGATCCCAAGGTGATCCTGATGGGGGAGGACATCGGCGCCCTCGGCGGAGTCTTCCGTGTCACCGACGGGCTGCAGAAAGACTTCGGGAAGCACCGCGTCGTGGACACCCCGCTCGCCGAATCGGGCATCATGGGCACCGCGGTCGGCCTGGCGTACCGCGGCTACCGCCCGGTGGTGGAGATCCAGTTCGACGGCTTCATCTACCCGGCGTTCGACCAGATCGTCAGCCAGGTTGCCAAGATGCACTACCGCACCCAGGGCGCGGTCAAGATGCCCATCACCATCCGCGTCCCGTTCGGCG
The DNA here is from genome assembly GCF_056401435.1 of Arthrobacter sp. P4_F10. Classification (NCBI taxonomy): domain Bacteria; kingdom Bacillati; phylum Actinomycetota; class Actinomycetes; order Micrococcales; family Micrococcaceae; genus Arthrobacter; species Arthrobacter sp. P4_F10. The sequence goes on from NZ_JBFUJJ010000009.1 coordinate 179,678, forward strand.
GCGGCATCGGCTCGCCGGAACACCACTCGGAATCGCCAGAGGCCTACTTCACCCACACCTCGGGGCTGCGCGTGGTCAGCGTGTCCAACCCCCAGGACGCGTACACCATGATCCAGCAGGCCATCGCCTCCGATGATCCCGTCCTGTACTTCGAGCCCAAGCGGCGCTACCACGACAAGGGCGAGGTGGACGAGACCGTCGACCTGAGCGCTGCGCTGTCCATGGAAAAGGCCCGCGTGGTCATCGAGGGCAACGACGTCACCCTCGTGGCCTACGGCCCGCTGGTCAAGACCGCCCGCGACGCCGCACTGGCGGCCGCGGACGAAGGCGTCTCGGTCGAGGTTATCGACCTCCGCTCGCTGGCACCGCTGGACTTCACCACTCTTGAGGCCTCTGTCCGCAAGACCGGCCGGCTGGTCATCACCCACGAGGCCGGCCAGTCCGGCGGGCTCGGCGCCGAAGTTGCCGCGAGCATCACCGAACGCTGCTTCTACCACCTCGAAGCCGCCCCGGTCCGCGTGACCGGCTTCGACGTTCCGTACCCGTACTCCAAGCTGGAAATGCACCACCTGCCGGGCCTTGACAGGATTCTCGACGGCGTCGACCGTGCCCTGGGCCGCCCCAACTCCCTCAGCGGGCTGGAAGGATGAGCGCCACAATGATCAAGGAATTCAGGCTGCCGGACCTCGGCGAAGGACTGACGGAATCGGAAATCGTCGCCTGGAAGGTCGCGGTAGGGGACACCGTCACCCTCAACCAGATCATCGCCGAGGTGGAGACAGCTAAGGCCGTCGTCGAGCTGCCTTCGCCGTTCGCCGGCGTCGTCGCCGCGCTGCACGAGCAGCCGGGCACCGTGGTCGAGGTCGGCAAGCCGATCGTGTCCTTCGAGATTGAGGACGACGGCGCCGGCGATTCCGGCGGCGGTGCCGGTACCGCCGTAGGTGCCGGTGCAGTCGCCGCCGCCAAACGCGAGCCGAACCTGGTGGGCTACGGCGCCGTCCTCGAAGCCTCCGGCCGGCCCGCCCGCCGCACCCGCACCTTCGCGGCCCCGGCGGCGGCGTCTCCGGTCGCACCCGCCGAGCCCGTCGCGCCGGTCCGCGCTGCTGAGCCGGTTGAATCCAAGGCTGTCGAAACCGCGCCGGGGGAGCGTCCGCGGTCCACGCCGCCGGTGCGGAAGCTGGCCAAGGATCTCGGCGTCGACCTCGAGGCCGTGACCGGCACGGGGGAGCACGGGCTGATCACCCGTGAGGATGTCCTGAATTTCGTYGGCGGCGGGGACCTGACCGCAGCCGCTCAGGAACTCGCCGGCGCGCCGGCGCAGTCAGTTGGGGCACAGTCCACCGGGCGCGTCCCGGCCGGGGGCGAACGGGAGACCCGCACGCCGATCAAGGGCGTGCGGAAATTCACGGCCGCCGCCATGGTGGCCAGCGCCTTCACCGCACCGCACGTCACGGAGTTCCTCACCATTGACGTCACCCCCACGATGGAGCTGCTGGCACGGCTGAAGGCCAGCCGCGCGTTCGCCGGCTACAAGCTCACACCGCTGACGCTCGTGTCCAAGGCCGTGCTGATCGCGCTACGCAACCACCCGACGCTCAACGCCAGGTGGGACGAGGCCAACCAGGAGATCGTCCAGTTCAACTATGTGAACCTGGGCATCGCGGCCGCGACCCCGAGGGGCCTGACCGTTCCGAATATCAAGGACGCGGACCGGATGTCCCTCATGGAGCTCTCCACCGCGCTGACGGAACTGACGGACACGGCCCGGGCCGGGAAGACGGGCACCGAGGCGCTCTCCGGCGGCACAATCTCCATCACGAACATCGGCGTCTTCGGCATCGATGCTGGCACGCCCATCCTGAACCCGGGGGAGGCAGCCATCCTGGCCCTCGGCGCGGTGCGGAAGATGCCGTGGGAGTACCAGGACGAGGTCGCGCTGCGCCAGGTCATGACGCTCAGCCTCTCCTTCGACCACAGACTGGTCGACGGCGAGCAGGGCTCACGGTTCCTGCAGGACCTCGGGACCATGCTGGCCGATCCGGGCATGGTCCTGGCGATGGTCTAGGCACCCCAGATCACAACTGCCGGCTGCCCTTCCCGCCAAGGAAGGGTGGCCGGCAGCGTTGTTGTCCGCAGGAGTGTCTTGTGGGCGGGGTGGTTTCCGTCCGGGGGCACATTAAGGGCAATGTTCGACGGCGGGGCCCTGGTTCACGGCATGTCCGCGCCAAAGTGCCCTCGGGCTGCGCCGTGGACACGTGGACACGCGGAACCGTGGAGTGCGTTGCGCGGTGGGGGAGTTGCCTAGCCGAGCGGCTCGGGCGCGGCCGGTGCCATGAGCGCGGCCAGCGCCATGCTTTCCAGCAGCGGCCTGGCGCGGCGGACGCCGATCCGGCGCCCGTGGCTGCGCACCGAGTGCGGGGTCGAGTTGATCAGGCCGAAGGTGGCATGTGCCCGCATCCGCAGTTCGGCGGCCTCCGTGCCCTCGTGCAGCCCGGCCAGCACGTCCACCCAGAGTTCAACGTAGTTGCGCTGGAGCGTGCGGACCTCGGCCTGGTCCTCACCGGCCAGGTTGCTGAAGTCCTGGTCCTGGACCCGGATGACGTCGGGGTTGCTCAGGGCAAAGTCGACGTGGAAGGCCACGAGGCCGCCCAGCGCCGCCAGGTCGTCGTCGGAATCGGCCACCACCTTGCGGCCGCCGTCGAGCAGGTCCTTGCTCACGCTCAGCAGCAGCGCGCCGAGGACGGCCTGCTTGCCGGCGAAGTGGCGGTAGACCGCCGGCCCGCTGACGCCGGCCGCGGCCCCCAGATCCTCCAGGGAAACGCGGTTGAAGCCCTCGAGGGCGAAGAGCGCAGCGGCGGCGGACAAGAGGGCCTGCCGCCTGTTCGCCTTGGCCTGGCTGCGCTGTGTTGACGGGGCCGGGGTGGAGGCTGCCTGGGCGGACGGAAGCTGGGCGGTCTGGCTGGGCTCGGTCACCGGCGCATCCCCTCGTTGCGAATGATCCCTGTGTTGGACATCACAGTTAATAGAGACTAACCTAAATCTCAGTTATGCGGTACTAACCGAAACAGCCGGGCGGCGTGAGTCGCCGGTCCGGCGCGCAGGTCAGGGAACGGAATCAGTCAATGGAGACAATCGCCAGCCGGGTGGATGCGATGAGCACAGCCTATGCCGCGAACCGGGAGGCCCAGCTGGGGCTGGCCGGCGAGTTGAGGGAACGGCTCGCCGCCGCAGCGCTGGGCGGGCCGGCAAAGTCCCGGGAACGCCACGTTGCGCGCGGCAAGCTCCTGCCGCGCGAGCGCATCGACCGGCTGCTGGACGACGGCAGCCCCTTCCTGGAGATCGCCCCGCTGGCGGCGGACGGCATGTACGACGGCGACTCGCCCGGTGCCGGCGTCATAGCCGGGATCGGCCTGGTGCACGGCCGGCAGGTGCTGGTCATTTCCAACGACGCCACGGTCAAGGGCGGCACCTACTACCCGATGACGGTCAAGAAGCATCTCCGGGCGCAGGAAATCGCCCTGGAGAACCGGCTGCCCTGCATCTATCTCGTGGATTCCGGCGGCGCGTTCCTGCCTAAGCAGGACGAGGTCTTCCCGGACAAGGAACACTTCGGCCGGATCTTCTTCAACCAGGCAAGGATGTCCGCGGCGAAGATCCCGCAGATCGCCTCCGTCATGGGCTCCTGCACCGCCGGCGGCGCCTATGTCCCGGCGATGAGCGACGAGACCGTGATTGTCCGCAACCAGGGCACCATCTTCCTGGGCGGCCCGCCGCTGGTGAAGGCCGCGATCGGCGAGATCGTCACGGCCGAGGAACTCGGCGGCGGCGACGTGCACTCGAAGATCTCCGGAGTCACGGACCACCTGGCCGAGAACGATGAGCATGCCCTCCAGATCGTCCGCGACATCGTCTCCACCCTGCCCCGGCCCGCCGCCCCCGTCTGGGACGTGGATACCGTCGTCGAACCCGTCGCCGACCCGGAGGAGCTCTACGGCGCCGTTCCCACGGACGTCAACGCCCAGTACGACGTGCGTGAGGTCATTGCCCGGCTTGTGGACGGCAGCAAGTTCCACGAGTTCAAGAAGAACTACGGCACCACCTTGGTCACGGGCTTCGCCAAGCTGCACGGCCACCCGGTGGGGATCGTGGCGAACAACGGAGTGCTGTTCAGCGAGTCCTCACTCAAGGGCGCGCACTTCATCGAACTCTGCGATCAGCGCGGCATCCCGCTGATCTTCCTGCAGAACCTCTCCGGCTTCATGGTCGGCAAGGACTACGAGCAGGGCGGCATCGCCAAGAACGGCGCCAAGATGGTCACCGCCGTCGCCACCGCCCGCGTCCCCAAACTGACCGTGGTGATCGGCGGGTCCTTCGGCGCGGGGAACTACTCCATGTGCGGTCGGGCCTATTCGCCGCGCTTCCTGTGGATGTGGCCGGCGTCCCGGATTTCCGTGATGGGCGGCAACCAGGCCTCCAGCGTGCTCGCCACCGTGAAGCGGGACCAGTACGAGGCCCGCGGCGAGGAATGGTCCGCCGCGGACGAGGAAGCGTTCAAGGCCCCGATCAAGGCCCAGTACGAGGACCAGGGCAGCCCCTACTACTCCACCGCCCGCCTCTGGGATGACGGCGTGATCGACCCCGCGGACACCCGCACCGTCCTGGGACTGGCGCTCGACGTCGTCTCCCGCACCCCGCTGCCGGAGACCTCCTTCGGCCTGTTCCGGATGTGAGCCAGCTGTGACTATTTCTTTGTCGACTGCACCTTTGACACCCCAGAAGCCCCTGTTCGGCACCGTGCTCGTCGCCAACCGCGGCGAGATCGCCTGCCGCGTCATCCGGACCCTGCGCGCCCTGGGGATCCGTTCGGTGGCCGTCTATTCCGACGCCGATGCCGGCGCGCGGCACGTGCGGGAGGCCGACGTCGCGGTCAGGATCGGCCCGGCCGCCGCCACCGAGAGCTACCTGAAGATCGAGGCCATCCTGAAGGCCTGCCGCGACACCGGCGCCGAGGCCGTGCACCCGGGCTACGGCTTCCTGAGCGAGAACGTCGACTTCGCCCGTGCCCTGGCGGACGCCGGGATCACGTTCATCGGCCCCGGCGTCGAATCCCTGAACGTCATGGGCGACAAGATCCGCTCCAAAAACCACGTCACCGGCTACGGCGTCCCGGTGGTCCCGGGCATCGCCGAACCGGACATGACGGACGCGCAACTGATCGAGGCCGCGGCCGGCGTCGGCTTCCCGCTGCTGATCAAGCCCTCCGCCGGTGGCGGCGGGAAGGGCATGCACATCGTGGAACGGCCCGAGGACCTCGAAGCCACCCTGGCCACCGCCCGGCGGGTCGCTGCCAGTGCCTTCGGCGATGACACCCTGTTCCTGGAACGGCTCGTGCTCACCCCGCGCCACATCGAGGTGCAGGTCCTTGCCGACAACCACGGCAACGTCATCCACCTCGGGGAGCGCGAGTGCTCCCTGCAGCGCCGCCACCAGAAAGTCATCGAGGAGGCGCCGTCCCCGCTGCTGGAATCCCTGCCCGACGGCGCGGACATCCGGGCCCGTCTCGGCGAGGCCGCCTGCAACGCCGCGCGCAGCGTCAACTACTCCGGCGCCGGCACTGTCGAATTCCTGGTCTCGGACAACGCCCCGGACGAGTTCTTCTTCATGGAGATGAACACCCGTTTGCAGGTCGAACACCCCGTCACCGAGATGGTCACCGGCATCGACCTCGTTGAATGGCAGGTCCGGATCGCCGCCGGCGGGGAACTCACCGTCCGGCAGGACGACGTCGTGCTCAACGGCCACTCGGTGGAGGCCCGCGTGTACGCGGAGGTTCCGGAGAAGAACTTCATGCCCTCCACCGGCAAGGTCCTGGTGCTGGACGAACTGCCCGGTGACGCAGATGGCCAAGTCCGGGTCGATTCTGCCCTGCTGGAGGACCTGGAGATCTCCTCCAACTATGACCCGATGATTTCCAAGGTCATCGCGTGGGGTCAGGACCGCACCGAGGCCCTCGACACCCTAAACCGGGCACTCGCCGGCTACACGGCGCTTGGCATCGACACCAACGTTGAGTACTTGCGGCTCCTGATCAACGACGCCGACGTCCGGGCCGGGCGCCTCGACACCGGTCTGATAGAGCGCAAAATGCCGGAGTTCTCCTTCCGCCGCCCGGGCGACTTCGAGATCGCTGCCGCGGCGCTTTACGCAGCTGCCACGCAGGAGCACGATGCGCAGGCCGCCGGGAAAGGCCCGTGGGACCTTCGCGACGGTTGGAGGCTTGGTGCCCCCGCCCCACGGCGGATCAGCCTTGGCACTCCCGACGGCGGTGTCGCGACGGTTGAGGTGTCCGGCGCCGTGGGGCAGGGCACGGCGGCAGTGACCGTCGACGGCGGGCCGCAGCGCACGGCTTCGCTTCGCTTCCCCAACCGCAACCACGCAGAGCTGACCCTGGGCGGCGAAGCCCGGGTGTACTCGCTCGTGGCCGTGTCTCAGGGACCGATCCGCCCAGACCGGGACAACAACACGACGCCCACGGAACTTTTCCTCGGCAACGAGGGCTGGTCCTGCCGCCTGGAGGTGCTCACCCGGGAGACCCGGCTCGCCCGGGTGCTGGCCGCGATCGAACGCGAGGAAGGCGCCGCTGACCCGGCGGTGCGCTCGCCGATGCCCGGCACCGTGGTGTCCGTGTCCGTCAGCAACGGTGACGCCGTGGAAGCCGGCCAAGTGCTGCTCTCCGTGGAGGCTATGAAGATGGAGCACCAGCTCGTGGCGCCCCTCGACGGAACCGTCCACATCAGCGTCGGGCCAGGCGACCTCGTCAAGGCAGACCAGGTGCTGGCGACGATCCACCCCGCCGTCCCGGCCGAGCCTTCGAAGGCCGAGGACACGATCGAGGAAGCGGTCATCGCGATGGGCGCGGCCGAATGACCGCACCGTACTGACGCCCGCGGAGCAACGCCCGCCGCTGACCCAACACCCCTTTCAACAGACCACAGAAATACCTCAGACACAGGAGTCACTCCCATGGCAGATTTTGAACTCAGCGAGGATTACCAGGACCTCAGCAACACCGTCCGCGAATTCGCCGACGAAGTGGTGGCCCCGGTTTCCGCCAAGCACGACGAGGAACACAGCTTCCCCTACGAAATCGTCGCCCAGATGGCGGACATGGGCCTGTTCGGCCTGCCGTTCCCGGAAGAGTTCGGCGGCATGGGCGGCGACTACTTCGCCCTCGCCCTGGCCCTGGAACAGCTTGGCCGGGTGGACCAGTCCGTCGCCATCACACTCGAGGCCGGCGTCTCCCTCGGTGCCATGCCGATCCACCGCTTCGGCAACGCCGCCCAAAAGGAGGAGTGGCTGCCGCTGCTGGCCTCCGGCAAGGCGCTCGCCGGCTTCGGCCTGACCGAGCCGGAAGCCGGCTCGGACGCCGGCGGAACGAAGACCACCGCCAAACGCGGCGGCGGAGAGTGGGTCATCAACGGCAACAAGGAGTTCATCACCAACTCCGGCACCGACATCACCAAGCTCGTCACCGTCACCGCGGTGACCGGCCAGGACGAACGCCCGGACGGCAGCATCAAGAAGGAAATCTCCACCATCCTGGTGCCCACCAACACCCCGGGCTTCAAAGCCGAGAAGGCCTACAACAAGGTCGGCTGGAACGCCTCGGACACCCACCCGCTGACGCTCAACAACGTCCACGTCCCCGAGGAAAACCTGCTGGGCACCCAGGGCCGCGGCTACGCCAACTTCCTCTCCATCCTGGACGAGGGCCGGATCGCGATCGCAGCCCTGGCCGTCGGCGCGGCCCAGGGCTGCGTGGACCTGTCGGTGAAATACGCCAAGGAACGCAGCGCGTTCGGGCAGAACATCGGCAAGTACCAGGCCATTGCGTTCAAGATCGCCCGGATGGAAGCACGCGCCCACACGGCCCGCCTGGCCTACTACGACGCTGCCGCCCGGATGCTTGCCGGCAAGCCGTTCAAGACGCAGGCGGCCATCGCTAAGATGGTCGCAGGCGAGGCAGCCATGGACAACGCGCGGGACGCCACCCAGGTGTTCGGCGGCTATGGCTTCATCAACGAATTCACCGTGGCGCGCCACTACCGCGACTCCAAGATCCTTGAAGTCGGCGAGGGCACCACGGAGGTCCAGCTGATGCTGATCGCCCGCGAACTGGGACTGTAGCCGGCCGGAAGGATCACCGATGATCAACAAAGTTGTTGCCAGCGCAGCCGAGGCTGTCGCGGACATCCACGACGGCGCCTCCCTCGCCGTCGGCGGGTTCGGGCTGTGCGGCATCCCCGTGACCTTGATCGAGGCCCTGCACGAGCGCGGCGCCACGGACCTGGAAACCGTCAGCAACAACTGCGGCGTGGACGACTGGGGCCTCGGGATCCTGCTCAAGGACGGCCGGATCCGGCGCACCATCAGCTCCTACGTGGGGGAGAACAAAGAGTTCGCCCGGCAATACCTCGCCGGCGAGCTGGAGGTGGTCCTCACCCCGCAGGGTACGCTGGCCGAAAAGCTGCGCGCCGGCGGGGCCGGCATTCCCGCCTTCTACACGCCGGCCGGCGTCGGAACCCAGGTGTCTGACGGCGGCCTGCCGCAGAAGTACGACGCCGACGGCAACGTAGCGATCGCCTCTGCCGCCAAGGAAGTGCGCAGCTTCCACGGCGCCGACTACGTGCTGGAAGAATCGCTCACGCCCGACTTCGGCCTGGTTCACGCCTGGAAGGGTGACCGCCACGGCAATCTCGTCTTCCACGCCACCGCCATGAATTTCAACCCGCTGTGCGCCATGGCCGGGAAGATCACGATCGCCGAGGTCGAGGAACTTGTGCAGCCGGGGGAACTGGACCCGGAGCACGTCCACGTCCCTGGGATCTTCGTCCAGCGCGTGGTGCTGGCCCCGCAGGGCGAGAAACGCATTGAGAAGCGGACGGTTGCGGTGACCACCGGGGCCTCCGGCGCACCAAAGCAGGCGCCAGAGCAGGCAGGAGCATAGCCGTGGAAACGAACAAAGCCCAAGACGCCCCGCCCCGTCCCGAGGCCGTGCGCCACGAATACCGGCGCTCCGCGCTCGAACACCCCGCCGGTGTTGAGAGCAAGGGCTGGACCCGCAATGAACTCGCCGCCCGGGTGGCGCAGGAACTGCACAACGGCCAGTACGTCAACCTCGGCATCGGCATGCCGACGCTGATACCCAATTACATTCCGGCCGGCGTCGAGGTGGTGCTGCATTCGGAGAACGGCATCCTGGGCGTCGGACCCTACCCGGCCGAGGACCAGATCGATCCGGACCTGATCAATGCCGGCAAGGAAACCGTCACGGTCAACAAGGGCGCGGCGTTCTTCGATTCGGCCGCCTCCTTCGGCATGATCCGGGGCGGCCACGTCGATGTGGCCGTGCTCGGCGCCATGGAGGTCGCCGCCAACGGCGACCTCGCCAACTGGATGATCCCGGGCAAAATGGTCAAGGGCATGGGCGGTGCGATGGACCTCGTGTTCGGGGCCAAGAAGGTGATCGTGATGATGGATCACGTGGACCGCAACGGGAGGCCGAAAATCGTGGAAACCTGCACACTGCCGCTGACCGGCAAGGGCTGCGTGGACCGCATCATCACCGACCTCGCCGTGATCGACGTCGTGACCGACGCCGGGCCGCCCCGGCTGGTGCTGCGCGAACTGGCGCCGAACGTGTCCGTGGAGGACGTCGTGGCGGCCACCGGAGCCGAACTCTTTGAGGAAGACCAGGAACTGACCGTATGAGTGACGCAGACCGATCCGCCCCTAGCCCCGTTGCCGGCACCCCCCGGGTGATCGAGCAGCGCGGCCTCTATTTCGACGAGCTGGAGGAGGGCGTGGTCTACGCCCACCGGCCGGGCCGGACCGTCACGGAGACGGATAACGTCTTGTTCACCACCATGACCATGAACACCCAGGCCCTGCACCTCGACGCGGCCTGGAGCGCCGGGCAGCCGTTCGGCCAGCGGCTGATGAATTCGATGTTCACCCTGGCCACCGTGGTGGGCCAGTCCGTGCCGCAGCTGACCCAGGGCACCATCATCGCCCAGCTGGGCCTGACGGACGTGTCCTTTCCGCGCCCGCTGTATCACGGGGACACCCTGTACACGGAGACGGTGGTCACCGGGAAACGGCTGTCCGCGTCCCGCCCAGGCCAGGGCATCGTGACCATGCAGCACACGGGGCGGAACCAGCGCGGGGACGTGGTGGCGCTCGCTGCCCGCAGCTGCCTGATGTGGACACGCGAGGCCCACGCAGCTGCCGAGCTGGAAGCCGCGCAAAAGGGGACAATAGAAACATGAGTTTCCTGATGGGTCCTGCCCTGCTGTTCTGCCCCGCCGACCGCCCCGAGCGGTACCAGAAAGCCGCCGAGCGCTCCGATACCGTGATCGTTGACCTCGAGGACGCAGTCGCCCCCGCCGACAAGCAGCGGGCCCGCGGCGCCATCCTCGCCCAACTCGGCGCCACCGGCGACGTCCCGGAACTGGATCCGAGCCGCACGATCATCCGGGTCAACCCGGCCGGCACGGACGAGTTCGAGAAGGACCTGCACTGCCTCAAGCACACGCCCTACCGGCACGTCATGCTGGCCAAGGCCGAGAGCGCCGCCCAGCTGAAGGAGCTCGAGGGCTACAGCGTGGTTGCCCTCTGTGAGACGGCCGCAGGTGTCCTCAATGCCGCCGCCATCGCCGCCGAACCCAATGTGGTGGCCTTGATGTGGGGTGCGGAGGACCTGCTGGCCTCGCTCGGCGGAACCTCCAGCAGGACGGAAAGCGGCGGCTACCGGGCCGTCGCGCTGCACGCCCGCTCCAGCGTGCTCCTGGCCGCCGGCGCCTTCGGCAAGGACGCAATCGACGCCGTCTACGTCAACATCCCGGACCTGGCCGGGCTGGCCCTCGAATCCCGTGACGCCGTGGCGTCCGGATTTGCGTCCAAAGCGTGCATCCACCCGGACCAGGTGGCCGTGGTCCGCGAAGCTTACGCGCCAACAGAAGAAGACGTCTCAGCGGCAGCCGAGCTGCTCGCCGCTGCCTCCGCGGCAGGCACGGGCGTCTTCCAGTTCAAGGGCAAGATGATCGACGGACCCATCCTCAAGCACGCCGCGTCCACGCTGCGCCGCGCGGGCCGGTAGCCGCCGGAAGTTCCCGCCCCTCGCCCAGCTGCCCACCGACGTGTGCCCACCGACGTGTGCCCACCGACGTGTGCCCACCGACGTGTGCCCACCGACGTGTGCCCACCGACGTGTGCCCACCGACGTGTGCCCACCGACGTGTGCCCACCGACGTGTGCCCAGTTACGTGTGCCCAGGTGAAGCTCTGCCGTGTGAAACTCGTCGATTCGCCACGGATGGCCGGATTGACGGTCCTATTGCGGCCATCTGCGTCGAATGGGTGCCCTGTGGCGCGCAACCCCTGGCTCGCACCTGTGCCCATGCGTCGCTGGGTGGCCGGGCGGCTTCGTGGGTGCCGACACGTCCCTGGGTTGCCGGGCGTCGTCGATTCGCCACGGATGGCCGGATTGGCGGTCCTATTGCGGCCATCTGCGTCGAATGGGTGCCCTGTGGCTCTGAATCCTCGACCCGTCCCCGAGGGCCTGTGCCCATGGTCCCTGGGTGGCCGGGCGGTTTCGTGGGTGCCGACACTTCCTGTGTTGCCGGGCGGTTTCGTGGGTGCCGACACTTCCCGTGTTGCCGGGCGGTTTCGTGGGTGCCGATGTAGGRCCCTCCCCGGCTGGACGTCGTCGATTCGCCACAAATGGCCGGATTGGCGGTCCTGTAGCGGCCATCTGCGTCGAAAGGCTGCCCCGTGACGCGCAACCCTGGCCCGTGCCCCGCATTTTGTGCCAGGCGTCCCGGGCTGCCCGCACCGAAGACTGGACATGCTCAGCGTTTCCACAGGTATCGGTTCTCCGGCCGCCCAGCCGCACCATAACGGGGCGTGAGCCTTGCGAAGCCGTGGATGACCAGATATTCGAGATAACGCCGGGCGCTGACGCGCGACAGTCCGAGCTCGACCGCCAGGCCGGCCGCCGAGACGTCCTCGGGACTGGCCCTCAGCGCCTCGATGACGGCGTCCAGCGTGGGCCGGGACAGTCCCTTCGGCAGCCTGGCCAGCGGCTCGGCAGACTGTCCCGCAGGGGTTTCCGCCGCCGCGGGCCGGCGGGAGGGAGCCACCAGGCGGTCGATGCTTGCCTGGTCCAGCGGCCCGGCGGCTCCGGAGGCCAGCTCCTCCCGCAGCATGACGTACTCGTCCAGCCGTTCGATCAATGCCTGCGAGGAGAAGGGCTTGACCAGATAGTGCAGCACCCCGCCGGCCATCGCGCCCCGGACCGTGTCGAGCTCCCGGGACGCAGTTATCACGAGGACATCCACCGGCCGCCGGCGCCCGCGCAGCCGCTGCAGGACGTCCAGGCCGGACATGTCCGGCAGGTGAATGTCCAGCAACACCAGCTCCGGCCCCAACTCCGCGGCCAGATCGAGGCCCTGTTGCCCGGTGTGGGCCATGGCCACGACGTCGAATCCGCCGCGTGCCAGCAGGAACCCGTGATGGATCCCGGCCACTGCTACGTCATCGTCAATGATGAGGGTACGTATGGCGCTCATTGCTTTTGTAGTTCCGCCTCTTTTGTCCTGAGCGCTACCGAGAAGCAGGCTCCGCCCAATGCCGATGAGGAGACCGCCGCCCGGCCTCCGCGCCGGAGGGCAACCCGCTGGACCAGGGCAAGCCCAAACCCGCGGCTGTTGATTCCCTCGGCTTCCTTGCTGGTCACGCCGGGCTCGAACACTTTAGCGCGTTCCGCAACCGGGACGCCCGGCCCGTCGTCCTCCACCACGATGGTCCGCCCGCCGTCGGCGCTCTCGCCCAGCCGGACGGCAACAGTGCTGTCGTAGCCGGCAGCGTCCACAGCGTTGTCGATCAGGTTGCCCAGAACCGTAATAACGTCGCCCGAGTCATCGGCGGAGCACAGCGACTCAGGGCTGACGATGATCTCGATGCCGCGCTCGGCGCAGACTGTGGACTTGGCGATCAGCAGGGCCTGGACCCCGTGATCGGTGATTCCGGCCGCCTGCGGCCGGTTCGCGAAAACGGCGTCGTTGTGGCTGCGGCCCAGGTATTCGATGGCCTTGTCCTGCTTTCCGAGCTCCAGCAGTCCGGAAATGACGTGCAGCTTGTTGGCGAATTCGTGCGCCTGGGCGCGGAGGGCCTGCGTCACGTCCACGGCGCCGTCGCGGTCACGCAGGACGGTGTGCAGTTCAGTGCGGTCCCGCAGGATCAGCACCTTGCCGACTTCGCGGCCGTCGACGGTGGCCGCATTGACCTTGCCCAGCAGGATCCGCTCGCCCGAGAGCACCAGTTCCTCCGTGGCGGACCCGGCCGAGAGCAAGCGGAGGACCGCCGGTTCCAGGCTCGCCGCGGCGGGCGTCCCGGTGATGTCCCCGGCCAGCGCGAGCAGGCGGCGGGCCTCATCATTGACCAGCGCGATCCTGCCGTCCACGTCCACCGCCACGAGCCCTTCGCCCAGGCCATGGAGCATGGCGTCGCGTGTTTCAAGCAGGGCCGCGATGTCCTCGGGCTCGAGCTTGTAGATCCGCCGCCAGACCAGTTTCGAGACGTACATCGCGCCAAGGGAACTCAGCAGCGCCGCCCCGAGCAGCCAGCCGAACAGCTGCGGCATGTCCTCATGGAGGTCGGCGGCCAGGGTGCTCTCCAAAACTCCCACGGAAGCGGAGCCGATCACCGTGCCGGCCGCATCGAAGATGGGAACCTTCACCCGCCAGGATTCACCGAGCGTGCCCGTCTGGGTGCCAACATAGATCTCCCCGGACAGGGGCACAGAGGGATCGGTGGAGACCGGCCGCCCGATTTCCGCCGGATTGGGGTGCGACTGGCGGACACCGTGCCGGTCTGTCACCACCACGTACGTGACATTGGATGCCTGCCGGATGACTTCCGCGATCGGCTGGATGGTCTGGGCCGGCGAGGGCGTTCCGAACGCGTTGATGACGGACGGCAGCTGGGCAACACTTTCGGCCACGCCGATCAGGCGGCCCTTGTAGGCGTCCCGGAGCTGTTGTTCCTGCATCCGGATGGTCACCGCCCCTACCGCCGTGAGGACAGCCAGCACGATGCCCAGCTGCAATGCGACCAGCTGGAACCGTAGGGGAATTCTGTGAAACATGTCACAAGTTTCGCATTGGGAGCGCCGGCCGCCCGCCAAAAAGACGGCCGCGGCCGTGACCAATATGACCACTACTACCTCTAAGGCCAAATTCTGTTGCCCTTCGCCGGGCGCTCCTAGGGTCAGTGACGTGATTCCGATGATGTGCATCACATTCGCTCAAGGAGAAACCATGACTTCGCAGAACTTTTTCACGCGGCCCACCCACACCCGCCGCGCCGCCTTCATTGCCGGAGCCGCCGGAGTCGTCCTGGCCCTGTCCGCCTGCGCAGGAAGCGGAACCGGCGCGGCTGCCGGCGCGTCCGGGGGCGCCGACCCGATCAAGAAGCTCAGCATCATCGTCCCCGCCAACCCGGGCGGCGGCTGGGACCAGACCGGACGCGCCATGCAGCAGGACCTGCAGTCCAACAAGCTCGTCTCCTCCGCACAGGTCACCAACATCGGCGGCGGCGGCGGGACCAACGGGCTTGCCAAGCTGGCCACGGAGAAGGACGTCAACACCCTTATGGTGATGGGCTACGTCATGGTGGGCGCAGTCGAAACCAACGGAGCCAAGACCCGGCTCGAAGACACCACCCCGATCGCGCGGCTCACCGAAGAACCCCTGGTCCTCGTGGTGCCGGCGTCGTCGAAATACCAGTCCGTCGCCGACCTCGTGGCGGACATCAAGGCCAACGGCAAGGGCGTGTCCATCACCGGCGGCTCGGCCGGCGGCGCGGACCACATCCTGGCCGGGCAGATCCTGAAATCCCAGGGCGTGGAGGCGGACAAGCTGAACTACATCGGCTACTCCGGCGGCGGCGAATCCATCGCGGCGCTGCTCGGCAACAAGGTCCAGGCCGGCATCTCCGGCGTGGGCGAGTACGCCGAACAGGTCAAGGCCGGCAAGGTCCGGGCGCTCGCCGTCTCCGGGAAGGCCGAGGCCCCGGCGCTTCCCGGCGTCAAGCCGCTCAAGGACCAGGGGATCGACGTCGTGCTGACCAACTGGCGCGGCGTGGTGGCCCCCGGCTCCATCGACGACGCCCAGCGCGCGAAGCTGACCGACGTCGTCACCAAGCTGCACGCCTCCGCGGCCTGGAAATCCACCCTGTCCAAGAACAACTGGGACGACGCCTTCCTGGCCGGTGACGGCTTCACGACCTTCCTGACCGAGGACATCGCCAAGGTCAAGACCACGCTGACCCAGATCGGCCTGGTCAAGTAAGAATGTCTTCTCTCGCAACAACGCCCGCCAAACGCCCGACGGGGGAGATCCTGTTCGCCCTCGTGTTCGTCAGCGTGGGCGTCGCGGGCCTGGCGACGGCGGGATCCATTCCGATCCCGCCGTCGGAGACCGGCATCGGCCCGCGCGCCTTCCCCTACATCGTGTGCGGCATGCTGGTGCTGTGCGGCGCCGGGGTGGTCCTGCAGGTCCTCCGCGGCAAGGTTGGYCAGGCCGAGGACAGCGAAGACCTGGACGTGACCGCCAAGACCGACTGGGTGGCCCTCGCCAAACTGGTGGGCTTCGTGGTGCTGCACATCTTCCTGATCGAGCCGGCAGGCTGGCCGGTGGCCGCCGCCGTGCTCTTCAGCGGTGCCGCCTGGTCCCTGGACGCCAAACCCCTCTGGAAGGCGATCACCGTGTCCGTGATCCTGGCGCTGGTGCTGCAGTACGTCTTCGGCGGGCTGCTGGGCGTATCCCTGCCGCCGGGGCCGCTGCTCGAGGGGGTGGCCTTCTTCCATGGATAGCTTCATGCTCCTGCTCGAAGGATTCGCCACCGCGCTGCAGCCTGTCTACCTGCTCTACGCCCTGGGCGGGGTCTTCGTCGGCACCGCCGTCGGCGTGCTCCCCGGCATTGGCCCCGCCATGACCGTGGCCCTGCTCATGCCCATCACCTATGCCCTGGAACCGGCCGCGGCGCTGATCGTGTTCGCCGGGATCTACTATGGCGGCATGTACGGCGGTTCCACCACCTCCATCCTGCTGAACACGCCGGGCGAATCCTCCTCGATCGTCACGGCGCTCGAAGGAAACAAGATGGCCAAGGCCGGCAGGGGAGCGGCGGCCCTGGCGACGGCGGCGATCGGATCCTTCATTGCCGGGACCATCGCCACGGTCCTGCTGACCTTCCTGGCGCCCGTCGTGGCCGACTTCGCCGTCGGCCTCGGCCCCGTGGACTACGTGGCCCTCATGGTGGTGGCCTTCCTGACCGTCGGCGCGCTGTTGGGCGCCTCCGTCCTGCGCGGCCTAGCCTCCCTTGCCCTCGGGCTGTTCATCGGCCTGATCGGCATCGATGACAGCACGGCCCAGCAGCGCTTCACGTTCGAGAACCCCACCCTGGTGGACGGCATCGACATGGTCCTGGTGGCCGTGGGCCTCTTTGCCCTCGGCGAGGCACTCTACGTCGCTTCCAAGCTGCGGCACGGCCCCGTGGAGCTCATCCCGGTCAGCAAGGGCAAGAACGCCTGGCTGTCCAAGGAGGACTGGAAGCGGTCCTGGAAACCGTGGCTGCGCGGAACCTTCATCGGGTTCCCGATCGGCACCGTCCCGGCAGGCGGCGCGGACGTCTCCACGTTCCTGTCCTACGCCGCCGAGCGGAAGCTGGCCAAGGGCGCCAACAAGGCCCAGTTCGGCAAGGGCGCGATCGAAGGCGTCGCCGGGCCGGAAGCGGCCAACAACGCCGCGGCCGCCGGTGTCCTGGTGCCGTTGCTGACCCTCGGCATCCCGACGACGGCGACCGCGGCCATGATGCTCACGGCGTTCCAGCGCTACCAGATCCAGCCCGGCCCGCTCCTGTTCGAAAACCAGGGGGCGCTTGTCTGGACCCTGATCGCGTCGCTGTATGTCGGCAACCTCATGCTGCTGGTCCTGAACCTGCCGCTGGTGGGCCTGTGGGTGAAGATCCTGCAGATCCCGCGGCCCTACCTCTACGCCGGCATCCTGGTCTTCGCCGCCCTGGGCGCCTTCTCGGTGAACTTCTCGCCAAGCGACGTCGGCATCCTGCTGGTGGTGGGCATCCTGGGCTACTTCATGCGCCGCTACGGCTATCCTGTAGCGCCCATGGTGGTGGCAATGATCCTGGGACCGATGTTCGAGGTGCAGCTGCGGCGCTCGCTGCAGCTCTCGCAGAACGACCCCACGGCCCTGTTCTCCTCGCCGTTCGCCTTGGTGGTGTACGTCTCCATGGCGCTGATCTTCGTTGCCTCGTGGTGGCTCCGCCGCCGCCAGGCAGCGGTGGAGGCCGCGCCGGCGCAGGAGCAGGTGTCCGTCTAGGCGCGGGCGTTCCCGATTGCCGCAGATGGCCGGAATGACGACCCTCGTTCCGGCCATTTGTGGCAAACGGCCGCACGAGAACGCACCGGCCGGCGCTGGGCCGCCCGGAACACGGGCCTCAGGCGTCCGGCGGCAGGCGCGAGGGCGGGATGACGACATACAACGGAGTCCGGATCCAACGCTGGCCGCTCGCATGGAACTCGGCCCGGGTGGAGAAACGGTAGAGGTAGCTGCTGGCACGCACCCAGTGGGGCCGTTCGCCGTCGAACGGGTCATGGCGCAGCAGCCGCAGCGTGGGCCGGTCCGCCGCCAGCAGCCTGGCCAGGAACGCGTAGAACCATTCCTCGTGCACGGTACGCAGCGGCAGGAACCACATCAGCCAGTCAAGCCTCAGGTGGTATGGGGCGAACTGGCGCGGGATGCGCCGGAGGTCTCCCGGTTTGCCCTTGAACCCATACTCCCGCCAGTCCGCATCATCCCCGGGTTCCGCGTCGAGGGTCCCCTCCACCACGATCTCGATCCGCCGCTTCGTGACCGTGCCGAACGCGCCGTAGGTGTTCACCAGCTGCCAGCGGTTGAAAGATGCGTTCATCAGCTGATGGTGGGAAAAGAGATTCTCGATCGGCCGGTAGCTGAGCACCACGAGCAGCACCGTGGCAACCAGGACCACCACCAGCCACGCGACCGGCGCCTGGCTGCCGGCCCCGGCGCCTGCGCCTGCGGACGCGGACGCGGACGCGGCGTGCCACTCAAGCGGGATTGCCGGAAGCACGGCGTGCGCCACGGGATCGCTGACCGCCGCGAAGGCCAGGATGATAGCCATCCAGTTCAGCCAGGCGAAGTTTCCGCTCGCCACCAGCCACAGCTGGGTGAAGATGATGATCCCGGCGGCGGCGCTGGCCAGTGGCTGCGGGGCAAAGAGGAAGAACGGCACCACCAGCTGCGCGAAGTGGTTGCCCAGGACCTCCAGCCGGTGCCAGGCCTTGGGGAGCAGATGCGCCTGCCGGCTCAGCGGCCCCGGCATCGGCTGGGTCTCGTGGTGGTAGTACAGGGCTGTCAGGTCCCGCCACTCCGGGCCGCCCCGGATCTTGATCAGGCCGGCGCCGAACTCCAGCCGGAACACCAGCCAGACCAGCAGGATCAGGATCGGCCTGGGCGGGGGAGTCTGGTCGGAGCCCAGGAAGGCCACTGTGAACCCGGCCTCCAGCAACAGCATCTCCCAGCCGAAGCCGTAAAACGTCTGCCCCACGTTCACGATCGACATGTACAACAACCACAGGGTCAGGAACGCGATGAGCGGAACCCAGGGCGGCCCGAGCTGGGGCAGCCCGGCGATGAGCGTGGCGGCAATGGCCATGCCGCTCCAGCAGACCGTCCGCAGCAGCCGGTCCGAGTAGCGCCAGCGGAACAGGCTGGGCCGGCCCAGGCGGTTGAAGCCTTCGAGATACGCCGGCACCGGCAACAGGCCGCGCTCGCCGAGGAGGGCCGGGAACTGGTTGAGCGAGGAGAGGAACGCCACGAAGAAGAGGGTGGCGGTGCTGCGCTGCAGCACTTGCCGGGCGAACTCGTACTCCGGCGCGTCGAACCACGCGGTCCACTCCACGTTTTCCACGTTACGCCTCCGGCCTGCTGCGTCAACGCGTGGCGGCGACCCGCCGCGCGAGGAAACGGGCAACCCGAGCACGGAACGCGGTGCGGGATACTTGAAGCATGCAGCCGCGCAAAATCGTCCTCCTCGGGTCCACCGGTTCCATCGGCACACAGGCGATTGACGTCGTCGACGGCGCCCCGCACCTGTTTGAGATCGTGGCGCTCAGCGCCGGCGGCGGCAACCTCGAACTCCTGGCCCGGCAGGCCGTCCACACCCGCGCCTGGGCCGTCGGAGTCGCCTCCGGGGAGGCCTCCGCCCTCCGGGACATGATCGACGACGCCGCCCGCGCGGCTTCAGTGACGGGCTACCGTCCCGAGATCATCACCGGCCCGGATGCCTCCACCCGGATCGCGGAAATCAGCGCCGACGTCGTCCTCAACGGCATCACCGGCTCAATCGGGCTTGCCCCCACCCTGGCAGCCCTGAAGTCCGGTGCCACGCTGGCCCTGGCGAACAAGGAGTCCCTGATCGTCGGCGGCGCCCTGGTCAAGGCCGCGGCCCGCGAAGGGCAGATCGTGCCTGTGGATTCGGAGCATTCGGCCATTGCCCAATGCCTGCGCTCCGGCTCCGCCGCGGAAGTGGACCGGCTGATCCTGACGGCTTCCGGCGGCCCGTTCCGCGGCAAGACCCGGGCCGAGCTGCATGACGTCTCGCCGCAGGACGCCCTCGCCCACCCCACATGGGACATGGGCCTCATGGTCACCACCAACTCCGCCAGCCTGGTCAACAAGGGCCTGGAAGTGATCGAGGCGCACCTGCTCTTCGACATCCCGCTGGAGAAGATCGACGTCGTGGTCCACCCGCAGTCCGTGGTGCACTCCATGGTCCAGTTTGTCGACGGCTCCACGATCGCCCAGGCCTCGCCGCCGGACATGCGCCTGCCCATTGCCCTCGGTCTCGGCTGGCCGGACCGCGTCCCCGGTTCCGCCAGCGCCTGCGATTGGAGCAAGGCCACCAGCTGGACGTTCGAGCCGCTGGATGCCGCGGCCTTCCCCGCCGTCGCCCTCGCGAAGGCTGCCGCCCGGCAGGGCAGCACCTTCCCGGCCGTGTTCAATGCCGCGAACGAGGAGGCGGTGATGGCCTTCCACGCCGGGCAGATCCGGTTCACCGACATCGTGGACACCATCGACGCCGTCCTCAGCGAACACACAGGATCCTCCGGGCTGACGGTGGAGTCAGTGCTGGATGCTGAAAGATGGGCACGCGCCCGCACCCACGAACGTTTAGCCGTCAGAAGCGTCTAGGAAGCAGCAGATCACGCACATGAGCCCCGTCCTCCTCTTTATCCTCGGTGTCGTCTTCGTGGCGATCGGCATTGCCGTGTCCATTGCCCTGCACGAAGTCGGGCACCTGGTCCCGGCCAAGCTGTTCAAAGTCCGCGTCACCAAGTACATGATCGGATTCGGACCCACCGTCTGGTCCAAGAAGCGGGGCGAAACCGAGTACGGCCTCAAGGCCATCCCGCTGGGCGGCTATGTGTCCATGATCGGGATGTACCCGCCGAACAAGGAAGACGGCACCGTCCGCGCCTCCAGCACCGGCATGTTCCAGTCGCTGGCATCCGATGCCCGCTCCCTGGCCCACGAGGAAATCGGCCCCGGGGACGAAAAGCGGGTCTTCTACCGGCTGCCGGTCTGGAAGAAGATCATCATCATGCTCGGCGGGCCCGCGATGAACCTGCTGATCGGCGTCGTGCTGACCGCGGTGCTGCTGATGGGATTCGGTACCGCCAGCCAGACCACCACTATCGCGGACGTCTCCAAGTGCCAGGTCAAGGCCGGCGAGACCGTGGACCCGGATTCCGCCGACTGCAAGCTCACGCCCGCCGCGGCCGCGGGCCTGTTGCCGAACGACACCATCACCTCCTTCGACGGCAAGGCCGTCACCGGTTGGGACGAACTCACCGGCTGGATCCGGGCCTCGGCGGACAGACAGGTCAGCATCACCGTGGAGCGTGGCGGCGCCACGGTCTCCACCACCGTCATGCCCGTGCTCTCCGCCCGCCCGGTGATCGGTCCCGACGGCCGTCAGGCCAAGGCCGCTGACGGAAGCCTCCAGTACCAGGACGTCGGCTTCCTGGGCATCGGCGCCCAGACGGTACTCGTGCAGCAGCCGGCGTCGTCCGTGCTGCCGATGGCGGGGGAGAACATTGCGCAGGTTGCCGGGGTTGTGGTGAACCTGCCGGCCCGCGTGGCCGGCGTGGCCAAGGCAGCCTTCAGCGAGGAACCCAGGGACCCCAACGGCCCCATCAGCGTGGTGGGCGTGGGCCGCGTGGCTGGCGAGGTCGCCGCCATGGAGGAGGTCCCGCTGCAGTCCCGCTTCGCCGCCCTGATAGGTTTGCTGGCCGGACTCAACTTCGCCCTGGCCGTCTTCAACCTGATCCCGCTGCTGCCGCTCGACGGCGGCCACGTGGCGGGCGCGCTGTACGAGGGGGCCCGCCGCCAGATCGCCAAGCTGTCCGGCCGCCCGGATCCCGGAGCCTTCGATATCGCCAAGCTGCTCCCGGTGACCTATGTGGTGGCGGTGCTGCTGATGGGCATGGGAGCCTTGTTGATCTACGCGGACATCGTCAAGCCGGTCAATCTCTTCGGATAAGGGGAGCCGCACCGGCCGTTCCAGCCAAATGCCGCTGACTTTCACTTATAAGCTTATTTCAGCTGATTTTAAATAATCAGTTGTAAGTGATTGATTATTCAGGATCACCTCCCTAGGCTGAGGTCATGTACGTCATGACAATCGACCAGCGCGGCAGCACCGGCGACGTCGACCGCGTCCCCGGCCTCCTCAAGGAAGTCAGCGCACTTTCCACTGCAGGGCGCTTTGAACGTTCGGTGGGCGACGAGGTCCAGGGCGTCGTGGAGCGGGCCGACGAGGTTGTGGAGATCGCCCTGCATGCCCTGCGCAGCGGCCGCTGGTACGTCGGAATCGGGGTGGGGGAGGTGGACCTGCCGCTGCCCGCCAGCCCGCGGGAAGGCTCCGGTCCCGCCTTCGTGGCGGCCCGGGCCGCCGTTGACCGGGCCAAAGGGGCGGCCGCCCATGTGCCGCTCGCCGTGGTCGCCGGCCGCGGCCGGCGTCGGGCAAGTGCATCGGTAGGCGCAGCAGCGGCCGCGGACGGCGCCAACGGGTCCCGGGGGGCCAAGGCCTGCGCCAATGCCGAGGCGGTGCTTCGACTGATTGGTCGCCTGGTCCAGGACCGGACCGCGGCGCAATGGAAAGTCGTGGACGTGCTGCGCTCGGTGCGGCACGACACCCACGGTACCCACGGCACCCAAAAAGTTGCGGCGCAGCAACTCGGAATCACGGAGCAGTCGGTGAGCCGCGCAGTCCTCCGCTCGGGCTGGCAGGAAGAATGGGCGGCGAGGCCGGCGGCAGAAATGTTGCTGGCCCTCGCCCACGACACCGTAGAAGGAGAAAAGTGAACGCCCTCTGGATCACGCTGGCCCTGCTCACCGCAGGCTTCGCCGGCTGGCCGGTCACCGCCTGGGTGTTCCGTCTCGCCCGAACCATAGATGACCGGACTTTAGATGACGGGACCGACGCCGGCAGCACGGCCGGCGCGGCGGGTACTCCCGGAGGGGACGCGGCCGAGGATCCCTCCGCCGACTCCACCACAGACCCCGAAATCCAGCCGACCCCTGATGCCGCCCCGGACGCCGCGCCAGCCGCCGCGGCGGCCGCAGCGCCGGACGCGGCCCCGCCCGCCGACACCGTCAGCAGCGTGCGCATCCTGCGCGGCGGCGCCATCATTGGCATCCTGGAGCGGTTCGCCGTGTGCATGGCAATCCTCGCCGGCCAGCCAGTCGCCATCGCCTATGTCGTGGCGATCAAGGGCCTTGGCCGGTTTGCCGAGTTGAAAGCCACACCGGTTGCCGCCGAGCGGTTCATCATCGGAACCCTCACCTCCATGCTCTGGGCAGCCGGCGTTGCCGCCCTGACCAAGGTCCTCTTCCTCGGCTGACCGCGCGCCCCGGAGCCCCCCGGATGGGAACCGGGCAAACAGGGCGATAGTGTATCCATATGACTGTTTTTGCTGTGGAGTACGTGTACGACGCCGAATCTTCCGATGTCCGCGATGCCAGCCGCCCGGCGCACCGCGAATGGACGGCAGGGCTGGCCCGCGAGGGCGCCCTGCTGGCCAGCGGCCCCTACGGCGACGGTGCGGGCGCGCTGCTCATCTTCAAGGCGTCCGACGAGACGGCCTTGAATGACCTCCTGCGGCAGGACCCCTTCGCAGCCGCCGGTGCCATCTCGGGCACGCGCACCACCGTGTGGGCACCGGTGACCGGTCTTCTGGCCGAGCACGCCTAGCCCGTCCCGCCCACACCTTCGCTTCATCGAAACTAAAAGGGAGTCCATGTGACCTCGGTCAGCCTGGGAATGCCGTCAGCACCGCCCCCCGTTCTCGCCCCGCGCCGGAAGACGCGCCAGATCAAGGTGGGATCCGTGGGCGTCGGCTCCGATTCGCCCATCAGTGTCCAGTCCATGACCACGACGCCGACCACCGACATCAACGCCACCCTGCAGCAGATCGCGGAGCTCACGGCTTCCGGCTGCGACATCGTGCGCGTCGCCTGCCCGTCCGCCGATGACGCCGAGGCGTTGCCGATCATCGCCAAGAAGTCCCAGATCCCGGTGATCGCGGACATCCACTTCCAGCCGAAGTACGTCTTCGCCGCGATTGAGGCCGGCTGCGCCGCCGTGCGCGTGAACCCGGGCAACATCCGCAAGTTCGATGACCAGGTCAAGGAAATCGCCCGGGCCGCCAAGGACCACGGCACCTCGATCCGGATCGGCGTCAACGCCGGCTCCCTGGAACCCGGCATCATGAAGAAATACGGCAAGGCCACCCCGGAAGCCCTCGTGGAATCCGCCGTCTGGGAAGCCTCGCTCTTCGAAGAACACGGTTTCCACGACTTCAAGATCTCCGTCAAGCACAATGACCCGGTCATCATGGTTGCCGCCTACGAGATGCTGGCCGAAAAGGGCGACTGGCCCTTGCACCTCGGCGTCACCGAGGCCGGACCGGCATTCCAGGGCACCATCAAGTCCGCGACGGCGTTTGGCGCGCTGCTCTCCCGCGGAATCGGCGACACGATCCGCGTCTCCCTCTCGGCCCCGCCGGTCGAGGAAATCAAGGTGGGCAACCAGATCCTGCAGTCGCTCAACCTGCGCCCCCGCAAGCTGGAAATCGTCTCCTGCCCGTCCTGCGGCCGCGCCCAGGTGGATGTCTACACGCTCGCCGAGCAGGTCACGGCCGGCCTCGAAGGCATGGAGGTCCCGCTGCGCGTGGCGGTCATGGGATGCGTAGTGAATGGTCCCGGCGAGGCCCGCGAGGCCGATCTCGGCGTTGCCTCGGGTAACGGCAAGGGCCAGATCTTTGTCAGGGGCGAAGTCATCAAGACTGTCCCGGAGGATCAGATTGTTGAGACACTGATCGAAGAAGCCATGCGTATCGCGGAAGAGATGGGGGACGCCGATGGCGAAGATGCTGTCAAGGGTAGCCCCGTGGTTAGCGTCTCGTAGGGACGACGCCGCTCCCGGCGTCGTTGTCCGCGTCCTTGGAGGCGCCGACACCGGAGCCCTGCTGGCGCTGGCACACCGGGACGCCGTCGCCAATGTCTTCATCCTCTCGCACCTGGAGGCCGCCGGCACGGCGTCCCCCACGGCCGGGGGCGCCAGCATTCTTGGCGTGTTCGACGGCGACATCCTCCTCGGCGCCTGCTGGGCCGGCGCCAATCTGGTGCCGATCGAGCTGGCCCCCGACCTCGCGGGCCTCGTTGCCATGGCCGCGCACCGCTCCGGGCGCCGCTACGCCTCGATCTTTGGCCCCGCCGAAACTGTCCTGGCCATCTACGTGGCCCTGGAACAGCTCGGCCAGGTGGCCCATGAAGTCCGCGACCACCAGCCCCTGCTGACGATCTCGGGCCCGCCCGCTGTCCGGCCCGAGCCCGCACTCGACTTTGGCCAGCTGGCTGACTTCGACAAGATCCTGCCCGCGTGCGCGGCCATGTTCGAGGAGGAAGTGGGCTATTCGCCCTACCTGGGCGGCAGGGAGTATTACAGCCGCCGCGTCAGAAGCCTCGTCCGCCAGGGGCATTCCCTTGTGCACGTGAACGCGGACGGCCAGGTTGTCTTCAAGGCCGAACTCGGTGCCGTCACGCAGGAAGTGACCCAGGTCCAGGGCGTTTGGATGAATCCCGAGTTCCGCGGACTGGGACTGAGCGCGGGCTACATGGCCGCCGTCGTCGTCCTCGCGCAGACCCTCGCGCCGGTCACCAGCCTGTACGTCAACGACTTCAATTCAAAGGCGCGCGCCACCTACGACCGGGTGGGCTTCCACCAGGTCGGGACGTTCGCCACGGTGCTCTTTTAGCCGGCGCCGCCGGCCGTCATCTGCTGGGCACCCCGCAACGGACTTGTACGGACACGAAGGAATTATGCGGTTGCAGACTATTGATTCCCGGCCGCGTGTCACATAGGTTCTACCTAGCCGTGTCGCACAGGCGCGAGCGTTCCCCAGCGCATTTTTTCGGGGAAGGCGACGTCTGGAGGCGACACCAAGTAGCTCGCAGCCTGAGATCTGGGGGTGCTGGGGCCACGGGAGCCACGCCATGACGGGATGACCAGCCGGAAACGGCCAGGGGCTTCCACAGTTATGGCGTGGCTCTTCCACGTCCTGCGCACTGCCCCAGCGCGTCCGCCGCAGGGCCGCCGCGGCAAAGGGGTGCGCTCCGGACGGTAGATTAGTACCTAGATGCTTTTCCCGGTTTTGCCCGCACTTTCCCCAGAAACGGATATCCCACCTGTGGTCCTTCGACTCTCCAAGCTGTTCCTGCGCACCCTGCGCGAAGATCCCGCCGACGCCGAGGTAGCCAGCCACCGGCTCCTGGTCCGGGCCGGCTACATCCGGCGGGCCGCGCCGGGCATCTACACCTGGCTGCCGCTGGGGCTGAGCGTGCTGCGCAAGGTGGAGCAGGTCATCCGCGAGGAAATGACCGCCA
Source organism: Arthrobacter sp. P4_F10 (assembly GCF_056401435.1). Lineage (NCBI taxonomy): Bacteria > Bacillati > Actinomycetota > Actinomycetes > Micrococcales > Micrococcaceae > Arthrobacter > Arthrobacter sp. P4_F10. Next base: position 205,788 of record NZ_JBFUJJ010000009.1, read on the forward strand.
TCGGAGCCCAGGAAGTCCACTTCCCGGCGCTGCTGCCCAAGGAACCCTACGAGGCCACGAACCGCTGGACCGAATATGGCGAGGGCATCTTCCGGCTCAAGGACCGCAAGGGCAACGACTACCTCCTGGCCCCCACGCACGAGGAAATGTTCACCCTGCTGGTCAAGGACCTGTACTCCTCGTACAAGGACCTGCCGCTGAGCATCTACCAGATCCAGAACAAGTACCGCGATGAGGCACGTCCCCGGGCCGGCCTGCTGCGCGGCCGCGAATTCATCATGAAGGATTCCTACTCCTTCGACGTCGACGACGCCGGACTGGATGCCAGCTACGCCGCCCACCGCGGCGCGTACCTGAAGATCTTCGAGCGCCTCGGCCTCGAGGTGATTCCGGTTGCTGCCACCGCCGGCGCCATGGGCGGGTCCAAGAGCGAGGAATTCCTGCACCCCACCGAGATCGGCGAGGACACGTTCGTGCGCTCGGCCGGCGGCTACGCGGCCAACGTCGAGGCCGTCACCACGGTGGTCCCGGCGGACATCGACTTCAGCAACGCCCCGGCCGCCGAAATCCGGGACACCCCGGACACGCCCACCATCGAAACGCTCGTCGACGCCGCCAACGTCCTCGTTCCGCGCGCAGAGGCCGACGGCGGCCCCTGGACCGCCGCCGACACGCTCAAGAACGTCGTGCTCGCCGTGACGCTGCCGACCGGCGAACGCCAGCTCGTCGTCATCGGCCTCCCCGGCGACCGCGGCGTCGACCTCAAGCGCGTCGAAGCGAACATTGGCTCGTTCCTGCCGATTGCCGGCGAGATCACGCTCGAAGCCGCCAACGACGACGACCTCAAGAAGCAGCCCCTGATCGTGAAGGGGTACCTCGGCCCCGGCATGTCCCTGGATGCGCCGCTGCTGGGCACCGAGGGCGCCGCCAAGATGCTCTACCTCGTGGATCCCCGCGTCGTCAGCGGCTCCGCCTGGGTCACCGGCGCGAACGAGGCCGGCAAGCACGTCTTCGGCCTCGTCGCCGGACGCGACTTCGGCTGGGACGGCGTCATCGAGTGCACCGACGTGCGCGCCGGCGACGAGGCCCCGGACGGTTCCGGTCCGCTCGAAACCGCCCGCGGCATCGAAATGGGCCACATCTTCCAGCTGGGCCGGAAGTATGCCGCGGCACTGGATCTGAAGGTCCTGGACCAGAACGGCAAGCAGGTGGTGGTGACCATGGGTTCCTACGGCGTCGGCGTCACCCGCGCCGTGGCAGCCCTGGCCGAGTCCAACCACGATGACAAGGGCCTCGTCTGGCCGCGCGCCGTCGCCCCGGCCGACGTCCACGTTGTGGCCGTGGGCCGCGGTGAGGAAATCTTCGCTGCCGCCGAAAAACTGTCCCTGGAGCTTGAAGCTGCCGGCCTCGACGTCATCTATGACGACCGCCCCAAGGTTTCCCCCGGCGTGAAGTTCGGCGACGCCGAACTCGTCGGCGTCCCCACCATCCTCGCCGTCGGGCGCGGACTCGTGGACGGCGTCGTGGAGATCAAGGACCGCCGCAGCGGCGATGCCGAGAACGTAGCCGTTGACAAGGCTGTTGACTACGTGGTCAACGCCGTGCGCAACAGCTGATGCTGCTCCGTCCTAAGCCGTACTAAGTAGTGGTCTCCGGACTCGAGTCGATCCAGCTCGGAACTGTCATCCTGATCGTCGTGGCGGGCCTGGCGGCGGGCTGGGTCGACGCCGTCGTCGGTGGCGGCGGGCTCATCCAGCTCCCGGCGATGCTCCTGGTGCCGGGCATCAGCCCGGTCCAGGCGCTGGCGACCAACAAGATGGGCTCCATCTTCGGCACCACCACGAGTGCGGTCACGTATTACGGCCGTGTCCGGCCCGATCTGCGCACCGCCCTGCCCATGGCGGGGATCGCGATGGCGGGCAGTTTCGGCGGGGCGGCGCTGGCCGCCAACCTGCCCGCGAGCGTGTTCAAGCCGATCATCGTGGTGGCGCTGATCGCCGTCGCCCTTTTCACGGCCTTCCAGCCCGGCGTCGGTGAGCTGACCAAGCTGCGCCACGAGGGGCACCGGCACTACATGGTGGCTTGCGTGATCGGCGGCGTGATCGGCTTCTATGACGGCATGATTGGCCCCGGCACGGGCTCGTTCCTGATCATCGCCCTCGTCTCGGCCATGGGCTACGCCTTCCTGGAAGCCAGCGCCAAGGCCAAGATCGTGAACATGGCCACCAACGCCGGAGCCCTGCTGTTCTTCATTCCGCACGGTGCCGTGCTGTGGGGGCTGGGGCTGCTGCTGGGCCTGGCGAACATGGCCGGCGGCTACCTCGGTGCCCGGACTGCGGTCCGGCAGGGGAGCAGGTTCATCCGGATCGTGTTCCTGGTGGTCGTGGGTGCGCTGATCATCAAGCTCGGCTCCGACGTTTGGCAAGATAACTTCGCTTAGGCCGGCAGCTCCAGCGGCTCGGGCAGGCTGGTAAAGGGACTCCCGGTCCGCTGGCCCCGGGCGTAGCATGCAGCTATGTCAGCAGGTGAGGAACGCTACCGGGATGCCCTGGAGGCCGCGGCCGGGCACGCACGCCAGTGGCTCGAGAGCCAGGGAACACGCCACATCGGGCCACAGGTCACGGCGGCCGAGCTCGCGGCCGACTTCGGCGGACCGCTGCCCAAAGCGGGCATGCCGGCCGCGGAAGTCGTGGACTATCTCGCGGCCAAGGCCGAACCCGGGCTGATGGCCATGCCGTCCGGACGGTTCTTCGGCTGGGTCATCGGCGGCACACTGCCGGCTGCCCTGGCGGCCGACTGGCTGCTCAGCGCCTGGGACCAGAATGCGGGGCTGCGCTTCGCCACGCCCGCCACCGCCGCGATCGAGGAAGCCGCCGGCAAATGGATTCTTGAGCTGCTGGATCTACCCGAAGAGTCCGGCGTCGGCTTTGCCACCGGCGCCACCATGGCCAACTTCACTTCACTCGCCGCCGCCCGCTGGCGGCTCATGGCCGATGCCGGCTGGGATCTCGACGGCGACGGTCTCGCCGGTGCGCCCCGGATCCGCTGCTTCGTGGGGCAGGAACGTCACGACACCATCGACCTCGGCCTGCGCTACCTGGGCCTCGGGCGTCCCATTGTGGTGCCCTCCGACCGTCAGGGGCGCATCATCCCGGCCGAGCTGGATTGCGCCCTGGACCTTGCGCTCGGCGCGGGGGAGGACGGCCGCCCGGTCCCTGCCCTGGTGTGCCTGCAGGCCGGCAACCTGCATTCGGGCGCCTTCGACCCCTTCGCCGAGGCCATCGCCGTCGCGAAGGCGCATGGCGCCTGGGTGCACGTGGACGGGGCGTTCGGACTCTGGGCGGCCGCCGTGCCCGAGCTGTCCGCCCTGACTGCGGGAATCGGCCTGGCCGATTCGTGGGGGACGGATGCGCACAAGACCCTCAATGTCCCCTACGACTGCGGGATCGCGATCGTGCGCGACGCCCAGGCCTTGCGGTCGGCGATGGGTCTGCGCACCAGCTACCTGATCCAGGCCTCGGACGGTGTCGGGGACCCGTTCGAGTCCGTGCCTGAACTCTCCCGCCGCGCGCGCGGCGTCCCGGTGTGGGCGGCGCTGAAATCCCTGGGCCGCGACGGCGTCGCCAGCCAGGTCCGCACGCTCGTGCAGCGGGCCGCGCAGTTGGCCGAACAGCTCGCGGCGCTGGACGGCGTCGAGGTGCTCAACGACGTCGATTACACCCAGGTGTCCCTGGCGTTCGGGGACGACGCCGTGACGCGCGCCGTGACGGAGCGGATCATCGGCGACGGCCGGGTCTGGATGTCCGGTTCACACTGGCAGGACCGCGATATCCTGCGAATCTCGGTAAGCAACTGGAGCACGGACGACGCCGACGTCAGAGTCGCCGTCGACGCCGTCCGCGACGCATTGGCGGCCGTACGGGGCTAACCGCGGGGATTATCCGGTTACGCGGATCCGAAAGATGTGGACGGCGGTCACCTTGTATTCAGGGCACCCCGTAACTTCATCCTCCACGGAAGATGTCAGGCTGTTCACCGTTGCCCCGGGGAAGTGGAAGCCCGCGAACACCTGGCCCGGTTCCATATCGTCCGTGATCCTGACCCGCAGGACCGCCGTTCCATGCCGGCTGCCCAGCCGGACAAGATCACCGTCGCGGACGCCCAGTGCCGCCGCGTCCCCGGGTTCGACGTCGACCGTCTCTTCTGCGAGCAGGCGCAGGTTGTGCGTCCGACGGGTCATGCTGCCGGAGTTGTAGTGCTCTCCTCTGCGCCCGGTGATCAGCAGGAACGGGAACTCCGCGTCGCATTCCTCGCCCGGCGGCAGATAGGGCCGGGCGGCCAGGTGCGCCAGGCCGTCCGGCGTGGCGAACCGGTCCTGATAGAGCCGTGGTGTTCCGGGGGAATCGGCAGACCCGCACGGCCAATGCAGCGGGCCGTCCCGGTCCAGGCGTGGGTGCGAGATTCCACCGAACAGCGGCGCCACTGTGGCACATTCCGCCATGGCCTCCGCCGGTGTGGCGCAACCGAGGTCCGCCCCCATGCGGGCAGCGACGGCGTGCAACACGGCGAAGTCCGTGCGGACGCCGGCCGGGGGCGCCACGGCTTCCCGGACCCGCTGGAAGCGCCGGTCGAAATTGACGAAGGTGCCGTCCTTCTCAAGCCAGGCGGCCACCGGGAAGACGACGTCCGCCGCTGCTGCCGTGGGGGAGAGGAACAGATCGTTGCAGATCACCAGCGGGCAGGCAGTCAAGGCCGCCCGCACCGACGTGCTGTCAGGGTCCGTGGCGAGCACGTCCTCCCCGATCACCCACAGCGCTTTCAACGCCCCGTTCCGGGCGGCCTCGAACATCTGCGGGATCCGAAGCCCGGGTCGCGGCGGCACATCGGCCTGCCATGCCACGGCGCACCGGTCCCGCGCTGCGGGGTCCAGGACCTTCTGGTAGCCGGGCAGCAGGTCGGGCAGGGCCCCCATGTCCGACGCGCCCTGGACATTGTTCTGCCCGCGCAGCGGGTTCACCCCTGCGCCGGCACCGGGCCCCACGGCGCCGCGCAGGAGGGCCAGATTGGACAGAGTCCGGACACCGTCCGTGCCGTGCCGATGTTCGGTCACTCCGAGTCCGTAGAAGATTGCCGGAGCCGCCGCCTGGCCGTACATCACAGCCGCCCGCACCAGGTCCTCCGCCGGGACACCGGAGATGCCTGCGACACGCTCCGGCGGATAGTCGCCTAGCAACGCCAGCAGCTCCTCGTAGCCGCTTGTGTGCGCGTCAAGGAAGTCGGTGTCCACGAGTCCCTCGCGGGCCAGGACGTGTGCGAGGCCATTAAACACGGCCACGTTGGTACCCGGCCGGGGCCGAAGGTGGATGTCGGCGTGCCGGGCCAAAGAGGTGCGCCGGGGATCCACCACCACCAAGCGGACGCCGTCCATGACCCGCTGGAAAATCCGGGAACCGACGACCGGGTGCGCCGCCGTGGGATTGGCGCCTGCCAGGAGGACCGCGTCGCACCGGTCGAGGTCATCGAACGGGTTCGTCCCGCCGCCCAGGCCAAACGTGGCGGCCAGGCCGGCCGCCGAGGGGGCGTGGCAGAGCCGGGCGCAGTTGTCCACGTTGTTGGTCCCCATGAGGGCCCGGGCGAACTTCTGGGCCAGGTAGTTCTCCTCGTTCGTGGCCCGGGCCGAGGAGATGAGGGCGAATCCGTCCGGGTCCGCATCCCGAATTTCGGACAGCCTGGCGGCCACGTAAGTCGTCGCCTCCTCCCAGGACGCTGGCGTCAGGGTTCCGTCCCTGCGGATCAGCGGGGTGGTCAGACGGTCCGCGGAACCGAGGAACCCATGGGCGAACCGTCCTTTGACACACGCGTGGCCGCGATTCACCGAGCCGTCAGCAGCGGGCCGGACGGTCATGATCACGTTGTCACGGGTGGCGACCTCCAGGTTGCAGCCGACCCCGCAGTACCCGCAGGTTGTGCGCGTCTGCCGTTCGATCGGCAGCAGATTGAGCAGCCCGGGCTCGGAGAGCGCGCCGGTGGGGCAGGTGTCCACGCACGCCCCGCACGAGACACAATCGGACTCCGCCCAGGGACCCCCGGTTCCCGGCGCCACCACCGTGGCGGCTCCGCGGCCCACGAGGGTCAGGGCGAACGTGCCCTGGATCTCTGCGCACGCGCGGACGCACCGCCCGCAGGCGATGCAGAGGTCGCGGTCAAGCTTGACGTACGGGTGGGAGTGGTCAACTCCGCGCTCCGGTGGCACGACCGAACCGGCCGGGGCAGTCACCCCGTAATCGGCGCATTGCCGGACCAGTTCGCTGCGGTCGGCGGGGACATCCAGCGCCCGGGCGGGCAGCCCCGCGACGATGGCCCGCAGGGCCTCACGCCGCATCGCCCGGGACGCCTCGACAGTGATGCGCAGTCCGTCCTCGGCCGGGGTGCTGCAGGCGGCCGCCGGACCGCGGCCGGTGATGCCGACCAGGCACGTCCGGCACGAGGCCACCGTTGTGAGCCGGTCATCGTGGCACAGCGTCGGGAGGGCCAGGCCGGCCGCCCGCACCGCGTCGAGCACCGTAGCACCGGCGGCAACCTCGACCTGACGGCCGTCGACCAGGAGTTTCACGACCGCCATCCATCCAGTCCGTAGACGCGGGCGAGGCTTCGCACCGCGGCCGGCACCCGGCGGCCGAAAGCGCACAGGCTGCCCGCCGCCATTGTGCGCAGCACTTCGCTGCGTTCGCGGCGAATGTCCTGGTCATCCGGCCGCTCCGACAAGGCCCGGCCGCGCCATGCCCCCACCCGGCAGGGCGAGCATTGGCCGCAGCTCTCCGCGGCGGCAAAGTCCCACAGGTTCCGCAGCACTTGGCTGCCGGACAGCCTGTCATCGAAGGCGACGATTCCTGCGTGGCCGAGGGCTGCTCCGTGCCTGGTCAGCGCGGCATCACTCAGCGGCACATCCATGTCCTCGGGGCCGACGAAGCCGCCTAGGGGTCCGCCGATTTGAAGGGCGCGCAGTGTTGCACCGTCCCGAAGGCCGCCGCCGAGATCCTCCACGATCCGCCTCACCGGCGTGCCGATCTCCACCTCGTAGGCGCCGGGCCGGAGGAACCGTTCGGACAGGCAAGCGACCACTGTGCCGGCTTCATCCGCGGTCCCCATCGCCGCGTACGCTGGTCCGCCGTGCTGCACTATCCACGGCACCGCGCTGAGGGTTTCCACGTTGTTGACCACCGTGGGCCAGCCGTGGAGTCCGCGCGCGGTGGGAAACGGCGGACGGGGCCGCACGACGCCGCGCAGACCTTCGAGCCCGTTCAGCAGGGCCGTTTCCTCACCGGAGACGTACGACCCTGCGCCAACAGCTACGTGGACCTCCAGGCTGAATCCGCTGCCTCCCACGTCCGGGCCGAACTGCCCGGCAGTGCGTGCCTCGAGCAGCGCTTCCTGCAGGCGGGCGACCGCGTCGGGATACTCTGAGCGGACAAACACGACGCCGGTGGCTGCACCGACGGCGAAGCAGGCAAGGGCAAGACCTTCGAGCACACGGTGCGGGTCCCGTTCCATGAGCAAGCGGTCCGCAAAGGAACCGGGGTCGCCCTCATCGCCGTTTGCCACGACCACCCGCGGTGCAGGGTGCTCCAGTGCGGCCCGCCATTTCGCGGCGACGCGGAAGCCGGCCCCTCCCCGTCCCTTCAGCCGGGCGGATTCGACCTGGCTGAGGACAGCTTCGGGTGTTCCTGAGGCCACGACGGCGGGCCAGACCGACCAAGGTGTCGACGCTCCGAGCAGTCCGGCGGTCACTACGGGGAACGTACTGTCCCGGTACACCGGGATGGGCGGGGCTTTCTGCGGTGACGTTCCCAGCAATTGAGCCGGCAGGTCGGCCCCGGCACACGCGTTCTCGCCGTCGAGGGCTGCCGGTCCGCAGAAGCAGTAGCCGAGGCAACGCACTTCCTGGAGTGATAAGGCGCCGTCCGAACTTCGGTTCCCCGCCTCCACTCCCAGGGCAGCCTCCACGTCCGCCATGTGCCTGCCTCCGGACGCCGCGAAGCAGGCGGCTGCGCCGCAGACCCGGATGTGCCGGGTTCCGCGCGGCGCGGAGAAATCGGCGAAAAACGAGGCCGGTCCCTCGGCCGCTGCCGCGGGGAGCCCGAGCGCGCGGGCAATCGCGGCAGGAGCAGCGTCCGGGGTGCGGAGCATGGTCCTGACGTCCCCGATCGGCCGCCCGAAGCGGGCCGCATACCGGAGGAACGGATCGTCATTGTTCCGGTACTCCTGCCCACCGGGGTCGGCGGCTGAGCGCCCGCCAGGGGAATCGTGCATGCATCCAGCCTTCTCCCCGGGACCCCCAGTCGGGGAAGAGCCTAAAGACCCCGGAAGGTGAAATGCCTCTGGAACGGGCCGGCCCTAGCGCCGATCCGCCGCCCAGTGGGCCGGGTCCTCGCCCGGTCCGGGCAGCTCCTGCGGAGCGGGCAGGCCGGGAAGCGTCCGGCCCGCCAGCGTACTCGCCACCCACAGCGAACGGGCCAGATCGCCGTCGTGGTGACGCTGCGAGGCGTACCCCAGGGAGTTCCCCACCTCGCGGACCAGGCTCCACTGCCGGGCGGTCTCGGCGTCCAGACCGGCGGCCGCACTGAAATCCCCGCAACGTGCGAGCAGGGCCCGTGCGGGATCTTGCTGCGGCAACTCGCGGAGCCTGTTCCACAGCACGGGGGCCACGGCAAATTCGGCCTCGCCGATCATGGGCTGGGGATCGATCGCAGCGTACGGTTCCAGCCCCGCCGGTGCTTCCTGACGGGCGCCCGGTCCCGGCACACCGGGCCGGGCGAGGATGTTCAAGTAGTGCAGGTCCGCGTGGACCAGGACGTCCTTGCCTGACCGCCTGCCCACGGCGCCGCGGGTCTGGCAGACCTCAAGCGCTGCCTCGAGCAACCACCGGGGGAACGGCCGCGCCAGCTGCTCCCACGTCGCGGGGAGTTCATCGCTCCACTGTTCGGCCCGGGCCGCCACGTGGTCGATTTCCTGCCACCCGGGCCGGTCATCGGGGACCACGCTGAGCTGGCGGACCACGCCGCCCCACACCGTCACCGCCGTTTCCAAAGGGACATCCAGGAGGGAGCGGCAGGCATCCAGGCGCTCCAGGAGCAGGACGCAGGATCCGGCGTCGGCGGCCAGGAGCCTGACGGCGCCATGGCCTCCCCACAGGGCGAGGGCGTGGTGTTCGCGGGTGGCCTCCTCATGCGGGAAGGCCACCTTCAGCACAGCCAGGCTGCCGTTGCCGCCGGATCCGTCCCCGTCCCTGCGCCGGACGGGGATGACGACGCCGCCGTGACCGTTCCACGGAAGGGCGCCTGGCTCCAGATCCGGCAGAAGCTCCCACTGATCGAGGAAGTGTCCGATCAGGCCGGGAAGTGATGCCAGCCAGGCACGTCCGTCAGGCGTGCGGGAGTAGCGGCGGGAAAGATCGGGCGGGATGGGGACGACTGGGATGGGGCTCACGGGACCTATCGTAGGTGCCGGAGTGCTTGATGCAGGCTTGGCGGGTGTGTCAGGTTGGGCGCAGCGGGCTTAGACGATGCCGCTCGCGCCGAGCGCGCTGCCGATCGCGAACGTGGCCACCAGCGCCACGGCGCCGCCAATCACCACGCGGATGGCTGCCCTGAGCTTCGAGCCGCCGCCTATCCACGCGCCGACGGCGCCGGTGGCCGCCAATGCTACGAGCACGGCCACGAAGGTCAGCGGGATCCTGATGTTTTCCGGCGGGAGCAGGATGGCCAGCATGGGCAGGATCGCGCCAATGAGGAAAGCGATGGCAGAAGCGAACGCCGCGTGCCACGGACTCACGATGTCGGTTTCGTCAATGTGGAGTTCGGCTGAGAGGTGCGCGCCGAGGGCATCGTGTGCCGTGAGCTCCTTGGCCACCGTCCGTGCCGTCGCGGGGCTCAATCCTTTGCCCTGGTAGATCGCGGCGAGTTCCTCGAGCTCCTCCTCGGGTTGTTCCGCAAGTTCCCGGCGCTCCTTCTCGATCAAGGCGTGCTGGCTGTCCTTCTGGCTGCTGACGGAGACGTATTCGCCGAGGGCCATCGAGATGGCGCCGCCCACGACGCCTGCGACGCCCGCGACCAGGATCGGCCCGGTGTCCGTCGTGGCGCTGGCGACACCGACGACGATCGCGGCGACCGAGACGATGCCGTCATTGGCCCCCAGGACGCCCGCGCGGAGCCAGTTGAGGCGGTGCGCGATGTCGTTGTGGTGCGGCTCGTTCTCGTGCAGGGTTGCGGCGCCGGTCGTGTCCATGACTACAGCAAATCACCCCGGCCAAAGGCATGCCAGTATTCCGAGGCTAACCAAAATAAGCCGAGGCTTGGTCGCGTGCTCAGTTTGCCGGCTGTGACGGCGGCGTGGTGGGTTCCAGGCCCGGCAGCGTGGCGGGGTCAAGGCCCGGCAGGGCGCCGGGATCCGTGCCCCACAGCACGGCCCGCTTCCCGGCACCGAGCAGGGCCGCGATGGCCCACTGCCGGGTCTCACCTTCGCTCAGGGCCACGAGGTCGCCGTACGCGGGCAGCGCGGCGGCCTCCAGGCTGCCGAGGCCGGCGGCTGGGGAGGCCAGGAAGGACTGACCCAGCGTGTAGCCGGCCTCCCGCGGCGGAACAGTGGAGCAGTGCAGCCGGCTCAGCAATTCCGCGCCGCCGAGGAGCGCGTCATGGCGGGCCAGTTCCTCGGCCGCGGATTTCGCCGCGGCGCCGCCGAGCCGGGGCAGCGCCACCTGGTAGCCGTAGATGGTCTGCGCTTCGGTCCGGACCACCGCCGCCAGGGCACCGCCGAGGCCGGCCGCGGCCGCGGCCGCGGACTGCCCTGCCGAGGACTGCCCGGGACCGGGCTGCCCGGCGGAGGACTCGGCGGCACCGGATTGCGGAGTCGCGGACGGGGACGGGCATGTGCCGGACAGCCGCGGTGCGGCCACGTCGACGGCCGGCGCCGCCGTCCCGGTGCCGGCGGCGAGGGCGGTAGCCTGCAGCAGCTGGGCGGTGCCGACTGCAGCCAACAGCCGTGCAATGCCGCCGTCGGCCACGGCAGCGTCTGCGAGGCGCTGGTTCCCGCTGTCCGCGAGAGCCGCCACGAGCCCGGCGGCGGTCGAAGGCAGGGGTGCGGCGGTCGCTCCGGCACTGGACTGGCCGGCACTGGACTGGCCGGCACTGGTCTGGCCGGCACTGGTCTGGCCGGCACTGGTCTGGCCGGAAACGGACGGAGCCGTTGAGGCGGAGGAGGTTGCCGGGGCCGGGGGCGTTGCCCGGCCGGAGTCAGCGGCCGCTGCGCTGGCTGCGTCCGCAGGACTTTCCCCCGGTGCCAGCAGGGCCTGCGCCTGGGTTGTCAGCAAGGTCACAGTCCGTTCGATGGCAGGGTTCCCGGCACCGGCCGAAGGGACGTCCGTGCTGCCCGCCGAGCTGTGTTTTGAACCGTCTTGCTTCGCGGTGCCAAGCTGGCTGCCAGCGTCCTTCAACCGCACGGTTTCTGCCAGTGCGGCGGCGCGCGCCTGTTCGGAAAAGGGCGGATCCGCAGGTTCCGGCGGCCGGGCCGGCATCAGGACCACCCCCAGGCTCACCACCACCAGGGCGAGGCACAACAGCAGAACGTAGCGGGGGAGCGACCGGGGAAAGTGATCCTGCCATCGCTTTTCCCTGGTGTCGTCGTTCACAACAGACCATGTTGTCATGCCGGCCCGGAACACGTGCACCACGCCGCCCGGAAAATCGCTAGGCTAGTACACACAACATTATCTAGCGGGAGGCGGCCGGCATCATGACGAACGCAGAAGCCACGACTTCAACAGACCGGACCGGGACGGGGAAGGCTGAAGCCGCACCCGTTCAAAATGTCGAGGCCGAGCGCCTTCACGCACTCCTGGAACCCGCAGTGCTGGCGAACCGGCTGTATCTGGAGGACGTTTCCATCCATGTCGCCGGCGCCAACCGGGTGGTCCACGTAGTGGTGGACCTGCCGCAGGAGGAGACCGGCGGCGTCGGGCTCGACGTCATCGCGGAGATCTCCAAGACCCTCTCCGACACCCTGGACAACGACCCCAGCATGGACGCGCGTCCCTATGAGCTCGAGGTCTCCTCACCCGGCGTCGGACGTCCACTGACGGAGGAGCGGCACTGGCACCGCGCCCGCGGACGGATGGTCAACGTGAACGTGATCCAGGGTGACAACGTCACCGGCAGGGTCCAGTCCGTGGATGATGGGGGAGTCACCCTCGTCCCGGAAATTGCCGTCAAGAAGGGCATGAAACCCAAACAGGGTGAACCCGTCAAGCTTCCTTTCGACAGGATCCGCAGCGGAAAAGTCGAGATAGAGTTCAGCCACCTCGAAGAGGCCGGTCTGGAAAAAGCAAACAATGGACCTTCTGAGGAGGCCTGATGGATATTGACATGAGCGCGCTGAGACTTCTGGAGCGTGAGCGTGAAATCCCGCTGGATCTCCTGATTCCGACGATCGAGCAGGCCCTGCTGGTGGCCTACCACAAGACCCCCGGCGCCTTCGAAAAGGCCCGTGCCGAGCTCGACCGCAAGAGCGGCCACGTGACCATCTGGGCCACCGAGATCGACGACGACGGCGCCCCGATCGGCGAATTCGAGGACACCCCCGCCGGCTTCGGACGCATCGCGGCGAGCACCGCGCGGCAGATCATTCTGCAGCGCCTTCGGGACGCTGAGGACGACAACGTGCTGGGCCAGTTCAAGGGCCGTGAAGGTGAGCTCGTGGCCGGCACCATCCAGCAGGGCAACAACCCGCACATGATCCAGGTCAACCTGGGCACGGTGGAGGCGCTGCTGCCGCCGCCCGAGCAGGTTCCCGGCGAGAAGTACATCCACGGCAACCGGCTGCGCGCCTTCGTGATCGACGTCCACCGCGGCACCAAGGGCCCGTCCATCACGCTGTCCCGCTCCCACCCCGGGCTCGTCCGGAAGCTCTTCGAACTCGAAGTTCCCGAGATCGCGGACCGTTCGGTCGAGATCGTGGCGCTTGCCCGCGAGGCCGGCCACCGCACCAAGATCGCCGTCAAGGCAAACACTCCCGGCGTGAATGCCAAGGGTGCCTGCATCGGTGAAATGGGTTCTCGTGTCCGGGCGGTCATGACGGAACTGAACGACGAAAAGATCGACATCGTTGACTACAACGACGATCCGGCGACCTTCATCGCCAGCGCCCTCTCGCCGTCGCGCGTGAACTCGGTCACGATCACCGACGAGGCGACCCGTTCTGCACGGGTGGTCGTTCCCGACTACCAGCTCTCCCTGGCCATCGGCAAGGAGGGCCAGAACGCCCGTCTCGCCGCCAAGCTCACGGGATGGCGAATCGACATCGTCTCCGACGCCGCCGTCAACACCGGCAAATAGCTCGCAAGCGCGCAGCACACGAACACAGGCGCCGGGCCGCCGTCGTGGCCCGGTGAGCGTGTGCACTCTCACGGGTCAGCCGTGATTTCCGAGCTGACCGGCACGCCTGGGTTCGGGACTCGGGCGCCGGAGGGGCTAGAATAGAAGATGACCGCGCCTAACGGCCGGTATCCGTGTGTCTTTGGCGCGTCTGGGTTTTCCCAGATTCCCGGGACGCGGTGATTCACCAAGCAGTTGTACGGGCAGGAAGATACTCGAACGTGGCACATGTGCAACACCTCGGGAATCAGCCGCAGCGCACTTGTATCGGATGCCGACAAAAAGGGTCGCGGTCGGAGTTACTCCGGCTCGTCGCCGGCGCCGGTGGTTCGTCCGCCGTCGTGGTGGATGAACGACGCCGGATGGCTGGCCGGGGAGCATGGCTGCACCCCAGCGAAAAGTGCCTGGCACTGGCGGTCAAACGTCGAGCGTTCGGTCGCGCCCTCAAGGGCGCAGCCGGTACAGCTGATGTGGAACGCCGGATCACTGCCGGCACGGAAGCCGTGGGCACCCCGGTGACCGCAGCAACAACCGTCCAACCTGAAAGCGGGTCAGAAAACTGATGGAAACCCGATGAGTTCCCAGCGATGAGTGCGCAACGATGACAACTTTGTTGCGCTCTGCAATGGGCCTTTCAGCTGCATTCGCGGCGGAGGCCCGCAGTAAGAAGTAGACGGTTCGTGCCTGGCTCGGTGCGGACCGAGACAGGAGAAATGTGGCCAAGGTCCGCGTACATGAGCTTGCTAAAGAGCTCGGTATTACTTCCAAAGATGCAGTAACCAAACTGCAGGAACTGGGCGAATTCGTTCGCTCCGCCTCGTCAACTATCGAGGCTCCCGTTGTGCGGAAACTGCGCAACGCTTTCCCCGACGCCCCCGCAGCTTCGAAGTCCGAAGCTCCGGCGTCCGCCCCCCAGGCATCTGCCAGCCCGGCAGCGACCCGTCCGGCGCCTGCGCCTGGCCCCGCTGCGCCCAAGGCTGCGGAACCCAAGGCTGAAGCTCCGGCTCCGGCCGCTGCGGCACCTGCCGCTGCGCCCGCCGCTCCGGCAGCCCCCGCCGCCCAGGCTCCGGCAGCCCCCGCTGCCCAGGCCCCGGCTGCTCCCTCGACGGGCATCAAGCCCGGCGCGCGTCCGGCCCCCAAGGCTGAAACCCCGGCTGCTCCGGCACGCCAGGGCGGTTCTGCACCGCGTCCGGGCGGTCCCCGTCCCGGCAACAACCCCTTCGCCACGTCCCAGGGCATGCCCCGCGGCCGCGGCGGCGACAACGATCGTCCCTCGCGTCCGGGCAACAACCCGTTCGCTCCGTCCCAGGGCATGCCCCGTCCGGGCGGAAGCCGCACCGAGGGTGAACGCCCCGGTGGTCCGCGCCCCGCAGCAGGCGCAGGCGGCCCCCGTCCGGGTGGTCCCCGTCCGGCAGCAGGCGCAGGCGGCCCCCGCCCCGGCGC